>CALCHX010000235.1 GCA_937906875.1 uncultured Gemmatimonadota bacterium | reverse complement strand
CCGCTGCTGCCGCTGGCGTGCCAGGCGTAGCGCTGGACCACGGCCAGCCGGCCGTTGCCGTCGTAGTACGGCCGGCTCGCCGTCTGGTCGCGCCACTGGGGCAGGTTGGGATCGCTGCGCAGGAGCGAGCTGACCCGCACGCCGCCGGCGCCGTCGAAGCCCTGGTCGAGCGTCCTGAACGACTGCTGCTTGAGCGAGGCCCGATGATCCGGGCGGTTCCGGACGACTCCGTCCAGACCTGGCAGACGCGTTTCTGTCGTGCGGCGTCGCCTTCGCCGTGGAACAAGCCCGCGGGTGCTAGAGTGGCCCAAAGCACCGAGCTAGACATGGCTCTTCCAGGCGAAGACACCCCCGTGAAGCCCGGCGATCCGGAGGTGCTCCGCACCGAGTTGACACCGGGCCCATGGGGACCAGGAGAGCCAACACGGCACGGCCGACAAGGGACCATGCCGCGTTGGCTCCTCCTTCAACTACTCTGGTTCACCAACGATCAGAGGGATCGTCGGATGAACTGCGCGCTGAAGACAGCGTTGATGGCAGTACAGATCCTGCTGCTCCGCTGGATCCTCCGAACTGATCTGGAGTCGCACAGGATCTGGAGCCATCTGCACTATCTCGTTACCACAGAAGCAGCACTGAAATCTCATTGTTCACCTCGATCAGGGAAGCAGGTGCTCGTAGCCATAGCGCTTTGCGAGTCTCGTGAGCGACTTCTCCGAAATAGTCTTCAGGTTCATCACCAGGCCGCGCTCGCCCATCACGACGACATTGAATCGCTCGCCCACCTGCTGGATGTAGACCCTCGCACCATCGCGTTGGAGGCCGTCACGCGTCGCATTGACCATCACATCCCTCACCTCGGCAACTCCCGAACGCGAGGCATCAGCGAGTAGGCCCGCGCCGTGAATCGTCGCTTGGAGTTCACCGGCGTTGGCCGCGCCCGCCGCACCGACAGCTGCCCTGGTGAATACTCCCTTGACCAGCCCCGTGGCGAACCCCGTGAGGATTGCCACCGGATCCACTGCCGGCGACTCCAGTGGCTTGTCGCACTCCCGCGGATGAACCGGCTCACCCTTCGCGTTCTTACAGAGCCCAAACGGATCCGAATACGACAGACCTCTACATACGGATCCCACTCCGTAGAATCGCGTCGTTCGCTGGCCTCACCGCGCCGGCGTAAGTCCCTATAGCGCCGACAAGCGAATATGAAGCATCCTCCTCCAAGACGCATCCACTCGGCGACTGCATGCGGCTCGGAAGCCGCCGCCTGCCCTGGCGTGTCGCGCACGACGGCGACATAGCGCCGGCAGGCCACGGGTCCGCGCCGCGGAGGCGCGCTTCTGAGATCATCCCTTCCCGAGGGCCCAGCCCTCGAAGGAGCTCAGATGACCGCGCAGCGTGCCTCGCCTCATCCCGAGCAGCACCCCGAGCAACACCCTGAGCAGCATCTCGCCTCACTCGAGGCCGGCGAGCCGCTCCGCTCGCCCGCCGGCTGGAGCCAGCACGGCACGGTGGACAGCAAGGCCGAGTGGGCCGTCCAGTTCCCCGTCCACGTCGGCGTCGACACCGGGAAGGTGTTCCACAAGATGGTCGCCCGCGGACCCGACGGGCGGCGCCTCGGCGCCCAGGTGGTGCCCGTCAGCCGCGAGGGCTTCGACGCGGCCGACGCGTACCTCGCCACCACCTTCCCCCACGTGCCGCGCTCGAGGATCCTCGTCGGACTCGAGTTCGCCGGCCACTACGGCTTCACCTTCGCGCATGATCTCCACCGGCGCGGCTACCAGATCGTCAACGTCCTCGCCTCGGTCACCAAGCGGCTCAAGGAGGTCGAGGACAACAGCCCGCGGAAGAGCGACGACAAGGACGCCGCGCAGATCGCCAAGCTCCTCGCCCAGGGCTACTTCGTCAGCTACCCCTTCCTGAGCGACACGGCGGCCGAACTCCGCTTCCTGGCCACCGAACGGCGGCGGCTCGCCGTCGAGCAGACGCGTCACCGCAACCGGCTGCTCGCGGTCCTCGACCTCGCGTGGCCCGAGTTCATGCGGCACTTCTCCACCATCGTCAAGCCCACGCCGCTCGCACTCCTCCAGGCGTGGCCGCTTCCGGCCGACCTCGCGGCGGCCCCCCGACGTACGGTGAACAAGCTCGCGCGCGACGTCTCGCAGAACCACATGCCGAAGCCGCGACTCGACGCGCTCCTCACCGATGCGCGGACGAGCGTCGCACTCACGGCCGGTAGCGAGGCTCGGCGCGCCGAGATCCTCCGCCTCCTCGACCGGCTCCTTCTCGTGCGCGAGCATGCCGCCGAGGTCGAGATCCGGCTCCGCGCGCTGGTCGAGCTCACACCCGCCGCTCGCGCGCTCACCACGGTACCTGGGATCGACGTCGTCTGCGCGGCGACGATCATCGCCGAGGTGGGCGACCCGCACGACTACGTCTCGCCCCGACAGATATTGAAGCTCGCCGGGATGAACCTCGCTCGTAAGGAGAGCGGAGTCTCGGTGCGCGGGCGGCTCCGGCAGACGAAGCGGGGACGCCCCGCGCTCCGTCGGCAGCTCTTCCTCCTCGCCGGCCGGTGGTGCCAGCAGCGGGGGCTCGCGCGTGCCGAGTACGAGGCGCTGCAGGCGAGGAACGGCGGGGCGAAGATCAGCGCGATGTGCGCTGTTGCGCGGAAGCTCGTGCCGATGCTCCTGCACCTCATGCAGACGGGCGAGGAGTTCCGGGCAGAGGTCTGGCTCGAGCGCCACCGCGTTCACGAGAAGTAGCGGCTCGAGGGCGGCCGATCCGGGTTGGATAGCACCCCTGTCCGGATCGGCAACTTCCCTCTGGTGCTCGGTCTCCGGACCGCCCAAACTGGGTGGTACCGGAGGGTTCCTCGTAGACGAGCCGAGCGTGGCGGGAGCGGCTTCGACCCATCATCAACTTCGGCGGCCGGGCAGCGAGGCGGTGCGGCACGCTCCCAAGAGATTCGTCTAGCGCTCCCGCGAGTCGAAAGCGTCAGTGAAGAGGGGTCGGGCCGGGCGGAGCACGACATACTCCGCCGCGAGCCCCCAGGATCTTTCAGTGTTGCGCGACGACTCCACCAGGTACGCGGCAGGTTGGCGCTGTTTCACAACCGATGCACACCGGGGTGCACGATGCCGCAGCCCGTGCGCTCCCTGACGGGCCGGAACGAGCCCGTGAGGTCCACCATCCGGTCAGCCCCTCGAGGCTCCTGGATAGCAGATGACCCACGGGCTCGTTCCGGCCCACGTCCAGTGCCCAACTCAGGCTCGGCTCAGAATTACGCGCCGCGGAGGATCGCCGCCAGACTCAGTCGGCGGCGACCCGGCGACGGGGCACGAGACTCCAACGACAGACCTGGCCCACCGGCGAGGCCCCGCGATCCGGACAGTCCGTGCGCCGTTGGCGTGCGAGACCCCAATTGAGACTCGGCCTGCCATTGGTGTGAGCTCGGTACGCCATGGGGCGAGGCAGCGACGTACGGACTAACCGTACGCCGCTGCCTCTGGGGCCGCATGTCCGACTATGGTCAGCCAGATCGAAGCAACTGCCGGACGCTCTCTATCTCCGCTGGCTCCCCACCGGTTACTTCGAGCATCTCAGCATACTCCTCAAGTCGGCGACGCTCCTTCTCACTGGCGATGGTACCACGATTCAGCACCTTCGCGACTTGGCGCTGCAGATCGCCGCGCTCTGCTTCCTTGTTTACACCGAGTCGTGATAGGAGCAACGCTTCTAGCCCGTCCCGCTCATGGGACGCGAGGGCGCTCGTCATGGCATCGACCTCCTTGGCCAGGAGACGGAGTGTGCGGAGTTCCCCCCTGCTTGCGGCCTCCTCTACGAGGTCCAGCCACTGCTTGCCGCTCGGGAACTCCTGCGCATCCTGCATGAACTGGAGTGTCAGTACTAACCGTTCCCGGATGGCCGATACGGCCTTTTCGGTTTCGGGGTTCAGCTTCTTGTTGGCCATGAGCTTTGACGTTAGGGCACGGGTCCAAACATCGCGGTGGCTGCCGCATTGAACAATCCTGCAGCCGGATTGATCCTCGATACCCCGCGAATGAGGTTCGCCGAGGTGCCGCCCTCGCTCTGTGCACCACCGTATGTGTCGATGAGCTGTTGTTCTCGTCCGCGGATCGCCTGGTAACCCTCAAGACCAGTCGCCCACTTATCTAGGACGGCCGGCCCGAACCCGGCGAGTCGAGCGGGATGTCCTGAGGCCCGTGCGTTGACGATGGATTGTGGATTCCCGAAACCGCGAGCGCGTCCAGAATACACTTGGCCATTCCGGCCCGTTCGCGTGTATGTGACGAATTTGACCTGGATCTTGTCGCGAAGCGCGTCGGTAGCGCTGCCTACCGCGTCAGCGATCTCGTCTGCCCTTGCAGCAATGACGGCCGCGGCTGCAGCGGCTCCAGCTGCTGCGGCTGCTCCGGCCGCGGTCCCTGACGCTCCTTCGCCAGCAGCGATGATGCCGCCGAGACAGACCGGACACAAACCAAACGGGTCCGAGTAGTTCACCGGATCTCCGCCCGCGAACCCGTACACGTTCACCCCACCGGCGATCCCGATCGGGTCCTGCTGCGTGAAGCGCCCGCTCTGGGGATCGTAGTACCGATTGCGCCGATAGAGCAATCCCGCCGCGCCGGCCACGTTCTCCACCAGCGAGCCGAGCCAGGTGCTCTCCACCGACGACCCCGACGGCTGGCCCAGGTACGGCGTGAAGTACGCCCCCTTACCGCTCGGCCACGCCACCGTTATCGCCGTCCCGCCGTAGAGCGTGTTGTCCGCCGGCGCGCCGTTCGGGAAGAGACTGGATTCACCGAGCCCGCGCCAGTCCTCCGTGATCACGCGGACGCTGGTGCCGGTGATCACGGCTACCGGAGCGTCGATCCCCTTCACACCCGGCGCGTGTACGTAGCCCACGGTCCCGGAGTTGGTCGGGTTGGGGGTGCCGTCGGCGGTGCGCCACTCGGCGAGGATCTGGTCGCCGGCCCACCAGGTGCGCTCGTAGTACGAGCTGCAGACGCCGCTCACCGTGGACGAGCAGAGCGGGTTGGTGCCGGTGGGCGCGCCGCCGTTGGGGCGTCGCACGCGGGTCATCACGCGGCGGCCGAGGGCGTCGTAGCGGTACTCCTCCCAGGCGCCGTCGCTGGTGCCGCTGCTGCCGCTGGCGTGCCAGGCGTAGCGCTGGACCACGGCCAGCCGGCCGTCGCCGTCGTAGTACGGCCGGCTCGCCGTCTGGTCGCGCCACTGGGACAGGTTGGGATCGCTGCGCAGGAGCGAGCTGACCCGCACGCCGCCGGCGCCATCGAAGCCCTGCGCCAGCTCCTCCTGCACCGCGCCCTGCGGCAGAGGGGAGGGGAGCACTCCGTGTCGGCCGAACAGTTGGCCGTCCAGGCCGTAGGTGGCCACCTGCGGTACGCCGTCGCCCCAGGCCGAGGAGCGTGTGCGGCTGTAGAGCACGTTGCCGAAGGCGTCGTTCCTGAACTCCTCGGCGTCGTACTGCGCGCCGAGATTGCGCGTGCGCTCCTGGGCGGTGATCGCGCCGAGGCCGTCGTAGGCCAGCCGCACCCGCTCGCTCCCGCTCGCCCGGCTGCCCACGGCCACGTCCACCACCTTGCCGCGGGCATCGTACCAGAGCGAGTCGAGCGCCACGGTCCAGGTGCTGTCCTTCTTCGACTTCCGCCAGCGCCAGGCGAGTTGGCCGTCGACGTCGTAGCCGCGGGTCTCCTCGATCCCCACGACGGTCGGCGCGCTCGCCGGCGCGGCGGTGAAGCGCGTCGGCTGGCCGAGCGCGCTGTACTCCCAGCGGTAGACGTTGCCCGACGGGTCGGTCACCCGGTTCGGCTGGCCCTGGTCGGTGTCGGCGTAGCCGAAGCTGGTCGTGCCCCGCTCCCAGGCCATCGTCAGCGGCCGGCCGGCCAGGTCGTAGCTGTAGCGCTGGCCGCGGATGTCGGTGTCCAGCCGCGGCGAGTTGTAGCTCCCCAGGCGCGTGGTGTCGGTGTGGAGCTGGCCGTTGGGGAAGTAGCCGCGCCGGATGCGCGCGTTGCGGTTGTCCGCCTGGATGACGTTGCCGGCGACGTCGTAGACGAAGGTCGCCGTGTCGCCGGACACGGTGTAGCCGGTGCCGCCGTCGTTCGGGTAGTACGGCCAGACGACGAAGCAGCCGCTGCCCGCACCCGTGATCGGCCCCGCAGGCAGCCCCGTGCAGCCCTGCTGCGCGTAGTGGCGTGACGGCGTGACGCGGCGGGTGAGCCGGTCCAGCGCGTCGAAGCTCTGCACCGCCGTGTCGCCGAGCGCGGTCACCGTGCGCACGGCGTTGCCGGCCGCGTCGTACACGAACCAGCGCGGTCCGGCGCCGTGGCTGCGGTGGGTGAGCCGGCCGGCTGCGTCGTACGTGTAGGTGACGTCCATCGTCACGTCGGAGTCGCCGGACGAGTACGACGACGTGTGCACCGGCAGCCCCTCGGCGTCGTACTCCTGGTTGGTGGTGAGGGTGAGCGCCGGCACCGCCGCGGTGTCCGGCGTGAGCGCCTGCAGGGTGTAGGGCACCGACGGCGCGCTGGCCACGGTCTGGGTCACCCGGTCGGCGGCGTCGTACACGCGCCGCTCCTGCTGCACCAGCGGGGTCGCGCCACCCTGCACCGGGCGCACGACCAGCGTGTCGCGGCCGGCGCCGTCCTGCGCCACGGTCGTGCGGTGGCCGAGGGCGGTGATGGTCGCCGCCAGATTCCCGGTTGCCGGCGCGTACTCCATCGAGTCGCGCACCACGCCGCCCACCACCACCGCCCGAGGCAGGCCGGCGAGCGCGCCGGTGTGGTAACGGTAGCTCACCTGGCGGCTGGCGTCGGGCCCGGTCTGCTGGGTGGCCAGGTCGCCGGTCACGGCGTCGTAGGTCATCGTCGTCGCCGGTCCGGCCGGCGGCGTCACGCTCGCCACCCGGTCCCAGGTCGTGTTCCAGGCGTAGGTGGTGGTGGCGGTGCCGCTGCCGGCGCCGAGGGGCGAGAGGTCGGACGTCGTCTGCAGCCGCCCGCCGGCGTCGTAGCTGGCGGTGGTGACGAAGCCGTTGGGCCGCTGGATCCGGGTGACGAGCGCCGGGAAGCGGCTGTCGGCGCGCGTGAGGATCGTGGCCTGTCCCAGGGCGTTGGTGATGCGCGTCGGCGCGCCGCGCCCGTCCAGGCTGAAGGCGGTGGTGTCGGCGGCGTCGGTGCGCGGCCCGTCGTGCAGGGTGCGCACGGTGCTCGACGGCCGGCCGCTGGCCGCGCCGCCGGCGCAGGCGGTGAGGCTCGCGCTGTGGGCGTGGCAGAGCGTCGTCACCGGCGACGGCGCGCCGCCGCCCATCGCGACGGTGGCCTGGCGCAGCAGGCCGGCCTCGTCCCAGGCGTAGAAGGTGGAGTCGCCGCGCCGGTTGCGGCGCGCGCTCGGGCGTCCGCCGGCATCGTAGGCGAGCCCGATCCAGTGCTGGTCGGGGTCGGTGATGCGCGTGACCGCGCCGCTAGCCGCGATGACGAGCTGCGTGGTGTCGCTGCCGGCGGCGCGTCCCGGCGCGGTCACGCTCGAGAGCAGCGACCGGCCGCTGGAGACATCGTAGCCGAAGCGGTAGCGCAGCGTGGTCGCCGAGCCGGCCGGCACGGCCAGCCCGATGGAGTCGAGCCGCGATGCGCCGAGTACGGTGGAGTGCCAGAACTCGGTCGCCCGGCCGTGCCGGTCCACGGTGCGTACGTGCCGCCCGCCGGCGTCGAACTGCACGTAGGCGTGGCCGGGTAGCTGCCGCCGCCCCTCCGACGTCGAGACGCGGAGCAGCGTGTCCGGGCGGTCCACCGCCGGCGTGGCGAGGAAGACGTTCGAGCTTCCCACCTGGCGGTAGAGCCGCGTGCTGCCGTCGCCGCCGATCCAGAGCTGCGCCGTGCTGCCGGCGGCCACGAGCTGTTCCAGCCCGTCCAGCCACCAGCCGCCGCCGAACGGGCTCGCCGCGCGGTCGACGACGGCCAACGTGTCGGTGGCGCTCGCCTGGCGGGTGATGGATCCGTTGGTGGCCGAGACGGAGAGGGTGTAGGCGTACACGCCGCTGCCCAGCCCCAGCGCCGCCGCGTCCACCGGCACCACGATGCGGCAGCTTCCGCCGCCGCAGGCGCTCCAGCCGTACGTCCGCTGCACCGCCGTGCGGCCGGGGATCTGGAGTGTCGCGGTGACCGAGGTGGGGACGAAGTCCTGCGGCGTCACGTCGGCTGCGACCAGGGCGCCCGGCTTCGCGTGGGCGCTGCCGTAGACGAGCGCCGGAGAGCGCGTGACGTTCATGCTGCGGGTGGCCGGGAGCGCGTGCACCAGTCGCATGTCGCCGCACTCGGCCACCGCGTCGCCGCCCATGGCGACGGTCAGGCACCGGTCGCGGGCGATCGCCGCTCCGGCGTTCAGCGCGTGGACCGCGACGGCGACCGTCGGCTGGACTACCGGCTGGACGGTGACGCCGGCGCTCCCCGTGACGCTGTTCGTTGTGGTGGCGGTGACCGTCGCCTGGCCGTCGGCGAGCGCCCCGAGCTGCGCCGCGGTGGCGCCGGTGGAGGTGACGCTCACCACGCCGCCGGGGCTGGCCTGCCAGCTCACGCTCTGGGCGCTCATCACCAGGCCGTTGGCGTCGCGGACGGTGGCCGTGGCAGTGGCGCTGCCGCCCACGACGATCACCGACGGGCTCACCGACACGCTCACCGAGGCCGGCACCGGGACCGGCGGCGCGGTGACCGTGATCGTCTGCGATCCGCCGTCGCTGGTGGAGGGCGAGGCGGCGAAGGCGGCCGACGCGTTGACGGTGATGGTGCCGGCCGCCGGCCCGGCGGTGACGTCGACGGCGACGTCGGTGGATGCGCCGGCGTCCAGGGTGACGCTGCTGGAGCCGGCCAGCGCGCAGCCCTGCACGGCCCCGCTGCAGCTGGCGCCGAGGTTGACCGTGCCGGCGGCGGTGCCGCTGTTGTGGGCGGTGAAGTGGACCTGTGTGGAGGCGCCCGCGGCGAGCGTGCCGGCGCTGCCGCCGTCGGGCGTCACGGCGATGGCGTACGACTGGTCGAGGTAGTACGTGGCCGTGCGTGTGGCGCAGTTGCCGTACAGGTCGCAGACCACCGCCTTGAAGCTGTTGGAGCCGGGGTTCAGCGTGACGGTGGTGGTGAAGATCTCGCTGTAGCCGTTGCACTGCCAGCTCGGGCCAGCGGTGTCGTACTGCAGCGCACCGAGGTTGAGGGTGAGGATCGCGTCGGTGACCGCGGACTGGGAATCACAGCCCGTGATCGCGATTGCCAGCGCCGGCGTACTGAAATGGGCGCCGCTGGGCCGGTCGAGGGTGATGGTGGGCGGCGTGGTATCCTGCGCCGCCAGAGCCGACGATGCGCCCATCGGCGCCGCTGTCGTGGCGGCGATGATCGCCGCGGCGACGCCGGCCAACCTGCGTATCAGGCGGTGTTGCGCCCGTTGGTACGGTGAGTGCGGGTGAGGCATGCGGTTCTCCGGAACCTGGGGAGGCTGGGCCAGCTGACGCGGCGTGTTCCGCGACGCGATGCCCGGCTCTCCCTCTGATGCCGCTCCCGGACAACTACCGCCTGTCGACTGCCCGCCGCCGCGCGGTCATCGCGCAGCGCCGCTCTCCCGGCGCCGCCGCGACGCCAGTCCGCCGGCACCGAGCACGATCGCGACCGTGGCCGCGCCGGCGGCCATGCCGACGCGCGCCGCGATCCGCGCGTCAAGCGCGATGCGCATCCCGCCGTGGGCGGTGTCGCTTCCGGCGCCGCGCCGCACGTCCAGCTCCACCCGCCCGTGTCCCGTCGCCGCTATCGCCGCCGAATCACCGTGCGTGACGTCCTGTCCGCCCGCGACCGCGCCAGCGAGCAGCAGCGCCGCCAGCGCCGTCAACGCCGTCAGCGCCGGCGTGGCCATTCGCGCGATCCTGATCCCGTGTGCGTCCGTCATCATTCCCTCCATGTGATGAGTCTTCATGCAGTGGAGGTGCCGCTAACGGACAGCAACTACCGTCCCGCAAGTCGGGGCCAGCGACGGCAGGTCGACCGCGGAGGACGTAGCGGAGGACGTAGAGGAACTGCAGCCGCGAACGCGGTGGGAAGTGCAGGATGCTGCGGATGGGCGGCTACTTGGAATCCGAGCGCGACGGCCGGCCCGGGTCGCGGCGCTCCGTCGTCAGAACGTGGCGCTGTCCCCGCGACGACGCCTGACGACGCGAGCGCCTACGCCCCACTCCCCGCGGTCACGATCTCCTCCATCATCCCGTAGATCCCGTCCCGGTGACTGCCGCTGCGGCTGGGTGCGTTGGGGTCGGAGGTGGTGACCACCACCAGGTCGAGCGAGGGGACGACGAAGATGTACTGGCCGCCGTAGCCCCAGGCGAAGTAGACCGGGTGGCCGGCGGCCTCGCGGATCCACCAGCCGTAGCCGTAGTGGTTGTCGTTGAAGCGAGAGCGCGTGCGCGACACCCAGCTGCTATCGATCCACGCCTCGGGCAGCAGCTGAGTGCCGTCTGGCGCGCGGCCGCGGTTCAGGTAGAGCTGGCCGAACTTCACCATGTCGCGCGGCGTCATGTGCATCTCGTTGCCGCCCAGGTAGATGCCCTGCGGGTCGGCCGCCCACGGACGGAGCGTGATGCCGAGCGGCGCGGCGAGCTTGCGGCGCGCGTACTCGAAGGTGCTGGTGCCGGTAGCGCGGGTGAGCGCGGCCGAGAGCAGGTGCGACGTGCCGGTGCTGTAGATCATGTCGCCGCCGCGGTGGCCGGGCTCGTCCACCATAGGACGGCGCAGCGCGTCCTGTACCCAGTTGCGGCTCGAGACCCACGCGCCATAGCCACCGAAGCTCGTGCTCTGGAGCCCCGCGCGCATCGTCAGAAGGTCCTCGAGGTTGATGGCGCGCTTGGCGTTGTCCAGCGCCCGGGCCTGCTCGGGGAGCAGCTCGGCCAGCGGCTGATCGAGGCCGTGCAGCGCGCCCTCGGCGAGCGCGACGCCCACGAGCGCCGAGATCACGCTCTTGGACGCGCTCTTGATGTTCGCGGCACGCGCGGCGGTGGCGCCGTGGAAGTAGCGCTCGCGCACGATCGTGCCGTGCTGCTGCACGAGCAGGCTGCGCAGCCGCGGCAGGGCGGCAGCGCGCACGTAGACGGCGGCCAGCCGCAGGCTGTCGAGCGGCAGCGGCGCGGGCGCCGACGTCGTGGCGGCGACAATTGCCGCGGGCGGCGCGGCGCCGCCCTCCTGACTGGTTGCGACGACGGCGACGGCGGCCGCGACGGCACCGGCACCGACGAGAATGGCGAGGGCGAGCGGGAGGCGTGGCGTCATGACATGGGGCTGCGGGACATTCTGATGAGACCGACGGGAGCGCCGCAGGTTGCGCTCCGCGCGTCGTCAGCCCTCCTCGTCGCGCCAGCGGGCCAGCACTGTCCCCAGTACCACGCCCGCCTCCAGCGCGACGGTGAGCGGCGCGTAGGCAGGGTTCAGCGAGTGCAATTCCAGCCCCCGCGAGGTCACCCCGGCCACCTGCTTCACCACGTAGCCATCGTCGCGTGCGCGGGCGACGACGATCGCGCCACCCGATACTCCCTCTCCCAGTCGGACGAGCATCGTGTCGCCGGGGGCGAGGAGGGGCATCATGCTGTCGCCGGTCACGCCGAGGGCCAGGTAGCGTCCCCGTGGCAATCCTGCGGGCAGCGTCACCCACCGCTCGCACGCCTGATCCCACAGCGCCCGGCCCGCGCCGGCTGCCACGCGCAGCTCCACCAGCGGCGCGCAGCGTTCGTCGCGGGCCAACTCCACTGCCAGCTCCACAGGGGCCACTCGCGTCGGTGTCCGCTCGTCCGGCACGGCCGACAGGCAGCGCAGGCCAGCCCGTTCGATCGCCCGCGCGGTGGCCCGGCGGGCCAGCAAGCGCTCGGCAAACCGTGCGCCGGCCATCTCCGTGCGCGCTCGCTCGGCCGGCGACTGTGACAGCCGTGCGTCGCGCGCCAGCCAGTCCAGTGCCCGGCCTTGCGCCGGACCCTCCGGCAGCCGGTGCTCGAGTGCGGCGCCGAGCAGTCGCACCAGGCGCGCGTCGTCGGGCGCGTGCTCCCGGGTCTGATCGTGCGCTCGATCGGGCGCGCTTCGATCATGTGGCTGGTCGCTCATCGGTCGCTCTCCTGCACTGTGATGGCGGCCGCCGCGGGCGCGGCCGGTTCTGGATGCGGTGTGTCGATGGCCGCGCCCGCGCGCGCCAGGATACGTTGCAGCCGCAGCCGGTCGTCCGCCGGTAGCGCGTGGACGTGGGCCACGACCACGGCTCGCAGCCGCTCCCGCAGCCGCGTCGACCGCTTCACCGCGGTGTCGTAGCGCACGCCCTGCCACTCGGCGATGGTGCGTAGCGGCACGTGATGGGCGAGCCAGACGAGCAGCAGCCGGTCAGCCTCGCGTAGCTCGCTCTCCACGCGCGCCACCAGCCGCTCCAGCGCCGGGTCGGCCGGCGACGTGACAGGCTCACCGTCGTCGACGTCGCCGCGCGTGGTGCGCAGGGCATACGCCGAGCAGAGAGCGCTCACGACCGAGGGTTCGGCTACGATATGAGGGATCGCCGACCGCGGCGTGGCCGTCGCGCTGTCGCCCGTCATCTCCATGTCGACCGCATGGGCGGCCCGTCGCGACGTCGTACGCCGGGTCATTCCCAGCCGATGACGGAGCGCCGTCGCCAGGTAGGCCGCCAGCGCCCGCGGGGCCGCGGCACCGGGCATCATGAGGGCCAGGGCGACGTCGGTCAGGGTGTCGGTGGCCGCTACCTCGGCGTCCGCCGAGCCCAGTCCCCACCGCCGCGCCAGCCGACGCAGCAGCGGCATGTGGCGGGCGTAGAACTCGACCAGTGCCGGTGCTTCCTCGCGCCGCATCGCCGCCAGCAACGTGGCGTCGGGCCAAGCCGCGGCCGGGTCGCGGGCTCGTGCAGGATCGCTCATCTGGCCGTCGTCCTCCCCGGGTGTGTGGGTTACAGGGGATAGATGCCGGGCACGGACAGGCGGGTCGGGGAACGCCCAGGCAGCCGGAGCACCGCGTGCCCGGACTCATGTGGCCCACCGGTGGAAGGCAGTCGTGGTCAGCCGGCGGACGGGGTGCGGGTGGACGGAACGGTCCCGGGCGGAGCGTTCGCCGACCGAATGGTCCTGGATGGAGCGCTGGCCGAAGGAGAACCAGCCGACCGACGGCCGGCGGAGGTACTGCGGGCGAGCCAGGCCCTCAGGCCGCGCTCCACCTCCTCGAGCTGTGCGGGGGTGGCATCGGGGCGGTTGGCGAGTTCCCGTACAGCGGCCACGCGCGCCGGTCGCAGCCCCTCGCGCTCGGCGTTGTCCACGAGAGTTCGCACGTCGGCGCGGAGAGGAGCGTCCATGCCGGCTGGGTCGGCCGGGTCGCCTGGCGCATATGCTGGCTGTGACTGTACTGGCGGCGCGGCCTCGGCGACGCGGGCGGCCCGCCGGACCTGGGCGATCCTGCGGGCGTTGGCGCTGGCCATCTCCTCCAGGCTCGGCCTCTGCGCCGAGGCGGTGAAGCCAAGGTTGGCGAGAGCGCGGCCGATCGCCGAGGTCTCGGTGTTCTCCAGACAGGCGACGGTATTGATGTCGCCGTCCCCCTCCCGCTCCGCCGCCCACCCGGTGGCCGCCGGCTCGCGGTCCGAGGACGATCGATAGACGGCCGCGCGGAACGTCACCTCGCGCTCGTCGCGGGCTACGAGCTCGGTGATGATGCGGCCGTCGGGGAACCGCTCGTAGAACAGCGTTATGCGGTCGGCGACCGGGGCGTACTCGCCGCCGGCCAGCGCCAGGTCACTTTTCGGCATACGGCCCTCCCAAGGCTGCAGGGGAGATTACGATATACCGAAGAAAATCCGAAAACAAGGGGCGAGCGTCTGCACCCTTGACTGCCAGGCAGGCGCGTCCATTATCCGGTCCGAGGCTTCCAGGGCATGGCGGATGCGGAGCTGTCACGGCGAGGTGAAGCCATGAAGGATGCACGACGAGCGATCCAGACAGCTGACGGCAGCGATGCGACCTACGGTATCGAACCCGAGGGATACAGACTGCCCACGGAGTCCCGTCCGGGACTGGTACGGCTCCAGGTAGCGGACCTCGAGCGCTCGGTGGACTTCTACCAGCGGGTGCTCGGCTTCCGCCCGACGCGCCATGATGGTGGAGCAGCCACGCTGGTCGCCAACGGTGACGACCGATCCCTGATCGAACTCCAGGAGCGCACCGGCGCCGCACCGGTGCCGAGGCGTGGGCGGCTGGGCCTCTACCACGTCGCAATCCTGCTCCCGACACGGGCTGACCTGGGTCGATTGCTGCGGCACCTTGCTGCGGTGGGAGAACTGGCGGGGGCCTCGGACCACCATGTCAGCGAGGCGCTCTACCTGCAGGACCCGGATGGGCTGGGCCTTGAGGTGTACGCCGACCGGCCCCGCTCGGCCTGGGAGACCCGTGGCCGCGAGATCCGCATGGAAACTGCCCCACTGAACGCGCCCGACCTGCTCCGCGAAGCGGGAGCTGAGGCGTGGGCCGGCATGCCGGCCGGTACGACGATCGGACACGTACATCTGCACGTGGGTGACCTGGACAGGGCGACGGCCTTCTACCACCAGGCCCTGGGGCTGGACAGGATCGTGTGGAGCTACCCGGGTGCACTCTTCCTGTCGGCAGGCAAATACCACCATCATCTGGGGCTCAATACCTGGGCAGCAGGGGCTGAGCCGGCCGGTGACTCCGATGCCAGGCTGCTCGAGTGGACGATCGAGCTGCCGGACGCGGAGAGCGTCGCGGCCGCAGCGAGCAGTCTCGCACAGGCCGGGTACCCGGCCGAACGGAGTAGCTCTGACGGGTCGATCGTGACGCGGGACCCCTGGGGCACCCAGCTCCGGCTGCGGCATGGCGCGGTAGCGGGCAGCGAGGATTGAGCGGACCAGACGTGCATACTCATACGCCTGGTCCGCCCTTCACCGCATCAAACTCCGATCTCCGCGGCCCCTACGGCTTCTTCCGCTTCCCCCACGTCGGTGGAGCAGGCTCGGTCGTCGCCCGCTCCACCGGATGCTCCCGCAGCAAGCGCAGCCCCTCCTGCACCGCGCGCTCGAGCTGCGGATCGTGGCCGGCGATCACTTCCTTCGGCCAGTTCTCCACCTCGATGTCCGGCGCCACACCCTCGTTCTCCACCGCGAACTTGCCCTCGCGGTCGAAGAAGCCGAAGCGCGGGGCGATCATCGAGCCACCGTCCACGAACGGCGGCGTGTCGGTGGTGGCCACCAGGCCGCCCCAGGTGCGCTTGCCCACCAGCGTGCCCAGCTTGCGGTACCTGAACATGAACGGCAGAAGATCGCCGCCGCTGCCGGCCATCTCGTTGATGATCATCACCTTGGGACCCCAGATGCCGGCCGCCGGACTGGTGAACGGGTAGCGGTCGCCGACGGGATTGTTGAAGTAGCCGTCGAAGTCGCGTCCCAGGATGTCCACTATGTAGTCGGCGGCCGAACCGCCGCCATTGAAGCGCTCGTCAATGATCGCACCGGGACGGTCCTGCTGGGCGAAGTAGTACCGATTGAAGCTCGTGTAGCCGGGCTGGCCGGTGTTGGGCACGTAGACGTAGGCCAGCTTGCCGCCGGAGAGGGAATCCACGAGCCGCCGGTTCCCTTCCACCCAGGCGCGGGTGCGCAGCCCCTGCTCGTTGGATACCGGGATCACCGTCACCTGTCGGGCACCATCCATCGTAGGCCGCGAATTGACGGTGATCACCGTCTGCCTGTTGGCCGTGCCGTCGAGCAGGCGATAGATGCTCTCCGGTGCGCGCACCTCCTCGCCGTTCACGGCCAGCAGGTAGTCGCCCTGGTTCACATTCACCCCCGGCTCCGCCAGCGGCGCCCGCAACTCCGGATTCCAACTCTCGGCGTTATAGATGCGCGCTATCCGGTAGCGACCGTTGTCGATGGTGAAGTCGGCGCCCAGCAGGCCGGGGTTGGATGACGGCACGGAGGGCAGGTCGCCACCGCGCACGTAGGAGTGCCCGATGGCGATCTCGGCGCCCATGTTGTCCAGCAGGTAGTTGAGGTCCGCGCGGTGCATCACGTACGGCAGCAACGGCTCGTACATCTTTCGCATGGCTGGCCAGTCCGTGCCGTGCATGTTCCTCACGTACAGGTTGTTGCGCTGGTTACGCCAACCCTCGGCAAAGATCTGTGCGAACTCGGCCTTCGGGTCTATGAGCGCGCGCAACCGGACGTCCAGCTTTCCCTGCCCTGCCGACGGCGCGGGCTTGTCGGCATCCACGAGGTAGAGCGAGCCCTGCGCGCCACCGGTGCGGTAGAGCAGCTTCCTGCCGTCGGCGCTGACGATGAACTGGGCGACTCTGGGCACGAACTGCGCGGCGCGCCTCGTCTTCAACTCGTAACGATGTAGTGCCGCGCCGCCCTGGCCGCCGCCCTGCTCGCCCGGTCCGGTGGCCGGGATTGCCTCGGTGAAGAAGACTGTGCCCGGCGCGCCCGACTGTAGTTGCTGGTAGTCGCGCTCGGCCACACCCTGTACGGCTATGATGCGCTGCTGGATGCCGTCGAGGTCCATGCGGATGGGGCGGCTCCCCGACGGTTGCAGGCGCAGCGTGTCGCTGGCCGTGCGCGCCGTACCACTCTCAGCGGGTGACGCAGTGGGCGCCGCTGGCGACGGGTCCCGCCCCGGCTCGCGCGGCGCGGCACCGGCGCGGGCGGCCTCCTCGTCGCTCTCCGGGCGCAGCGGTGAGGGCTCTGTCTTCGACAACACCGCCAGGTAGAGCGCCTTGGTCTGCGGCTTGTCGTAGGCCGACATGTCCAGCAACCCGGAACTGATCCCGTAGGTGGTCGAGGCGAGGAACCAGAGATACTTGCCGCTGGCGTCCCATGCCGGCTGGGTGGCGTCGGCAAGGCCGTCGGTGAGTTGATGCTTCTCGCCCGTCTGGACGTCGTAGAGGAAGATCGCGCGATAGAGCGAGCGGAGATGCTTGGGGTAGGCGATGTAGCGCGAGTCCGGGCTCCACGTGGGCCTTATGGAGCGATCGGAGCTGAAGTGCGGATCGTTGTCGGCCACCTTCACGCTGCCGGCCGGCACGTCCACCACCCATATCTGGAAGTGCGAGTCCTGGAAGGCGATGCGGCGGCCGTCCGGAGACCAGGCCGGGAAGTAGGGGCGACTGGGTTCCGGCAGCACGATCTCGCGCGGCGCGGCCAGCCCTTCCTGGGGCGCGATGTAGAGCCTGTACTCTCCCGAGCGGTCGCTGAAGTAGGCCACCGAGCGGCCGTCGGGCGACCAGATGGGAGCGATGTCCGCCGCCCCGCTGGAGGTTGTGAGATTGCGCACGTCCCCCTTGTCGGCGGGCACCGTGAATATCTCGCCCCGCGCCTCCACGGCTACCCGCTTTCCGGTGGGCGAGATGGCCAGATTGGTCATCCGGTTCCCGACGTCCTTCCACTGCGGCATCATCCACGGGAAGTCGGCGGAGGCGGTGATGTCAAGCACCCGCGACTGCCCGCTGGCCGGGTCCAACTGGTGGATGTAGCCGGCCTGCTCGAAGACCACCACGCCGCCGCCGGCGTCCAGTGCCTTGACGTCGAAATCGGTGAACCGGGTGGCCTGCGCGAGTGCCTGTGTGCGCGTGTCGTACGACCAGACGTTGGCCACGCCGTCGCGGTCGGATATGAAGTAGACGACGTCGCCGAGCCATGCCGGATCGGTGTCCTTGGAATCGGTCCAGGGCGGTGAGACAATCTCGTGGGAGGCCAGATCCATGATCCAGATGGGGCGGTTCTGGCCGCCGCGGTAGTTGCGACGTTCCTCGTCCCACGAGTTGTTCATGCGGTAGGCGACGCGCCTGCCGTCCGGCGAGATCTTGCCCTCGTACGCTCGCGGCATCGGCATCGGTTCGGCCACACCGCCAGCAGCGGGGACGGTCCAGAAGCGCGGAGCGGCCGACGGCGCGTCGGAGGCGCGGCCGGAGGCGAAGACCACGGAGCGTCCGTCGGGGGTCCAGCCCTGCACCAGATCGGCGCCGGCATGCCAGGTGAGGCGCCGCGGCTGCCCGCCCGTGACCGGCACCAGGTAGACGTCGGTGTTGCCGCCGTAGGCGGCGCTGAAGGCCACCCACTCCCCGTCCGGCGACAGTTCGGGATTGGACGCCTCGGCCCCCAGGCTGGTGAGCCGTCGGGCTGCGCCGCCCGCTCGCTCCACCGCCCAGATGTCGCCGGCGTAAGCGAAGGCAACGTGCGTCGCGCTCACCGTCGGCGAGCGCAGGAGACGGGTAGGGCCGGTGGGAGTGGCCGCCGCGACAGCGACGGCGCTGACCTGGGCGGTAACGGTGGCCGGCGTCAGGAGCAGTCCGGCCGTGCCGGCTGCCAGAAGGGCTACGAACGGAGCGACGTAACGCATGGCGGCGGGGAGGTGGGTGATGCGTGCTGGGAACTGTCGTTCTCCAACCTTCCACGCGGGCCTCGCGCTGTCCAGCGGCGTGTGTCGCCCGGAACCATACCGGAGTCGGGAGAGCGGAAGCCGCTACGCGGCTACCTCAATGGCACTTGTTGCAACTGCCACCGGACTCCCCATCACCCCCGGCGCGCACCGTGCGCCATGCCCGGCGGCCAATGTAGGCCGCGGCGGCAAGGAGGATGAGGACAACGATCATGGTCTGCATGAGATAGCCTCTTCAATCTGGAGTTCGCTCACTGTGTGTGGCGCAATACGCTGCATCAGCCAAAGCCCAGTGCCTTTCCGCCGGCATAGACCAGGAAGGCGCTGCCCCAGGCAAGGACGAACATGTAGCCGAACTGGAGCCCGGCCCACCCCCAACCGGTGGCGCCACCGCCGGTCTCGCGCACGGTGATGGCGACCGTGCTCACGCACATGAGGGCGAAGACGTAGAAGACCATGAGCGAGAGCGCCACCAACGTCGTGTACACCGGCTGGCCGGTGACCGGATCGCGCTCCGCTTCCAACCGTGCGCTCAGCGCCGGCGAGCCCTCGTCGCCACTGCCGACGCCATAGATGGTGCCCATGGTGGAGACGAACACCTCGCGGGCGGCAAAGGAGGCGGCGATACTGACGCCGATCTTCCAGTCGAAACCAAGTGGACGGACCACCGGCTCGATGCCCCGACCCAGGTGGCCGAGGAAGCTCTGCTCCAACTGCTGCTCCTGGGCCAGCTCGACAGGCGTGCCCGGAGCCGCTTCGCTCCTGGGGTAGGTGGCGAGCGCCCAGAGCAGGATGGAGACGGCGAGGATCACCGTGCCCGCGCGCTTGAGGAAGAGCATGGCCCTGTGCGACACCGAGATGGCCAGGCTGCTGGGGCGCGGCAGGCGATAGGGCGGCAGCTCGATGAGCATCGGGCGGCTGGGCGCACGGAGCAGTGTACGCTTGAAGATCGCCGCCACGCCCAGCGCGGCCACGGTACCCAGCAGGTACATGGCGAACATCGTCAACCCCTGCAGGTTGAAGACACCCAGGACCAGGGTGGCCGGAACGAAGCTGCCGATGAGCAGGGTGTAGACGGGTAGCCGGGCCGAGCAACTCATGAGCGGCACGACCATGATGGTGGCCAGGCGGTCCTTGGGTTCCTCGATCGTGCGCGCGGACATGATGGCCGGCACGGCGCAGGCAAAGCCGCTGAGCATGGGGATGAAGCTCTTGCCGTGCAGCCCGACGCGGCGCATGTAGCGGTCCATCACGAGCGCCGCACGGGCCATGTAGCCGCTGTCTTCCAGGATGCCGATGGCCAGGAAGAGGATGGCGATCTGCGGCAGGAAGACGACCACGCTTCCCACGCCGGCAATCACGCCGTCCACGATGAGACTGCGCAGGTCTCCTGGTGGCAGCAGGGTGCCGACCATGGACCCGAGGGTACCGACGAACTCCTCGACGCCATCGGCAATTGGTGTCACCCAGCTGAAGATGGCCTGGAAGACCAGCCCCATGATGGCGAGGAAGACCAGCGGACCGCCCACCCGATGGAGGGCGATGGCGTCTATCCGGTCGCCGATCAGGTGGCGGGTGGTGGGGTTGTGGATGACGTTGCGCGAGCAGACGCCGCTGATCCAGCCGTAGCGCAGTTCCGCTTCCAGCCCGCGCGGGTTGATGCCCGCGTCCAGCAGGTCGGTGCGCGCCTGGGCCACCGCGTCGTCCAGCCCGGCGATGTGGGCGAGGTGCTTCTCGGGCGCGGCGACGGCGAGCAGGCGGAGGGCTTCCATCTCCGCCACGTTGGCGCTGAAGCCGGCATCCATGACCAGCTTGCGGACCGGGGCGAGGGCCTCGTCGGCGACCTGCGGGAGGGTGAAGCGGCGGCTGGGAAGGGGAAGCGATGGCGCCTGCATGATGGCGCGGCGCAGCGTCTCCAGCCCGTCGCGGCGCGTGGCCACCGTGGGGACGACGGTCACCCCCAGCTCGTGGATGAGCTCCGGCACGTCTATCTCGACCCCGGCCGCGTTGGCGGCGTCGATCTGGTTGAGGGCTACGACGATTGGCAGGCCAAGCTCGAGCAACTGGGTCGTCAGGTACAGATTGCGCTCGATGTGCAGCGCGTCGACGACGACGACTATGACGTCGGGTCGTGGTATGCCTGGAGCGTGGCCGAGCAGGACTTCGAGGGCGATCTCCTCATCGGGCGAGTTCGCCGAGAGGGAGTAGCTGCCCGGCAGGTCGAGGACCGCCACGCGCTCGCCGTCGGCGGTCTGGTAGCTTCCCTCCACGCGCTCCACGGTAACGCCGGCAAAGTTGCCGACCTTCTGCCGCATGCCGGTGAGCGCGTTGAAGAGCGTGCTCTTGCCGGTGTTCGGATTGCCGATGAGGGCGATCCGCATGGTGGCGCCCCGGTGGCGGGGCGGGCTCGTGGGACGTACCGGCGCCGTAGGCGGCGGTACGACCGTCGCGCTTCCGGGAGCGGCGGGACCGGCGGACATGGCGCGCTAGGCGACCGGCAGGACTGTGATGTCCGAGGCGAGGGAGAGGCAGACGGCAAGCCGGGAGCCGCGAACCTCGAGCAGTGTACAGTCGCGCGTGCGTACCACGCTCACGGCGGCTCCTTCGCAGAGGCCCAGCGTGCGGAGCCGACAGGCTTCCATTTCACCGCAACCCATCGCCAGCACCGTCGCCCGCTCACCGGCCAGACAGGACGAGAGCGCGCAGGCAACACGAGGCGCGCGATCCACGACCGCGGCGCCATCAGGGGCGTCGGCGGTGGCAGTAGTCTGTGCGATGGTTGGCGCTGCAGGACTTCTGCGCCGGCGGATCAGATTGAGCACGCTCTGGGATGGTTGAGAATGGTTCTCAAATGGCCTTGCATTGAAGTCTACCCGGCTGAGCGGATCGCGTCAATCCCATTCGGAACGTTTCGGTCGGGATTGGCGGACAGCCTCCGGAATCGGGGCGACTGCAGACGCCCAACGTGATTGCCATCTGTTACCCGGGCGCGGAACTCCCAGGCGTGGCGGGACAGCCACAGAACGACAGTTGTCACGCAACAGTCCGGTTTGCTCGGTCCAGCCACCGGCCGGCGATATCGGAATCTCGCCAGATCGGCGGCAGGTGCCGATGTCATGGTTCCACAACGACTTGGGGCAACATCCCCGGGAGCTGGTGGAGCTCCCCTGGCACGACGTCAGGTGGCCATCGCCGTGGCCCGAAGGATGCCAGAATTGGCGACCGGGACGCGGCCGCTGATGAGCGGGCGATCTCATCCTCATTCAGGCCTGCCGCCAGTGTGCACCGAACCAGGGCACAGGTCGCTTCCACACTCCCAACGTCGCGCCATGAAAACCGCCTTCCGCGCAGTTCTCGCCGGTCTCGTGCTCGCCGCAGTGGCCTCGCCGGCCGCTGCCCAGACCGAGACCATCAAGCTCACGAGCACCGGCTCCAAGACCTGGAACGGCTATTACGTAGGCCCCTACCAGGCCCAGGTCATCAGCCAGCCCGGCTCCCCGACCATTGACATCTACTGCGTGGATTTCCAGCACACCGTCAGCGTGGGCCAGCAGTGGGATGCGACCTACTCCAACGTCATGGGCGACCTGAGCAACACCCGGGCGGGTCTCGCTTACGGCGAGACGACGGCACGCACGATGTACCAGCAGGCGGCCTACCTGACGACGTTCTACGCGACTGCCAACTCCAGCCAGACGGGCGCCATCAACTCGGCCATCTGGAACATCTTCTACACCGGCGCCCCCGACAAGGGCGGCTCGGGTGCCAACAGCTCGTCCTACTGGCTCACGCAGGCACAGAACAACTACGCCACCGCGGGCATCGACTACCGTACCTTCGCCGTCGTGACGGACGTGAAGTTCGAGTTGGGCGGAAAGCAGGAGTTCCTGACCACGGTCACCGCGACGCCCGAACCTTCCACGTACCTGATGATGGCCAGCGGCCTCATTGGTCTGGCCGGGCTCGGCTACCGTCGCCGTCGGTCAGAGCAGAGCTGAAAGCGTCCGGATAGTGTTGGCGTCGTCGTCGCTGGCTGGCGCCGCCATGTACCATCCCGCATCATTCAGCTACACATATTACGGTCTGGCGCTGGACGCATCCTGCATGCGTCCCACGTCTCCACGAGCGGGTCGCCTGTCCCCCCCAGGTCGGCCCGCTCGTGGCCGTGCCGGGATGGCCGCGGCAGAGTGCTCCATCAGTGTCCTCTCCCCAATCCGGTCAACGGAGACGGGAGGCTGAGCCGGGCGGGGACGTTACCCACCGCCCGCCGGCTCGTTATCTCCTCGACGCCTGCCGACCTCGCCACACTCCCACCGCCAGCCCCGGTCCCATGCTCGCACGCCGTCTCGCCGGTCCCTGCTATTTCATCGCCTTCCTCTTCGTCGTGATACCGGCGACGGACTTCATCTCCAACGTCTGGCCGCTGCAGCCAGGTGACTTCCGCTGGCGGTTCGGCATGACGGGACTACTCGCCGGCTTCCTCCTCACGCCGCTGCTCGGGATCATGCTCGCCGGGCTCGTCGCCGCCATCACCGAGGATCACCGCACGCTCCGCCTGGTCTCCGTTGTCGCTGCCGTCGGCGCGGTCGTGCTCGTCATCCTCGTCGCGCTCTTCGCGCTCGACGTGATCCAGTTCCGTCCCGAAGTGCCGGCCGACCGGCGCGGTCCATTCGATTTCGCCAACGTGCGGTCGATCGTGAAGCACCTGTTGGCCGCGGGGAGCCTGGGATGGTTGGCCCGCAGCGGACTGGGCGTGACGGCCGAGGCAAGGGCTGGCAAGGGCAAGGCACCGAGGGCGGTGGCAACGCAGACGTTGCTCAAGAATAGCTGAGCGCAGGGGAGCTGGCGGCTGAAGCCGCCCGGATGTGAGCGTAAGGCGAACGGCCTGATGAACTCGTCGCGCCGTCACGGCGGGTCGGACTGGTCGGTCGCTTCCCATGCTGCACTTCCCTGTCTACAGTGGTGCTGGTACCTGCTCGAGTACGGGTACCATGGCCAGTGACCGACGGTCGCGCGCATCGACGCTCAGCATCGCGCCGGTGTGGGGAAACCGGTACACCGTACCAGTCGCCGCGCCAGCGACCGTCACGCCCGTTGCGCCTGTGTAGCGGAACCAGGCGCGCGATCGATCCACGCCGTCCAGCTCAGCGCGCGCGAGCGGCACGCTGCCGGCGGCCGGCGCCGCCCCCATCCGGCGGTCACGTGAGGCGCTGGCTTCATGGCTTGCGCCGGTCGCGCTCGACATGCTCGCGCGCAGCGCGCTCCGTCCCTGGCCGCAGCAGCTCATCATCCTCCTCCCATGTGCAGGGTGATATCCCGGCAGCGTCCTCGACATAGTCCGCCGCCTCTGTTCCGCCTCGACTGGTCGCGCGTTCGAGCAGGATGGCGCCGCCTGACAACGCCGGCCAGAGCAGCAAACGGTCGACCGTGCCTTCGCCTACGAGAAGGGCAACAGGCGCGGCTACCCACAGGCTCAGACAGTAGAAGCAGTCCAGGAGCCGACCGAACAAGCCCGGGCCAGCGGCCCGCCGCAGGCGAAGGACGATATCCCACGGACCGTCCTCCGCCTGCAGCAGGTGCGTGATGCGCCAGACGACCAGCATTCCCACCACCAGCCCGATGAGTGTCATCGTCGCCCCGGGCTACCGGCGGTGGACGCGGGAGCGCGTCCACCGCCGGCGATCACGAGCG
>CALCHX010000234.1 GCA_937906875.1 uncultured Gemmatimonadota bacterium | reverse complement strand
AGACGCCGCTCACGAGCTGCGAACACCCATAGCCGTGTTGCGTGGGCGGGCAGAGATATCCCTCCAGCGACCCCGGGAGGCAGCCGCCTATATCGAAGCGCTACAGGGGATCGAGGAGGAGAGTGGTCGGCTGGGGCGGATAGTGGACGACCTGTTCACCCTCGCTCGTGCGGATGCCGGCGAGCGTCGAATCCAGCACGCGCGTGTCTACCTGGATGACGTGACAGCGGATGCAGTCGGCGCCGCCCGTGCTCTCGCCGCGGGTCGTGGAGTGAAGATGACGATGACGGAGTACGAGGAAGCTGTCGTGAACGGTGACGCGGCACTACTGCGACAGCTCCTCATGATCCTGCTCGACAACGCGATCAAGTATACGCCGCCGGGCGGTGAGGTACGTGTACGTGTGGCAGCCTCGATCAGCGGGGCAGTCCTGAGCGTCGAGGACACCGGGGTTGGCATGGATGCGGCTCAACTCCCGCACGTCTTCGAGCGATTCTGGCGCGGTGATCCGGCTCGTACGAGGCTGGGCCGGGACGCGCATCTCACGGAAGGCGCTGGATTGGGGCTGCCGATCGCTCGCTGGATCGCCGATGCCCACGGCGCCGCCATACACATCGAGTCCCCTCCCGGTCGCGGGCTGTGCGTGACGGTGCGCTTCCCGGCAGCGCCGCCTGTCAACCGAACCTGAGGGCTCCGATGCAGGGAGCACCACAGGCCAGGGACTGAAGTCTGACGGATGTCATCCTGGTGACAGCTCCCGGACATAACTTCGCGTCTGTCCCCAACATGGAGATGGATGCGCCTGGCTGTTGGAATCACCTGCTTCATGCTCTGCGCTGGCGCACCCTGCCTCCCGGGTAGAGCGTTGGCCCAGCAACCAGTACCACTGCGGCCCGTGGATCGCGCCAGTGCTGTGCAGGCGGCTCTGGCTCATGCCGCCAGCCTGGCAGTCGCCGGCGCTGACACGGCGATGGCGTTCGCGCAATTCATGACGGCGCAGGTGCGCCAGAATCCGACGCTCAGCGCCAGCTATACTCAGTCTGCTCCCCAATACCATGCCTCGGCCGACCTGCCCCTGGACCTCACGGGAGTCAGGAGTGCCCGGCTGAGCGCCACGCGTGCGGGGCGACAGACGGCCTGGTTCCGATTCGCGTCCGCGAGAGTGGCAGCGGCACTACGTGCGGACACCGCCTACACCCTGGCGCTCGCCAGGCGCGAACGGTCGCGTCTGTCCAGTGCCACGGCGATGGCGGCAGACAGTCTCCGCGTCATCGCCGGTTTGCGTCGCGATGCCGGCGATGTGAGCGACCTGGATGTGGATCTGGCCGAGCTGAACGCCGGCGCCGAGGCAAATGTCGCAGCCACGGACTCACTCTCCTACGTCACTGCCGTGCTGGAACTTCAGGCGGCGATGGGGCTCGGTGTCGATTCCGTGCTGGTGTCACCTGTCGGATCGCTGGACGCACCCAGCCTGGAAGAGCTGGGCGTCGAGCGCGCCCGGAGCGACATACATGTCACCATGGCCGCCATTGATACGGGCCGGCCGTTGGCAGTCGCCGCCGCGCATGCATCTGTGGACGCAGCGACGTTCTCGGTGCTGGCGGAGAGGCGGAGCGTCTGGGGACAGCCCAGTATCTCGGCTGGCTTCGAGAGCGGTGACCCGAGCGGCAGCGAGAAGGGACTTCTCGCCACTATTGGCGTGGCGCTCCCCCTGCCAGTGCTGGACCGCAATCGAGGTCCGATCGCGCAGGCCGAGGCAGCGCGTGGGAGAGCGAGCGCTGAACTGGAGTTGGCGGCACGGGAGAACCGGATCGGCGTCGCCCTGGCCCGCCGGTCTCTCGTTCTCGCGCTGGAACGGGTCACCCGCGACGAGCAACTCGTCCTGATCGCGAACAGTGTCGCCGCCCGGTCCGTCACGGCGTATCGTGAGGGCGCGTCGTCGCTACCTGCCGTACTCCAGGCGCAACGCGATGCGCGCGACGTGCTCGCCAACTACGTCGGCGATCTGGCCGGAGCATGGGTCGCGGCCGCGAGCCTGAGAGCATTGACGATCACGGAATACTCTCCAGAGCTCCCCACCAGATGAGAACGTGCCTGGACTACCATTCCGGCGGCGCTGTTTTTCGCCCGCTACTACTTGCCGCAGTGCTGGCCGGGTGTGCCGTCGGCGGCGCCAAGTCCACGGCGGACGAGGCTGTTCCGGCGGTGGTTGGCGCACGGACGGTCGTGGTCAGTGCGCGACCGTTCGTGGAGACGATCACTGCGATCGGCACGATTCAGCCTCGCGTTGGCCATGTGGCAGTGCTCAGCTCATCGGTACAGGGACGGGTGGCGCGCGTGCTCGTCTCGGCCGGGGATCGCGTGTCCCCGGGTCAATCACTCATCGAGTTGGACAGTGCGGTTCTGGCCGCGAGCGCCCGTAGCGCGGAAGCAACCGTCACTGCGGCGACGCTTAATGAAGAGCGGTCCCGCAAACTGGTTCAGGAAGGGATCTTGCCACGGCGGGACGCGGAACAGGCGACTGCGGAATTGGCGCGGGCCCGCGCCGAACTCATCACGGCGCGACGCCAGGCGGAGCTTGCAACGGTGCGCGCCCCTATTGCCGGCGCGGTCACGCGGATTGCCACCACCATCGGTGCCACTGTCGACGTCGCGCAGCCACTGATCGAGATCGCCGACCCGTCCATCGTGGACATCGTCCTCAGCACGACGGCGCACGACGCGGCGCGCATTCGACCCGGAGCGTCTGTCTCGCTCCGGAGTGGTGACGGCCCCCCGGGCGAGCCACTCGGCATTGGCCAGGTGATGGACGTGGGAGCGGCCATCGACACCGCCACTCGTACGGTGCCGGTGAGGATCCACGCACAGTCGACACAACGCCCCCTGCGCATCGGAGAGGCGGTGCTCGGAGATATCGAGCTGGTGAGGCGCAGCGATGCGATCGTCGTACCCGATATCGCACTCGTGCCCGACGGTGATGGCTTCAAGGTGTTCGTGGTGGACCGTCACGGTAACGCCGTGGCGCGAGTGGTCGAGGTCGGCGCGCGCAGCGATTCCACCGTGGAGATCCTGAGCGGGCTCACCGCCGGCCTCAGGGTCGTTACGACTGGTGCCTACGGGGTTACCGAGGGCGCCCGCGTGGTGCCGTTGCCGTGACCACGCGCGACGGGACCCTGTTCCGTCTGCTCCTGGCCCAGCGGCGCTTCGTCTATCTGGCCGTGATCTTCTTCGCGGCGGCTGGCATCTGGACGGGCTTCCTGCTTCCCAGTGCCATCTATCCCGAGCTCGCCTTCTCTCGCATCACGATCGTTACCGAAGGGTCAGCCCTGGGTGCGCGCCAGTTGCTGTTCAGTGTCACGCGTCCACTGGAAGAGGCGGTAGGGGTGGTGCCGGGTGTCACGCGCGTGCAGTCGCGAACCATTCGCGGCGGCTCGGAAATCAACGTGACCTTCAGTGAGCGCACTGACATGCAATACGCCCTGCAGCAGGTGCAGGCGCGTGTGAACCAGGTGCAGCCAGGGCTGCCCGCTGGAACGGTGGTACAGGTCGAGCTGCTCACTCCCTCACTCTTTCCCATCCTCTCCTACAACCTCGAGGGTGGTGATGCGGCAACACTCTACGACATCGCCCAGTACCAGATCCGTCCGCTGCTCTCGCGCGTGCCGGGCGTGGGCCGAGTGGATGTGCAGGCGAGCGACCGGCGGGAGATGGAAGTGGTCGCCGACCCTGGTCGGCTGGCGGAGCAGGGAATGACCTACGACGACCTGGCCGCGGCAATCCGACAGGCGACGACGGTCACGGCCGTCGGGCGGATACCTGTCAACTACAGGCAGTACCTGATCGTCTCGACCACCGAGGCGCACTCGGTGCAGGATATCGGCGGCCTCCCGGTCGGGCGTGGTTTGCATGTTCGCGACCTGGCGACGGTGCTACCAGGCACCGAGGACCATGTGAGGGTGATTGCCGGCGACGGCCGGCCGGCGGCGCTGTTGAACATTACGCGGCAGGTTGGCGGTAACACCGTAGCGATAGCCGACAGCGTCGCGGTGATCGCCGGCATGCTACGCCAGACGCTCCCTCCGGGGGTCATCCTGAAGCCAGTATATGACCAGGCGGCCCTCGTGCGAGACGCCGCAGCGAGTGTGCGCGACGCCATGCTCATCGGAGCTGCGCTCGCCGTGATGGTGCTGTTGCTCTTCCTGCAACATGGGCGGATAACGGCGATCAGCGCATCCGCCATTCCGCTCACGATGGCGATCACGGTCTTCATCATGGGTCGCCTGGGGCAGACGTTCAACCTGATGACACTCGGGGCGATGGCCGTCGCGATCGGTCTGGTCATAGACGATGCTGTCGTCGTCACGGAGAATATCGTCCGGCACCTTCGTCTCACCCCTGGCGATCGTTCGGGCGCGATCAGCGACGCTGTTCAGGAACTGATCTGGCCCGTCACCACGTCCACGATCACCGTCGTCGTCTTCGCGCCGCTCCGGCTGCTTTCCGGAGTGGAGGGACAGTTCTTCCGCGCGCTCTCGGTCACGCTGACGATCGCGGTGCTCGTCTCGCTCGTGCTCGCCCTGAGCATCATCCCGCTCCTCAGCGAGCAATTTCTCACCGGCGACATGGTGCCGGTGGGAGAGACCTGGGGACAGGGCATTCCCGCCCGCGTGGGACGGGGTCTCGACGCGCTGTCCGACAGCTACGAGCGGTCACTGGGCGCGGTACTGCGACACGGCCGGTGGATGAGCGCGATCGCGCCGCTTCTCGTGGTTGCTGGCGTGATCGGCTTCCACTCCGTGGGCACCGGGTTCCTGCCGGAGATGGATGAGGGGGCGTTCGTGCTCGACTACGTGAGTCCGGGTGGCACGGCGCTCGTCGAGACCGACCGTCAGCTTCATCTGGTCGAGGAGCTCCTGGCCGCCACGCCGGAAGTGGCCGCGACGTCACGCCGTACGGGCGCCGAGATGGGTCTGTTTGCCACGACGCAGAATGCCGGTGACATCGTGGTGCGGCTCGCCGCACCAGGCGAACGTAGCCGGACGAGCTCGCAGGTCATCGACGATGTCCGCGTGAAGCTGAGCGCCATCGTGCCGCGACTGCGGCTGGAGTTCGTCCAGATCCTCTCGGATGTCGTCAACGACCTTGCAGGCGCCTCCGCACCGGTGGAGGTCAGGCTCTTCGGACCTGACCTCGACTCGCTGGAGGCTTACGGTGCGAAGCTGGCAGGGGCTCTCCAGCCCGTGGCCGGACTGGCCGACATCTACGATGGAGTGAGTGAGCCGAGTGCCGAGATGGAGATGGACATCAACAGCGTTCAGGCCAGTCTGGTTGGCCTCACGCCGGATGTCGTCAGTGCGCAGGTGCGCGGCGCCCTGCTCGGCGCGGAGGCCGGCGAGGTCCGGCTTCAGGACAGGGTGGTTGGCATACGTGTGCGGGCTCCCGACTCGGTGCGTTTCGATGAGCGACGCCTGGGTCAGATCCCGATCATCACGCCCGGTAGCGCCGTTGCCGCGCCGCTCTCCGCCGTCGCCGGCTTCCGACCCACGGAATCGCGGGCCGAGTTGCGGCGCGAGAACCAGCAGCAGATGATCGATGTGACGGCGGACATGTCGGGCCGCTCGCTCGGCGAGGTCATGCGGGATGTGAAGTCAGTGATCGCGCGGACGCCTCCACCAGCGGGCGTGCGGGCGGAGCTTGGCGGCCAGTACGCGGGACAGCAGGCAGCCTTCCGTGCGCTCATGCTCGTTCTCGCCATCGCCGGGCTGAGCGTCGTGGCAGTGATGGTGGTCCAGTTTCAATCTCTCGTCGAGCCGCTGGTCATCCTGCTGGCAGCGCCGCTCTCCTTTGTTGGTTCCATGTTTCTGCTCGCGGTGACCGGCACGCCGCTGAACGTGTCGAGCTTCATGGGCCTGATCCTGCTCGTCGGACTGGTGGTCAAGAACGGCATCATCCTGCTCGACTTCACGCACCTTCGCATGCGCACGGACGGGTTGGTGCTGGAGGACGCCCTTCGCGCAGCGGCCCGGATCAGGTTGCGCCCGATCCTCATGACAACGCTCTGCACGGTGTTCGGACTGCTTCCGCTGGCCCTGGGCCTGGGTGCGGGAAGCGAACTACAGCGTCCGCTCGCACTCGCTGTAATTGGTGGCCTGGTCCTGTCCACGCCGATCACGCTCTATCTGGTGCCGGCACTGATCACCGGGGTCCGCGGGCGAGCCGCGACTCTCGAGGTGCGTCCTGCAGCGCGCGACTGAGGTCGCCGTCGCGTCCCGCCGGCGGCCCCGATGATCATTCCATCGGAGCCCCCCCATCCACCACACGGGAAGTTCGACTTCGATGCGCGCTGCTGTCAGGGCAGCCAGGAAGTATGCTCCGTGGCCGGTGTTCGCGGCCTGGTGGGCGGCAACTCCGCCGGCTCGCCCAGAGCGATCGTGGCGACGAGACGTTGATCGGCGGGTACGCCGATGGCTGCCCGGCATTCATCGGAGGCCAGGATTGCGCCCGTCCTGATGTGGGTACCCAGACCAAGCTCCAGTGCTGAGAGCGTGAGATTCTGGATCGCCATCATCACCGCGGCGTAATCCTCCTCCCTGATCTCCGGATCATCGTGCAGCGTGGTCGCAACGGCGATCATTGACGGCCGGGCGCGGTGCTCCTCTCCCACCGATTCACGCAGCTTCCGGATCGCGTCCGGATCGGTGAGCTTGCGCGCCTTGCGATCGCCGAGGACGACGCCGTAGGAATATCGCGCTTCCGGTCCCATGACGTAGAAGCGCCACGGCTCGGTAAGACGGTGGTTGGGTGCGAGGGCGGCAGCGGCAAGGACGTTCTCGATGTCCTCGCGCGTCACCGGACGATCGGTGAACTTCCTGATCGACCGGCGGTTCGTGATGGCGTCAGAGATGTGCATCCATCCAATCTAGATCATCAGCGCACCAGTTGCGCGTCCGGCCCACCTTCTGCGTGAGGGTCGGTTGGTCCGACTGCACTCTCGAGGAAGACTCCCCCGGCAGAACCGCTCCACGCCCTGGCCGGGCATCGGGAGCGCGTCAACGTCCCGCACCGGATGGTTCGGGCATGGATCAGCCGGGCAATAACGAGGATGCCGTCAACGGAGCGCGACCAGCACCCGCAGGCCGCCAGTTCGCTCAACGTGAGCGACTCGTGAGCGTTCACCAACGCTTCCAGAGCCAGGTACCTGGCCGACGACAGTCCAGCCTCGTCGAGGGCGCCCTCGAGTCGCTCCTGTATGCTGCGCGGTCTCGAACAGCGTGAAGAGCGAGTCGCCGTCCGGCTCGTATTATTGTTGACACAATGGTACGTCATGCTGCTGGTTGACGTCCTCGAACCAACACCCCTCAGGGGTGTCCTGCGGGCTCGTGCAGCGGTTCGTGCTCTATCTGGATCGTGCAGTGGTCGACTCCGAACTCGTGCTTCATTCGCTCGTGGACCTCGCGCAGGATATCCCGGTCGGGTCGCGTGCCGGTCGTCTTCAGGTGAGCTGACAGCTTCACCATCCCGGTTGTGATGGACCAGATGTGGACGTCGTGAACATCAGCGACTCCATCAACCGTGGCGATCCCGGCGCGAACGGTGTCCGCATCCAGGCCGGAGGGGGCGCTCTCCATGAGTACCGAGACCGTCTCACTTATCAGGTGCCACGACGAGTAGATGACGAGCAGGCCGATAAGCACGGACACGGCAGGGTCGGCCCACCGCCAGCCCAACGCCCAGACAAGAAAGCCACCCAGGATCGCGCCGACGCTGCCCAGTGCATCGGTGAGCATGTGCAACCAGGCGCCTCGCACATTGAGGCTGTCCTCGCGTCCGGCATCGAGAAGCCAGAGGCCGGCGAGATTCACCACCAGGCCGCCGGTGGCAATGCCCATGACCAGCGCGCCCTGCACCGGCGGCGGATCGGAGAAGCGACGCCAGGCCTCGATGAACACGAGAACAGCGACGACGACGAGGGTGACTCCGTTGACGAGGGCAGCGAGTATCTCCGCCCGGTGATATCCGTACGTTCGCCTGGGCGTCGGAGGGCGGTCGGCGATCCAGAGGGCGAAGAGCGAGAGCCCCAGCGCTGCGGCGTCGGAGAGCATGTGCCCGGCGTCGGCCAGCAGCGCCAGGGAATTGGCCACGAGCCCGCCGATCACCTCGGCGATCATGTACACCACCACGAGGGACAGGGCGATCGTGAGTCGCTTCCTGTTCGTCGCGCGGCGAGCCATGCCACCGTGGTCGTGCCTGCCACGCGGATGGCCGTGCGCCGACGACTCTCCGTTCGACGATCGCATCATCGTGCCCTGTAGGTCTTCATGAAACTCCTGCGTCTCACGTTCCGGGAGGCCCGACGTACCCATCTGCTACTCGCCAGGTGCTCGAATCGTCGGCGACGCACTGGGGCGCCGGTCGGCCGCCGCGAACTAACGTACGGTGAGGCGCCGCTCACGGTCGTCGCGCTTCCCGAGGAACTCGCCGATCGCGGCGAGCGACTCGATGTGGTCGCAACAGATCTTGAACGCAGCCAGCATCGGGACGGCGATGAAGGCGCCAGGGATTCCCCATATCCAGTACCAGAACGCGAGGCCGACAAAGATCGCCACCGGGTTCAGGGCTAGCCGGTCGCCCATCAGGAGGGGGCTGAGGAAGTTGCCCTGGATGATGTTGATGAGGAGGAAGCTGGCCGGTACGAGGAGCGCATGGCCAATGCCATCGAAGGTGGTGAGGGCGGCTATGGTCAGGATGATCGTCATTGTCAGCGCCCCCAGGTACGGAATGAACTCGAGCAGCACGACGAGTGCGCCCCACAGTGCAGGATTCGGCATGCCCAGCAGGTGCATCACCACGCCGACGATTATCCCTTCGCCCAGGTTGACGGATGCGGCAGTCAGCAGGTAGGTGGATATCGAGGCTTCGATCTTTCGGGCAATCTCCACGGCTTTCTTCTTCCCGCCCAGGTTCGGGAGCACCTTGATGAGCTTCTGGAGGAACAGGTCGCCAGCGGCAAGGAGGAAGTAGAGCAGGACCAGCACCTGCAGCACGCCCACCAGCGAACGCTGGGTGGTGCCGAATATCCGGGACGTCATGCTCGGGCCCTGGACAACCACCGTGGCCGGCTTCCGCTCACCCTCGAGTGCTGTCGCGTCCGAAGCTGCGTGAGCCACCTGCTCGGCGGTCTTCGACGCCTGCCGGATCGGGCTGACGAGTCGCTGGAGCCGTCGTTCCGCCTTGGCCATCGTCTGTGGCGCGTCGGTAATCCAGTCACGCACGGACCCCGAGAGGCCGAAGACTCCCGACGCGAGGATCCCGACCATGGCGAGGACAATGATGCCGGCGCTCACGGGCGGTGGGATGTGTATCCGGGACATGGCACGGACGATCGGGCTGAGCAGGAAGTCGAGCAGTAGTGCGAAGACGATGGGAATGAGGAAGTCACGGGCGAAGTAGAGCGAGTAGAGCAACGCCAGTACGGCGAGTACGGTCACCCCGGTGGATCGGCCCAGGGGGCTCTGGATGACTTCGCGTGTGGCGTCGAGATCGGGCTCGGGCTCACCGGTCGCGATGGGCGTAGCACTCGCTGACGGGTCGACATCAGGCGTGAGGATCGACGTCGAGTCGGTGTGGCGATCGCCGCCGGCGGTCGCGGAGTCGCTGTCGGTCTCGGAACGGTTGCCATCTGCCATCGGATGCGTCTGTCCGGGGATGAGAGGTGGGTGCTGGGCGTGCGGCGACCCATCGGCCGCGCCGAGCCGCGCTCCGGCAGTCGATAGCGCGACTGAAGGAGGGCGACGCCGCAGCGAGAAGGGCAAGCCATGTGCCCTGGGTCGAGCCCGCCACCAGGTACTTGACAGCCTGGCTGTCCGATATTAGCTATCCAGTTAGTTTAAGTGGATAGTTAACATGACCGACCTGACAATGCAGAAACCTTCCGAACCGATCGACGACCAGACAGAGACGCGCATCCTGCGCGCCGCTCGCGCCGTCTTCGTGCGACGCGGTACGGCCGGAGCACGGATGCAGGAGATCGCCCACGAGGCGGGCGTGAACCAGGCGCTGCTCCACTACTACTTCCGCACCAAGGAACGCCTGGCCGATGCCGTCTTTCGCAACATCGCGGGTCGCATCGCGCCGACGATTGCCGTCCTCCTCGCCTCCGATGCCACACTCGAGCAGAAGGTCGAGCGATTCGTCCACCTCTATATCGACAACGTGCGCGAACACCCGTTCCTTCCCGCCTACGTGATCGCCGAACTGCACCACCACCCGGAGCGGCTGAAGTCGCTCGTGGCCTCGGCGCGAGTGGACCAGGACGGCGACTTCGTGGCTGCCTCGATCACGCCGCTGGCGCGACAGGTGCTGGCCAAGCTGGGCTCCCAGCTCGATGAACGAGCGGCGAATGGCACCATGAGGCAGGTCTCCCCCGAGCAGTTCCTCGTCGACCTCGTCGCGCTCTGTGTCATCCCCTTCGTCGTTCAACCGGTCCTGGAGTCTGTCCTGGGCATGGACGGCGACGCCTTCCAACTCTTTCTGGATGAGCGTCGGAAACGACTTCCCGCCTTCATCCTGGACGCACTCCGGCCATGAAATCAAAGGTACCCATCCTTCTCTCGGTCATCGGGGCCGTGGCCCTCGCGGACGCTGGAACGAACAGCGCGGCGGCGCAGCAGCCCGGCTCCTCTGTCGACACGCTGCATCTCGGCGCCCTTCAGACCGAGGCCGTGACCCGCGATCCGCGACGGCAGCAGTTGACGCTCCTCGAGTCGCAGTCCCGCCTCCGCCTGCGCAGTATCGCGGATGAACGGCTGCCGGATCTGACTCTCGGTGCCCAGGCGCAGTACCAGTCGGATGTCGCGACGATCCCGTTCGAGCTTCCTGGCACTTCCGTAGCCACGCCACCCCTGGACAGCTACGACGCTCGCCTCAATCTGCGGCAGCCGCTCCTCGATCCTACTCGCCGTCACCGCGTCGAGGTGGAGCGGGCGCGACTTGCCGAATCGCAGGCGGGCGTGCGCACCTCCCTCTTCAAGCTTCGCGAGCAGGTGACCGAGAGCTATTTCGCCGTGCTCCTCCTGGATGCACAACGCGCCGAATTGGAGGCCGGGATAGCCGACCTCGAGGCTCGATTGGTGACCGCGCGAGACAGGGTGCGCCTGGGAAGCGCGCTGCCCAGCGACGCCGCCACGCTGGAGGCCGAGCTGCTCCGGCGCCGACAGTCGATCGATGAGATCGACGCCAATCGTGCAGCCTCGCTCGCCGTTCTGGGCGAGCTCACGGGGCGTAGCCTGACGGGCGATGACGTGCTGGCCTTGCCCGATATCGGGGACGACGTGGCGCGTGTGCGGACGGAGCTGGGAGAGCTCCGCGAGCGGCCGGAGTACGACCGTTTCGCGCGGAGTCACGAGTTGCTGGAGCGGCAGAAGCTGTCGATCGTCGCCCAGGAGCGTCCACGCCTCTCGGCATTTGGACGCGCCGGTTACGGTCGCCCGGGTCTCAATCCGTTGGGGCGTGACTTCGACAGCTACTGGCTGGCCGGGCTGCAGGTGGAATGGTCACCCTGGAACTGGGGAAGGAGTGATCGTCAGCGCGAGGAGATCGCGCTCCAGCAACGGGTGCTGGAAACCGAGGAGGCGGCCTTCAGAAAGAGCTTGCTCCGAGGCACCGAGGCGGACCTGGCGGCCATGGATCGACTGGTGGCCAGCTCACAGTCCGATGACCAGATAGTAGCGCTACATGAGGACATTCTCCGCGAGACGACCTTTCGTTTCACCGAAGGGGTGATCGGATCGGCGGAATACGTGGATCGGCAGACGGACCTGCTGACAGCGCGGCTGACCCGCGCCACTCATCGCGTGGAGCTTGCACGAGCTCGCGCACACTTCCTGACCTTTGTCGGAGTCGAGGTTCGCTGATGCGCAACTTCTCAATGTCGCACGGCGGCCGGGTCGCCGTCCTCGTGGCACTCCCGGTTGCCTTCATGGGCTGTGACAACGGGGTGGAACCCGATGCTTACGGCAACTTCGAGGCGACTGAAGTGGTGGTGTCGGCACAGACCACCGGACAGCTCGAGCGGTTCATCCCGGTCGAGGGGATGCGGCTGGAGACGGGTGCCCTGGTGGCTGTCGTCGACACTACACAACTCGCCCTGGAGCGGGCACAATTGATCGCACAGCGCTCAGCGACAGACGCCCGGCGCACCGAGGTGGCCAGGCAGATCGAGGTGCTCGAGGTGCAGCGCGATATTGCCAGGAGGGCCTTTGATCGGACGACCAGGCTGTTTGAGCAGAAGGCGGCCACGGCGCAGCAACTCGACCAGGCGGAGCGGGAGTTCCGTACTCTCGTGGCCCAGATACAGGCAGCCCGTGCACAACTGACATCTGTGGGAATGGATGTCGCGTCCAACGACGCACGAGTGAATCAGGTGAGTGACCAGATCTCGCTCAGTACCGTCGCCAACCCGACGTCGGGGACGATATTGACGACTTACGTGCGGGTGGGTGAGGTGGTGCAGCCCGGCCGGCCGCTCTACCGCATCGCCAGCCTGGACACGTTGGTGTTCCGTGCCTATCTGACTGGTGGCCAGATGGATGGCGTCCGTATAGGCCAGAGGGTAGCGGTGAATGTGGATCGTGGCGAAGGCGGCCTACGGACGATCCCTGGCGTGGTGAGCTGGATCTCGGAGACTGCCGAGTTCACGCCCACACCCGTGCAGACACGTGACGAGCGCGCGGACCTCGTCTATGCGGTGAAGATCCTGGTGCCGAACGAGGATGGCCGGTTGCGCATAGGAATGCCGGGTGACGTGACGCTGGGCGGCCTGGCGCAGCCCGGTCGGGACAGCGGCGGCGAGGCGGCGCCCGAAGCGCCGGAAGGCCGTTGAGCATCGAATCGCCCGCCATGGGATCGCCCTCGACGGCCCCGTCATCGGTGGACTCGCCGCTGATCGTGGACGGTCTCGGCAAGCGTTTCGGCGACGTGCAGGCTCTCGACGATGTGTCGATCGAGGTGCAGCCTGCCGAGTTGTTCGGGCTCGTCGGCCCCGACGGCGGTGGAAAGACAACGCTCTTCCGCATCCTCACGACGCTCCTCATCCCCGACTCGGGCTCGGCGACCGTGCTGGGTCTGGACGTGGTGCGCGACATGTGGGAGATACGCGCACGAGTGGGCTACATGCCCGGCCAGTTCTCTCTCTATCCCGACCTGAGCGTGGAGGAGAACCTCGGCTTCTTTGCATCGGTCTTCGGAACGAGCATCGAGGAGGGCCGATCCATCATCGCGCCCATCTACGAGCAGATCGAACCGTTCCGCGACCGTCGCGCCGGCGCCCTGTCGGGTGGGATGAAGCAGAAGCTCGCCCTCTCCTGCGCGCTCGTTCATCGCCCCGACATACTCTTCCTGGACGAACCCACGACCGGGGTGGATGCCGTGTCGCGTCGGGAGTTCTGGGACCTCCTGCACAGCCTCAAGGAGTCGGGACTCACGATCGTCGTCTCCACTCCCTACATGGATGAGGCTGATCGGTGTGACAGGGTAGCGCTCATGCAACACGGCCGGATCCTCGCCACCGACAGGCCGGCGGCGATCGGCGCGCTCTTCCCGCACCCGCTCTTCGGCGTTCGCGGTCACGACCGCGTGGCACTCATCAGGACGCTCAGGGAGGCCCCGCACTCGGCATCTGTCTTCCCGTTCGGTGGGGAGCTGCACTACAGCGACACGCGGACCGACATGGATCCCTCCCAGATCGCCTCCGAAGTACGCCAGTTGCTCCATGCGAAGGGGATGGAGGACGCCGAGGTCCGGTCGATCGAGCCCGGGATCGAGGACACGTTCATGTCGCTCATGGGAACTGCGTCATCGACGGTGCCGGCGTGAGCAACGCGATCGAGGTCCAGGAGCTGACCAGGAAGTTCGGCAGCTTCACCGCCGTCAACGCGATCACGTTCACGGTCGGTTCCGGAGAGGTATTCGGCTTTCTCGGCGCCAACGGCGCTGGCAAGACGACCGCCATACGGATGTTAACGGGCCTGCTGGCTCCCACATCGGGAGAGGCGCAGGTGGCCGGCTTCGATGTGTTCACGCAGGCCGAGGAAGTGAAGCGAAAGATCGGCTACATGAGCCAGCGATTCTCCCTCTACGGCGATCTCACCGTGCGAGAGAACATCGCGCTCTACGGAGGGATCTACGGCCTGGACGATGGCGAGATTCGCGAGCGAAGCGAGGCCATGCTCGGGCACCTTGGGCTCCGGGACTCCGGCGATGACCTGGTCGCGTCGCTACCACTGGGCTGGAAGCAGAAGCTGGCGTTCTCCGTCGCGCTCGTCCACCAGCCAGCGGTGGTCTTCCTCGACGAACCGACGGGAGGAGTGGATCCGGTGACGCGGCGCCAGTTCTGGGAGATGATCTATGCCGCTGCCGCCGATGGTACCACCGTCTTCGTGACCACTCACTACATGGACGAGGCGGAGTACTGTGATCGCGTGTCGATCATGGTGGACGGGCGCATTGGAGCAATGGGTACGCCGGCCGAGCTCAAGGCGGAGTTCAAGGTCGGGACACTGGACGAGTTGTTCGTACGGCTGGCCCGGCCGGCTGGTAACGCGACTGTTGCCGGAGGTGGAGGATGATGCGCCCGGGTGCAATGCGCGCGTTCATGGTCAAGGAGATCAGGCACATCCTTCGTGACCGGCAGACGTTGACCATACTCCTGCTCCTGCCATTGGCGATGGTGGTGTTGTTCGGCTACGCGCTACGCAGTGATGTGAAGGATGTGCGGATCGCCTTCGTCGATCCCATGCCCGATGATGCCACGGGCGCCATTCGCAACCGCTTCGCCGGTAGCGCCCGTTTCCAGGTCGTGGATGTCGTGCCTACGGTTGCTGCTGTCGAGCCGCTGTTCCGTCGTGGAGCGGCCGACGTGGCGCTGGTCTTCGAACCCGATCTCGCGGGTCGACTCTCCCGCGGCAGCCCCGCACAGTTGCTCCTCATCGGGGACGTGTCGGATCCGAATACCGGGACCACGATCCAGGCCTATGCCAGCGCTATCCTGGCCGACTACCAGCGCGACCTGTCCACTGCCCGCTCCGGCATGCGGATCGAGATGCGCACGCGAATGCGCTACAACCCGACGCTGGAGAGCGTGAACCTGTTCGTTCCGGGCCTCATAGCCCTCGTGTTGACGCTCGTTTCGGCGCTCATGACCGCGATCTCTCTCTCGAAGGAGAAGGAACGCGGCACACTCGAGGTGCTCCTCGTATCGCCGTTGCGTCCGTGGCAGATCATCCTGGGCAAGGTGCTTCCGTACCTCCTGCTGGCCTTCGTGAACGTCGTGACCGCACTGCTCGCTGCCTGGGCCGTGTTCCAGGTGCCGTTTCGTGGTAGCCTGGCCCTGCTTCTGGTCGCGAGCATGCTCTACTCCATGGTGAGCCTGGCTCTGGGCGTGCTGGTGGCGGCAATCACAACCTCGCAGCGGGCGGCGATGATCGGGGCCATGGCGGGCACGATGCTTCCCAATGAGCTCCTGTCGGGCATGATCTTCCCGATCGCCAGCCTGCCGGACTGGCTGCAGTGGGTGACGATCGTCATTCCCGCTCGCTGGTACATCGTCATCTCGCGCGGGATCATGCTCAAGGGCGCCGGTATCGAACATCTCTGGTCGGAGATGTTGGTGCTCGTGGCCATGCTCGCGGGCTTCCTGCTGCTCGCCGTGCGTAGCTTCAGCTCGAGGCTCGACTGACCATGCGTACACTCCGCTTCCTGATCCACAAGGAGTTCCTGCAGATCTTCCGCGACCGCATGCTGCTGGGAATGCTCTTCATAATGCCGCTCGCTCAACTCCTGCTGCTCGCGAACGCGGCTACGTTCGAGGTGCGCAGTGCACGGATGTATGTCGTGGATCAGGATGGATCCCCGGCGTCGCGTGGAGTAGTGGATCGACTCACCGCCTCCGGACGCTTCATCAACTCGGCGTCGTCGGCTTCCATCGCACTGGCCAACGAAGCGATGCTCGGGGGCGCTACGGATGTCATCCTGGTGGTACCTCGTCACTTCGAACGGGATCTGGTGCGTGACCAGCATGCGCCGGTTCAGTTCATCGTCAACGCCGAGGACGGGGGCGCCGCCGGGGTCATGCAGTCGTATGCATCCCGGATTCTCGCCGGCTATGCCGCGGAACTGAGTATCAAGGAGCTACCGGGAAACATGATGATCACTGGCGCTCCCGATGTGCCGGTCGCCGGTCGCGCGACGATCGACGTACGGCGGCGTGGCTGGTACAATCCTGACCTCGATTACGCCGACTACATGGTGCCCGGCATCCTCGTCATAGTCGTCACCGTGGTCGGCACCTTGCTGACGGCGATGAACATCGTGCGAGAGAAGGAGGCTGGCACCCTCGATCAATTGAACGTCACACCCATCAAGCGTTCCACCTTCATCGCCGCGAAGCTGATCCCGCTGTGGAGCCTGGCCCTGCTCGACTTCGCGCTTGGTCTGCTCCTCGCCTACTTCGTATTGGGCGTCCCGATCCGGGGCAGCCTCCTCGTCGTCTTCCTTGGCGGTGCCATCTACCTCGTGGGCGCGCTGGGGATCGGGCTGTGGATCTCGAGCATATCGGAGACACAACAGCAAGCAATGTTCGTGAGCTTCTCGATTCTGATGACGTACCTGCTCATGAGTGGCCTCTTCACTCCCTTGCGGGCGATGCCGGAATGGGCGCAGTGGCTGGCTGAAGCGAACCCCCTGGCTCATTTCACGAACCTCATGCGTGCTGTCTTGCTGAAGGGGGCCGGGCTGCGTGACCTGATGCACCAGTTCGTCATGCTGACGGTGATCGGGCTGGTCGTACTCACCCTTGCCGTACGGCAATACAGCAAGCGAACCGAGTGACGGTGGCGAACGGGCGTGACCCTGTCGGCCATTGCGCGGAGCGGTCATCCAGGGCTCCAGCCCCGATAGCGAGCCCATGGAATGCCGGAACGCCCCGCACCTGATGGTGCGGGGCGTTCCGGCAACATGCCCTGCGCTGACCGTTACCTGCCCGTGACCACTCCGCAGGCAATGCGCGCCCCTGCATCACCTGCCGGGTCGGTTCGATAATCGTCGGGCCCGGCGTGGATGACCACCGCCGCGCCGTCGTCGTCCAGCAGCGCATTCTCGCCTCGCAGCGTGCCTCCGGGCGTCCTCGCCATGATCGAGACGCTGCTATCGGACGCGACCATGATGTTGGGCATGTCGGCGAAGTGGGGACCTTCGGGGTTATCGGTGCCGTGCTGCCGTCCGGTGGGATTCCAGTGTCCTCCCGCCGACGTGAATGGAGCCTCGCACTGACCGGTCGTGTGCAGATGGATGGCGTGTTCTCCCGGCGGTAGTCCAGACAGCCTCCCGGCCACCTGGATCCCCCCGGAAACGTCGGTGAGCGTCAGCGTACCCAGCTCGCGCCCGTTCGCGGTCATCAACGTCGCCGTAGCCGTGTCGGCTGCGGGCATTGGCGCCGGCGTTGCTGATGACGGCGACGCACTGTCGGCTGGCGGAGCCGCGTCGTCGCGAGTGCCGGAGCAGGCGGTGAGGGACAGGCCAACGACAACTGCCGCGATTGCGGTGCGCATGAGCGATCCTCTGAGTACTGGTGCGAGTGACTGGAGTTCCCGGACAGATAGTGAATATGCAGGATGGGATGGTCAACTGTCGTGGCGACGGGTCTCCCAGCCCTTCTTCGCAGCTCGGCTGCGTTCTTCGTGGCTCTCGCTGCTACCGCCCTTCCTGCCGCCGCGGCGAGAAGCCTCGTGGTTCTCCGGCTTGCCTCGCCCGGAGCCTGACTTCTTTCCACCGTGGCTCTCGCTGTTTACCGTGGCCCAGGCCCGACGCTCCGCCTCGTCGGTAGAGACGCCTCGCTTCTCGTAGCCCTCCTCGATGTGCCTGGCTTTACGCTTCTGCTTGTCGGTGTACGAGGACTTGTCGCCGCGTGGCATGATGTCACCCTCCGTGATCTGCTGGTTCAGGCTGGTGTCGGTGACGTGCAAAATGTGCACAGTGCGTGCCGGTCAGGAGCTGGCATCCACTTATTGGCTCGGCGCGTCGGGGTACGGCTCGGCGCAAGAACTTCCCAGCACCCATCGGAGGGTGCATTCTTAGCCTGTGACCACACCATCCAGAGCTGACGATGCGCCCACGACCTCGCGGCAGCGGAACGTTCGCGACCGCCAGCGCCGACGGACCACCAACCTGTCGGCACCGCCGGCACCCGGCTCTCCGACGGCCATCTGGATATCCCGTCGGACGCGCAACATCCTGCTCGCCGCCGGTCTTGTCGGACTCGTACTGCTCCTGGCCGTGGCACCGGTGCTCCTCACGCTGTCCCTCGGCGGAGCGGCACTTGCCCTGGTACTCTCCTTTCCGGTGCGACTGCTCTCGCGGGTCATTCCGCGGGGGCTGGCGTTGGCCGTATCGCTGCTCGTCATGGCCGGCGTGGTGGTGCTTGCCTTCGTGGTCGTGGTGCCGATCCTGCTCACCCAGTTGGCCGCCCTCTCCGACGCCGTACCAGGCATTGCTGCAGAGCTTGGCGATCAGGTCCCGCCATTGCTGAGCTGGTTGGCTGATCGTGGCCTGCTGCCGTCGGCACCGGATCAATTTGCCGAGACGGTTCGCCAGAAGTCGCTGACTGCGGTACAGGGCTTTGCCGGACGGTTGCTGGGTGGTCTGGGCCAGCTTCTCGCTGGCGCGGTGAGCACGGTCATAGCATTGTTCGGGATCATTTTCGTGGCCGTGTACCTCATCGCCGATGCTCGGCGGGTACGGGCGACAGTGCTCTGGCTGGCGCCGCATCGCTACCGGCGCGACGCGCGCGACCTGTGGAATGCCTTCGGCTACACATTGTCGCGCTATCTGGGTGGCCTGGCACTCTCCCTGGCGATACAGGGCGTGCTATCCGCGGTCGCGCTCTATTTTCTCGGCGTGCCGTACGCTCTTCTGCTCGGCGCCTGGGTGTCGGTGACGGCGCTCGTTCCCTTCCTGGGGGCATGGATCGGCGCCGTGCCGGCCGTGCTGCTCGGCCTCAGTGTGTCACCCACCACTGCTCTCCTCACCGCGGTTCTCTTCCTGCTCATCCAGCAGCTCGAGGGCAACGTCCTGACGCCGCGTATCCAGGGTCAGGCAGTGCGAGTGCATCCGGTGCTCGTCTTTCTCGCGGTGATTGCCGGCGGAGAACTGTTCGGTATTGGTGGAGTCATTTTCGCCGTGCCTGCGGTCGCCGTGCTGCGCGTGCTGTTCGACTTCTTCCGGGCCCGGCTGCGCATCGTGGATGAGCGGGTCATCGTGGTGCAGCCGTGTGGTTGAGGTCGCCATCCGCGTCCGCGTCCACGGTGACCTCCAACGGCAACTTGCGGGTCTCCAGCGGCGGCGCCGCCGGCAGACCCGTCACCTGCAGTATCTCGGCTTCGTCCAGCGTCTCGCGAGCCAGCAGCGCCTCCGCCAACGCGTCCAGTTCGGTACGGTACTGGCGCAGGAGCCGGGTCGCCTCGACGTGGCTCTCATGGATGATCTGCTGCACCTCGCTGTCGATTATCCGTGCGGTTTCCTCGCTGAACGAGCCGCGCGCGCCGAAGTTGTCGCCTCGTGACAGGTAGGGGTTCTCACGCGGAGCCAGTTGCACCATCCCCAGGCGCTCGCTCATCCCCCAGCGTGTGACCATGTTGCGAGCGAGATTGCTGGCCTGCTCGATGTCATTCTCGGCACCGGTGGTCCTGGTGCCGTAGACCACCTCCTCGGCCGCACGCCCGCCCAGCATGCCCACGATGCGTGAGCGCAGGTACTCTTCCGGATAGTTGTAACGGTCCCTGTCAGGTCGCTGGTAGGTCACGCCGAGCGCCTGTCCACGGGGCACGATGGTGACGCGATGGACAGGATCGGCGCCCGGCACGACCAGGCCCAGGATCGCATGTCCGCCTTCGTGATAGGCGATTCGCTCACGGTCCTGTGCGTTCAGGAGCAATGGCCGCTCCGGCCCCAGCACGATCTTCTCGAGCGCATCGAGGAAATCCTTCTCGCGGACATCGTCCTGCTCGCGCCGTGCGGCGAGTAGTGCGGCCTCATTCACGAGGTTGCGCAGGTCGGCTCCCGACAGACCCGGTGTGGCGGAAGCGATCGACCCAAGGCTGACGTCCGGCGCCAGCGGCACACGTCGCGTATGAACTTCCAGGATTGCCTTGCGGCCAGTGCGGTCGGGGAGGTTCACGACGACCCGGCGATCGAACCGGCCGGGGCGGAGTAGCGCCTTGTCGAGCACATCCGGCTGGTTCGTGGCGGCCAGCACTATGATTCCCTCACGGCTCGAGAAGCCATCCATCTCGGTCAGGAGTTGGTTGAGTGTCTGCTCCTGCTCGCTGGACCCGCCAAGCGCCACCTGGCCCCGGGCGCGCCCGATGGAGTCCAGCTCGTCGATGAAGATGATGGCCGGCGCATGCTCGCGGGCCTGCTTGAAGAGGTCGCGCACGCGGGCCGCTCCAACACCGACGATCATCTCGATGAACTCGGACGCGCTCATGGAGAAGAAGGGAACCCCTGCCTCGCCCGCGACAGCGCGGGCGAGGAGCGTCTTTCCGGTGCCGGGCGCACCGACGAGGAGCACGCCCTTCGGCGCGGTGCCGCCGAGTCGGGTGTACTTCGCCGGATCGCGCAGGAAGTCGACTATCTCCACGAGCTCGTTCTCCGCTTCGTCAATGCCCGCGACGTCGTCAAAACTGACCCTGCCCTCCTGCTCCTGGTCGAACCTGCGGGCGACGCTCTTCCCCATCTTGCCGGTGAGGGCCCCGCCCAGCCCCCCACCCAGTCCGCCGCCCTGCTTGGCCACTCGTCGGTAGATCCAGACGTAGAAGACGATGAGCAGGATGGCGGGACCAAAGCCGAAGAGCAGGGAGAAGATCGATGGGCCGCCCTGATCGATCGGCTCGGCGCTGATCTCCACTCCGTTGGCGATGAGCAGCGCTTCCAGGCCCGGATCCACGAATGCCGGAAGAGTTGTCGCGAAATTGGTGACCGAGCGCGATTCCTTGCCGCTGGCCTTGTCGGACGGCGGAGGATAGGTGACGGGCGATACGAAGCGTCCGGTGAGGCTCTCGCCGCGGCTGTAGATCTTCTCCACATTCCGCTTGACCACTTCCTGCTTGAACAGGGTGTACGGTACCTTGACCGCCGCATCCGGGTCGGGGAAGAGGAAGCGCATCAAGAGGAAATTGGCCGCCAGCACGAGCAGGAACAGCGGCCACGTACGTCGCGGCGGCATCGCCGGCGGCGTGGGCGGTGGCGTCCCGGGCCGGTCGGGCCCGCCGTGTGCAGAGTTACCCGGTCTATCGCCCGATGGTGACGGTCGATCAGCTATACGCGAATCAGGCAATTGCGATCTCGGCATGCACCTTTGCTCCGTCCAGGGTCGGAAGACATTCAAGTTACCCGGCGGGAGCCGGAGGGCGCCATTGATGACTGAACGGACACCGGACGGGTTGGGGGAAGTCTACAGGCTTGACGTCGACGAAGTCATCGCTGAGGTGCGGAGCGACGTCGAGAAGGGACTCGATCCTGACGAGGCCCGGTCACGCCTCGCGCAGGACGGCATGAACGAGCTGACCAGCACCGCCCGGGTGCCGGGCTGGCGCCGGTTCCTGGCCCAGTTCCAGGAAACGCTCGTCCTCCTCCTCCTCCTCGCGACGGTCATATCCACGGGCCTCTGGCTGTACGAGCGCGACACCACGCTCCCGTTCGAAGCTGTCGCGATACTAGCAGTGGTGATTCTCAATGCCGTGATGGGCTATGTGCAGGAATCACGCGCGGAGGCGGCAGTCGCCGCGCTGCAGGAGATGTCGGCCGACGAGGCCGACGTCATTCGTGGCGGCAAGCGCCTGCGGATCGCCGCCGCGGAACTCGTTCGTGGCGACATCATCCTCGTGGAGGAAGGGGATACGGTTCCCGCGGATGCCCGCATCATCAGCTCCTCGGCCCTGCAGGTCGCCGAAGCCGCCCTCACCGGTGAGAGTGTGCCGGTGTCAAAGGAGGAGGCGACGATAACGGGATCCGTCGCACTCGGTGACCGGCTCAACATGGTCTTCAGCGGTACCGCTGTCACTTACGGACATGGCGTGGGAGTGGTCACGGCGACCGGGATGCGGACGGAGATGGGCAAGATTGCCGGCCTGCTCGACGCGACACCGGAGGCCCAGACCCCTCTCCAGAAGGAGCTCGACCGCGTTGGCAAGCTGCTCGGCACAGTGGTCATCGTCATCGCCATCGTGATGATCGGGACGATCATCATGGTCGAGCAGATCCGCGACCCCGCGGGACTCGTCGCCGTGCTGATCCTGGGTGTCGCCCTGGCCGTCGCCGCAGTGCCTGAAGGATTGCCGGCAGTGGTGACCGCCGTCCTCTCGCTCGGTGTCCAGCGAATGGCCGGTCGCAATGCCATTGTTCGACACCTGGCAGCGGTCGAGACGCTCGGCTCGGCGACTGTCATCGCCTCGGACAAGACGGGAACCCTCACCCGGAACGAGATGACGGTGAGGGTGCTGGTGACGGCAAGCGGTAGCGTGGCCTTCGAAGGCTCGGGCTACGCGCCGGGTGGGGGCGTGAGTCGCAGCGATGGCGGTGAAATCGACGAGCAGTTGCAGTCAGAGATGAAACGGGCGATGGCCGCCGCCGAACTGTCCAACAACGCGAGTGTGATGCAGCAGAGCGGCGAGTGGCTGGTGCAGGGTGATCCGACCGAGGGCGCGCTCGTCGTTGCCGCGCGCAAGGCCGGGTTCGAGGATGCCGAACTGAGGTTGCAGCTTCCGCGCGTGGGAGAGATTCCGTTCTCCTCCGAGCGGAAGCGTATGACCACCCTGCATCGTGACCGCGAGCAACCCGACTCCGTGGTCATACTGGTCAAGGGTGCTCCCGACGTCCTCATGCCCCTCTGCACCAGGGAAGTTCTGGGCGACGGCGTCCGGGAACTCACCGACGAGAGGCGCGTCGCCATAGCAGGCGTGAACGAGTCGCTTGCCCTGGAGGGGTTGCGCACACTCGGCCTGGCCATGCGCGTCGTACCATCTGACTCGCTGGGTGACGAGCCGGCCGATGAATCGATGCTGGTGGAGCGAGACCTCGCTTTCGCTGGGCTGATCGGGATGATCGATCCGCCGCGAACGGAGGCATTGGAGGCGGTGACCCGTGCCCGCCAGGCTGGTATACGTACAATGATGATCACCGGAGATCATCCGCTCACGGCGACCGTCATAGCCCGCGAGCTGGGGATAGCGGGGAAGGGAAGGGCCGTCACGGGCGCCGAGCTCGAGAACATGGCGCCCGGCGAACTGGATCTGCTGGTCAGGGAGACGTCGGTCTACGCGCGCGTGAATCCCGAGCACAAGTTGCGGATCGTCGACGCCCTCCAGCGTGGTGGCGAGATCGTGGCAATGACGGGCGACGGGGTGAATGACGCCCCCGCGCTCAAGTCAGCCGACATTGGCGTCGCCATGGGTATCACCGGAACGGATGTCAGCAAGCAGGCCGCCGACGTCATCCTCGCCGATGACAACTTCGCGACGATCGTGGTCGCGGTGGAGGAAGGGCGGGCGATCTTCGACAACATCCGGAAGTTCCTGCGCTTCCTCCTCTCGTCCAACATCGGGGAGGTGTTGACGATGTTCTTCGGGGTGTTGCTCGCGGATGAGATCGGGCTGCGGCCGACAGGGAGTGGCCTGGCACTCCCACTCCTCGCCACGCAGATACTCTGGATCAATCTCGTGACCGATGGAGCGCCGGCGTTCGCGCTGGGGCTGGATCCGGCGGAGGACGGCCTGATGGACAGGCCGCCACGTCCACCGGGCGAGCGCGTGATCACCGGCCGCATGTGGCGCGGGATCATCTTCGTGGGCGTGATCATGGCTGTCGGCACGCTCTATGTGCTCGACCTCTCCCTGCCGGGGGGGTTCGTCGACGGGAGCGGCGACCTGCCCCATGCCCAGACCATGGCGTTCACGACGATCGTTCTCTTCCAGCTCTTCAACACGATCAATTCCCGCTCCGACGAGCAGAGTGCCTTTGCCCATCTGTTCACCAACAGGTTGCTCTGGGGCGCGATCGCTCTATCTGTGGCGCTGCAGTTCCTGGTCGTCTATCTGCCCCCCATCCAGAGAGGGTTCGGCACGGTCGCACTCACCGGGGGGGATTGGCTTCTCTGCCTGGGGGTAGCCAGTTCCGTTGTCTGGCTGCGAGAGCTGAACAAGCTCATCACGCGCGCCATGGATCGCCGCTGACGTTGTCGTCCGGTGGTATGTCAGCCCGGTACGACTGTCGAACGAGCCCTGCCAGCGGCTCGCAGTTGCGCGGGCGTTACAGTTCGCTCCACGAGCGCGAGGATCCCGTCGACCAGAAGTGCCAGCGCCGCCGCCGGTAGCGCCCCGGAGAGGATCATCCGGCTGTCCGCCAGGGCGAGGCCGGCCACGATCGGCTCCCCGAGACCACCGGCGCCAATGAAAGCAGCGAGTGTCGCGGCGCCGACGGTGATGACGGCGGCCGTGCGTACGCCGGCCATTATTACCGGGGCGGCCAGCGGGAGGCGTACGAGCAGCAACTCCTGAAGCGGGGTAGTACCCAGTGCTCGAGCCGCCTCCACGGCCGCCGGGTCGGCGTCCCGGACGCCCGTGTAGGTGCTGCGGGCAATGGGATAGAGCGCGTAGAGCCAGAGGGCGACGAGGGCGGGTGTGACGCCGATCCCGAGAAGCGGGATCATGAAGGCGAGCATGGCTATGCTCGGGATGGTCTGGACCACGCCCAGCGCACCGATAGTGGGCTCGGCGACACGGCGAGCGCGCTCGAGAACGAGGGCGAGGGGCAGCGCGACAATGATCGCCGCACCCAGCGCGAGGCCCACCAGAAACAGGTGCCTGAGTGCCAGTCTGCCAAGGATGGCGCGCCGCTCCCACAGGTAGCGTGCGAAGCCGCTGTCCTGGCTCCCGGTCGTACGTCCGGACGGTGGCGCCACGTCCACCAGACCGAGCTCCCTGAGTGCAGCGGCGGCCACGGTACGCACATCATCGCCGTCAACCTCCAGGCGGCGGTTCAGCGTGCGCATGTGCACCACATCCAGGCGATCGCTGAGGAGGGTGAGGGCGGCTATCGCGTCGGGCCGCTCGCGGGCCAGGCGCGCACTGGTCACCGCCGAAGCTTCGTATGGCGGGAAGAAGCTTCGATCGTCGTCGAGGGTCACGAGGTCGTAGCGAGCCAGCAGGCCATCGGTGGAGTAACCATCGATCACGTCCACCGCTCCTGCGGCGAGGGCCTGATACTTCACCGCCGGCGCCAGTGGGCGGACATTGCCAAGACGCAATCCGTAACGCTGCACGAGTCCGGGGAGCCCGTCGGCACGCCCGATGAAGTCGGCCGTGAAGCCAGCGCGAAGTTGCGGCGCTTCCCGTGCCAGATCCGTCAACGAGCGCAGCCCGAGGCGCTCGGCGGTTTCCCGTCTGACGGCGATTGCATAACCGTTCTGGAAGCCCAGCGGCGGTAGCCAGCGTACCTGCCAACGCCGGCTCGACTCCTCGGCCACCCTGCCATAAACGGCTCGCGCATCCCGACGCAGGGAGTCGGTGAGTGAGTCCTGCAGTATCACGAGCAATCCGGTGCCGGTGTACTCCGGGTAGACATCCACCTGATCCTGCCGCAGGGCGCCGAAGGCGATCTCCGTGGCGCCAAGGCCGGGCCGGCGCGTGACTGCCACCCCACGCGACTCCAGCAACTGGGCGAACATCTCGGCCAGCAGGTACGACTCGCCAAACGGTTTGGAGGCCACGACCACCGGCCGGAGCTGGTCCGGCGCTGCAGGGCTCCCGGCGTCACGCTGCGCGTATGCCGGTGCGGCAGCCGTGGACCATGTGAGGATGGCGAGCAACCACGTCGTCCAGCACGCGTGGCTGCGGGTTCTGCGGGACCGACATCGGTACGTCGGCCGGTGAGTCCGCCAGTACGCGCTCCTGCTGGCTGTCATGCGCGACGCAGCGGTGACGATGCCGCGAGTGCCTGCTCGAATAGTGATGCGACATATTCGTTGTCCGGCGACGAGATCAATTCGTCCGCCGTTCCCTGTTGCTCGATCCTCCCTTCACGCATGACGGCCATGGAATCCGCCAGTCGAGCTGCCTCGGCAAGGTCGTGGGTGACGAGTAGTGCAGTGACTGGCAATTCCGTGCGGAGTCTGGCGAAGGCAGATTGGAGCTCGGCCCGGGTTATCGCATCCACCGCACCGAACGGTTCGTCGAGCAGGATCACGCCCGGACGTGCGGCGAGGGCGCGAGCAAGAGCGACCCGCTGCCGCTGGCCGCCGGACAGCTCGTGCGGGAAGCGTCGACCAAAACGTGACACCGGCATCCCCACCAGTTCCAGCGCCGTCGCCGCTTCCGTCTCCGGGTCGTCCATCCCGAGCAGCGTGGGGACGAGCGCGACGTTGCGGAGAATGCGCCAGTGCGGCAGCAGGCCGCCGCTCTGCGGCACGTACCCGGTCCGGCGGCGGAGTTGGATCGCCGATCCCTCGCGCACGTCCACGCCTCCAACGGTGATCGTCCCCGAATCCGGCTCCACCATGCGATTGAAACAACGCAGCAATGTCGTCTTTCCCGAACCGCTCTCTCCCACGAGCGCCAGCGCGGCGCCCGCCGGCACGGCGATGCTGACACCGTCGAGCGCTCTGATGTCGCCGTAGCGACGGGTGACATCGGTGGCGGTGAGTGCACTCGCTCCAGGATGCGCGTCGACGTCCATTGGAGGGCGGGGAACAGGCGGAGATGTTGAGCGCCGCGAGGGCATCGTCCGGCCGGAGGCGCCAACAGTCGCAGGCCATTACGGCACCGGTGGAAGGTCGCGGGGATGTCAAATGGTAGCGAACTGACCGCCAGGGGGCTACGTTGGTGGGCGCATGACCGTCCATTTCCTGAACGCCCCAGCAACTGATAACGATGCTGACTTCCGCGACTCTCCGACCGCTGCTGCTCGCCCTCGTGATCACCGCTCCACTGGCCGCTCAGGGCCGGCCGGGGAGTGTTACCGGACAGGGCCGCACTCCCGCTCAACAGGCCGCTGCAGCTCCTGGGGCGGCGACACAGAGCCGGCAGGCATCCGGTGGATCGGAGGGCGAGCGTGTACGCATAGTCGCCGATACCTCCGTCAGTTCCACTCACGTGGTGACCATCAAGGGGCGCCAGGTGCCCTACCGGGTGACTCTGGGCACGCAGCCTTCGTTCGATGCCGATAACAAGGCGGTCGCGTCGCTCTTCTACACCTTCTACGAGCGTACCGACGTCAAGGACAGGAGCACCCGGCCGCTGGTGATCTCCTTCAACGGCGGGCCGGGCTCGGCATCGGTGTGGATGCATATCGCCTACACCGGACCCAAGCTCCTGCGCATCGACGACGAGGGCTATCCCGTCCAGCCTTACGGTGTCCAGGATAATCCGCACTCGATCCTGGACGTCGCCGACATCGTCTATGTGGACCCGGTCAACACTGGCTTCTCGCGCATCATCGGAGATGCCAAGCGGGAGCAATTCTTCGGCGTGAACGAGGACATCGCCTATCTGGCCAGGTGGCTGGACATGTTCGTCTCGCGCGCCGAGCGGTGGACATCGCCCAAGTACCTCATCGGCGAGAGCTACGGCACGACGCGCGTGGCCGGGCTCGCGGGCAGGCTGCAGGGCTCCCACTGGATGTACCTCAACGGAGTCATCCTGGTCTCGCCGACGGGGCTGGGCCTGGAACGCGGAGGACCGGTGGGTGACGCGCTCAAGTTGCCCTACTACGCCGCCACAGCCTGGTACCACAGGAAACTGCCCGCCGACCTTCTGGCGAGAGACCTGGATGCGGTGCTGCCCGAGGTGGAGGCGTTCACGATGAACGAACTCCTGCCCGCGCTGGCCAGGGGAGGCTCGCTACCGGCTGCTGAACGTCAGGCGCTGGCCGCTCGTTACGCCCGCTATTCCGGGTTGAACGAGAAGGCGGTGCTCCAGTACAACATGGCCGTGCCGACATCGTTCTACTGGAAGGAACTGCTCCGCGATGAGGGACTCACCGTCGGCCGCCTCGACTCGCGCTACCGCGGCCTCGATCGCACAGACGCCGGAACCTCGCCCGACTTCGATCCCGCCCTCACCTCCTGGAACCACGCCTTCGCGCCGGCCATCAACTACTACCTGCGTCAGGAACTCGGCTTCAAGACCGACCTGCAGTACTGGCTGTTCGGGCCGGTGAACCCGTGGAACCGCCAGGGTGAGCGCACCGGGCAGCAGCTCCAGCAAGCCATGGCCGAAAATCCCTATCTGCACGTGTTCAACCAGTCGGGCTACTACGACGGAGGCACCCCGTACTTCGACGCCAAGTACAACCTGTGGGCAATGGATCCATCGGGCCGTTTCCAGGACCGCATGCACTTCAAGGGCTACAGATCCGGCCACATGATGTACCTGCGGGCCGAGGACCTGGCGACGTCGAATGAGGACATCCGGAACTTCATCAGCCAGACAATGCCCCGGCCAGGGCAGCCAGCCAGGCGCTAGCGCACCTCGGCTGACGCACGTCACGCTGGCATCCTATTCGGACGCCAGCGTGACGCCTGCCAGCCCGGCGACGTCCCTGCCAGACGGACGCTGGTATACCTCCAACCCGAACTGGTCTATCATTGCCAGGATGTGGTCGAAGATGTCCGCCTGGATGCCCTCGTAGTACGCCCACCTGGTATCGTTGGTGAAGACGTAGATCTCGATCGGCAGTCCCTCGGGTGTCGGCGCCAGTTGGCGAACGAGAAAGGTGAGCTCCTGGTGGATCGACGGGTGCCCACGCAGGTAGGCCGAGATGTACGCGCGCAGGGTACCGATGTTTGTGAGGCGGCGCGATGTGAGGATCGCGGACGGGTCGGCCGCATAGCGGGCGTTGTGTTCGGCAAGCTCCTCGACCTTGGAAGCGATGTAGTCACTGAGCAACGGGAAACGTCCGAACCGTTCGATCTCCTCGTCGGTCAGGAACCGTATCGATGTCGTGTTGACGTGGATGGCGCGCTTGATGCGCCGGCCGCCGCCCTCGAACACCGCTCGCCAGTTCTTGAAGCTGTTATCGAGGAACTTGTGGGTCGGGACAACGGTGATCGTCCTGTCCCAGTTCTTGATCTTGACGGCGGTGAGGGCGATGTCCACAACGTCCCCATCGGCGCCAAACTGCGGCATCTCGATCCAGTCGCCAACCCTCACGAGGTCGTTGTTGGTCAGTTGCACACTCGCCACGAGCGACAGCAGCGTGTCGCGGAAGATGAGCAGGATGATCGCCATCGCCGCTCCCAGTCCGCTCACCAGGTACCATGGCGATTGCTCTGCCAGGGTGGCGACGACAAAGATGAAGGCGATTATGTAGATGAAGATCTTCGTGAGCTGGACGTAGCTCTTGATCGGTCGCCGTTCCGAGGTCGCGGAGCGGAGGTAGAAGGTGTGGGCGGCGCTCAGCAGCGAGTCCAGGGTGAGTGCAATGACCAGTATCAGGCCCGCGCTCACCGCCCGGTGCAGAAGTTCCACCAGAAACGGAGGAAGCCTGGGGACCCATTCCACACCCACCTGCAGGGCGAGCAGTGAGATGACCCCCGACGCCCTGTGCGGTACCCTGTGCTCGAAGAGCACCTCATCCCAGTCACCGGGGCTCCGCTTCACCAGGACATGTACCGCTGCCAGCAGGTACCGGCGAGCCACCACGTGCAACACGAGCACGAGAAGCGCCAGCACGGCGATTCCAACCAGCGTCTGTACCCAGACTGGTTGGAGAAAGGCAGGAAGGGAGGTTTGCTCGAAGAACTGATTCATTACGGATTATAGTCCTTCAAAAAGATCGTGGATGACCGAGCGGCGCTGCGGCTCGCCGGTAGCCAGGGCGAAATCCTCCGTGTCGCCCATCGCGAGTTTCTCGAAGCTCTCGCGCAGGGATAGCTGGGTCCGATGCGCGGCGAAGGCCTTGCGTTTGGTCTCATGCCACGGGCGCGCGTCAATCCGCGCGCTCAACGGCACGGCGTGCGGCACGCCATCTCCAGGCGCTGGGGCCTCCCATGACACGTAGTACAGGCGTCTCGCCGAGTGAATCGTGAGCGCGCCCCTATCCAACTGCTCGGGCCACTCGCTCGGTGAGCCGGCGAGATAGAAGGCCGCCGTGGCCAGCCTGGATATCACCCTGTGGTCGCGGTGGGCGTTCGGCCCACCCTCCGGCCCGAAGGTCACCACGACCTGGGGACGGTGCACGCGCAGGAAATGCACGATGTCACCCAGAAGCGATTCCGCGTCCGCCTGCGGTAGTTCCCCGTCGGGGAGGCCGGCCGACTGGATGGACCGGACGCCAAGGATCGCCGCCGCCTCGTGCAATTCGGCGCGACGGAGCCGGCCGAGATCCGCGCGTGAAGCGACCGGCAAGCCCGAGCTTCGCCCGGCGTCACCGTCTGTCGCGCAGAACAGGCTGCAGTCCACGCCATCGCGGGAATAGTGGGTGAGTGTGGCCGCGGACGAGAACGTCTCGTCGTCCGGATGTGCGAAGATGCAGGCCAGCGAGCGCCGCTCCCTGTCCCGGATGTCAACTGGCACGGTGATGTCCAATGTCATAAGCTCTCTTCTTCCTCTCGAGTCTGCTCCTGTCGATATCCAACCTGTTCCGGGCAACTTTCCAAACCGATGTCAATCCGACCGATGAGCCTGTTGCGGATCACGTTCATCGCCGCCAGCTCCGCCGTCGCGCTCGCCTGCGAGCCACGGCCGGCTGTGCCGATCGCGGTCAGTGACGCCGCCGCTGGTACCACGCTCGATACCATCAGGATGGATGGTTCCGCCGGGGTGAGGCCGTTGGTGGAGGCGCTGGCGCGTGGATACGCTCTCCAGCGACCAGATATCACAATACTCATCGGCGACGGACTCGGCGCGAAGGCACGCGTGACTGCCGTTGCCGAGAGCCGTATCGATATCGCCATGGCCAGCCATGGCGTGGACATGGAAGAGTTGCGCGCACGCGGCTTGACGGCCGTGGAGATCGCGCGCGTTGCAGTTGTCTTCGGACTACACGAAGATGCTGCCCCGGTGACAGTGACGGAGCAGCAGCTATGCGATCTTTACGGCGGCCGCATTGCGAACTGGCGAGAACTGGGAGGTGCTGACGTGCCAGTGTTGCTTCTGGCGCGGCCGGAGGGCGAGGTGGACGCGGACGTGGTAGCTGCCGGCATTGGCTGTTTCCCGCCGGTTGCGCAGATGAGGGGGGCGCGAGTACTGCAACGGCCCGACGAGATGGCCGAGGCACTCTCCACCACGTCGGGTGCGGTGGGAATGACGTCGTTGCCGTTCGTGCAACGGAGTGGCGGCACCTTCCGTGTGCTGGCGATCGATGGAGTGGAGCCTACGCCGGCCAATGTGCGCGATGGCACTCATGCCCTCACTCGGCAGTCGTTCCTTGTCGTCAGCGAGGAGCCGTCGCCTGCGGTTGCGAGCTTCCTGGCCTTCGTGACCGGTGCGGCCGGCGCCGGAATCATGGAGGCCCAGGGGGCAGTGCCACTGCGCTGAGCCAACTTCGTTGCCGTTCTTCTGCCGATTCTCCGGTGCACCCGTTCCTCTTCCGGGTTTGCAGTCGGCCAAGGAATCTGCTGTCCGCCCGCCACAATCCGGCTGCCTCGCTGTCCAGAATGCGGGACTGACGATAGCCTTAATGAGTGTGCGTCAATGCCTGGGCATGCATGAGTCAGACACAACGCAGGCCGGACCGGTCCGCAAGGTGCCGACCAAGGTGGTCTGGCAGGGCCCCGCCAGGCGACTCATTCTTCCCGTCGTATTCTGAAATTTCACGGCTGGTTCCTGCCAGCTCGTATCACTGGTGGATAATCCGATGCAGCCATCTCTCGACCACCGCTCGTGGATCGCACCTGCGACCATGCGGCAGCGCAGGTCGACAATGTCCCTCGTGATCGTGGCCACGCTGGCCCTGTCTTCGGCCTGCTCGGCCAATGACACACCGGCCGCCGATGCAGCGCCGCCAACGTCGGTCGCCAATGCGCAATCGGTCGCGGCTCCAGGCGGTGCGCGAATCGTCGTCCAGGGGGTCGACGTCACTGACTACGGCCATGACATCGGGAAGGTGGGTGCGCCGATCGTCATCGTGGAGTTGAGTGACTTCGGATGTGTGTACTGTGCCAAACACGCCCTGGAGACCCTTCCCGCGTTGGAGACCGAATTCGTGGAGACTGGCAAGGTTTTCTACAAGCACATTCCATTCATCATCGGGATGTTCCCCAACAGCGATCGTGCCGCGCGCGCGGCTGAATGTGCCGGCGAACAGGACAGGTTCTGGGCCATGCACGACAGTGTCTTCACCCGTCAGAAGGATTGGAAGAAGGGCAGCGATGCCGACGGACTGTTCAGGTCCATCGCACGCGGGGTCGTGGCTGACGAGGCGAGCTGGTCGTCCTGTTACGACGCCCGTCGCGTCGATCAGCGCACGACAGCCGCCAGCGCACTCGCCGCGCGACTCGGTGTGCGGGCCACGCCGACCTTCTTCATCAACGGTCAGATGGTGGAGGGAGCGCTGCCGCTCGATGTCATGCGGCAGGGCCTGAATGCCATGCTGGCAAACCCGGCAGCCCCCTGACCCGAACTCCCTGGCATTGCCACTGTCCCGATCAGCGCTCGTCCGCCAGGCCAGGCCTGCTCCACTGAGGCTCCTTCTCGTAGCGGTCCTCGTCCTGGTGTCCCAGGCGCGAGCGCTGGCGGTGCAGCCGCAACTGGAGAGCCGTTTCCCTTCTGTCCCGCCGTCCGATGGCTTTGTCGTCGACGTCACCAACCTGCTCGATGCGTCGGCGTTGGACCGGCTGAACGCGAGGATCCTCGCCGTCCAGAAACGCACGGGCGGAGACGTGGGCGTCGTCCTTCTGCGTGACCTGGAAGGGCGCGCACCAGCGGACATGGGAGTCTCGATATACCGGTGGTGGGGTGTGGGACGCGTGGATTCCATAGGGTCGAGCAGACGTGATCTCGGCGCCCTGCTCCTGATCGTTCCCAAGGAAGTCGCGCCATCGGGCCGGGGGGAGTGCTGGATCACCACCGGGCGCGGTGCCGAAGGGGAGTTGCACGACGCCGACGCGGGCGAGATCTGTCGGAAGCTGGTCATCCCACATCTGCGTGAGCTGCGCTATGAGGACGCGGTAGCGGCGGGAATCGACGGCATAGCAGGGTTCTTCGATCAGGCCACGATGGGCGCGACGCCGCTTTCCGGCTCCGGCAACGGCAAGCGGTCTGGCGGACGTGGCTTTCTCTCCCGGATCCTCTATGGCGGGGCGGGGGTGGGTGGGTTCGCCGGCCTCATCCTGCTCATCCGTCGCTGGCGTCGGCTGCGCCCACGGCAGTGTCCGCGCGGTCATGGGAAGATGTTCCGGTTGTCCGAGCAGGACGACGACATGGCGCTCGTGACAGGCCAGCAGGTGGAGGAGGAAGTGGGCAGTGTGGACTACGATGTCTGGGTCTGTCCCGTATGCGATGAACGCCGCGTCATACGCTACAAGCGCTGGTCGCGCTACAGTCGCTGCAAGGAGTGCAACTTCGTGACGATGACGCGTACGGTGCGCGTCGTGACTCCGGCGACGGTAGCCAGCACGGGGGTGGACGAGGTGGAACTGGACTGCAAGCACTGCGGATACCACGACGTTACGCGACGCATCATTCCGAGGGTCGTGCCGGCCAGCTCCGGTTCCGGCTCCAGTGGAGGCGGTGGAGGCGGTGGTGGAGGTGGTAGCTTTGGTGGTAGCGGCAGCACGGGTGGCGGGGGAGGTGGCTCCAGTTACTGACTCCCGGATGGACTGCCGCGCGTTCATCGCGAGGAGAACATGACGTTGTCGTTGTCCATACTGGATCTGGCGCCGGTGGGAGTTGGCTATACGGCAGCCGAGGTACTGCCACGCACGGTGGAGTTGGCGCGCCTGGGAGAGAGCCTGGGCTACAGACGGTTCTGGCTTGCCGAACATCACGGCATGCCAGGCATCGCGAGTGCCGCGACGGAGCTTCTCATAGGATATGTGGCGGGTGCGACGAGCCGGATCCGTGTCGGCTCTGGAGGGATAATGCTTCCCAATCATGCGCCCCTCCGGATAGCCGAGTCATTCCATACCCTCGAGGCGCTCCATCCTGGCCGTATCGACCTTGGCATAGGGCGTGCGCCCGGCACCGATCCGGCCACGTCGCAGGCGCTGAGACCGTTCGACGCCGAGCAGTTCCCGCAGCAGCTTGCCGAACTGTTCGCTCTCTCCCGCGGCACCTTCCCGGCCGATCATCTCTTCCACCGGGTTCGCGTCATTCCCGAGGGCGTCGACCTCCCGCCGGTGTGGTTACTGGGCTCCAGCGGCGCCAGCGCTCGCCTGGCCGGCCAACTCGGATTGGGCTATTCCTTCGCCAGCCACTTCAGCCAGACGTCGCCGGAGCCCGCCCTGGAGGCCTATCGCGAGGCGTTCCGACCGTCGGCGCAGTTCGCCAGGCCGCATGTGATACTCGGCGTCGCGGTCGTCTGCGCCGGGGACGCCGGCCAGGCTGATTTCCTCGCTTCATCCATGGACCTGTCCTGGGTGCGGTTGCGACGCGGCGAGTTCGGACAGTTGCCGACGCCGGAGGAGGCGACAGCCTACGAGTACTCTCCCGGAGAGAGAGCGCTCGTCGCCAGCCATCGCGCCCTCCAGATCATTGGTGCCCCTGACGACGTGGCACGTGACCTCTCTGACGTCGCAGAGCGGACAGGCGCTGACGAATTGATGATTTCCACGATGGTGCACGATCCAGCGGCCCGATATCACTCGTACGAACTCGTCGCCGCCGCACTCGGGATCGGCGGCTCGTAGTACGTGGAGCGTGTGGCGCGCTAGCGAGTGGCTGTGGTGATATCGCGCGGCGTCGCCGACCTTCTGGAATCCAGTTCCAGCGTCGGATGAAGCTGGCCCGCTGCGGTGAGTACCGAACGTATCATCGCCTCCACCTCGGCCATCGATGTCCGGAAACCCAGAACGCAGGCCCGCAGGGAGAACACTCCACGCAAGCGGGTGGACGAGATGAGGTGGCGTCCGGTGGCATTCACGGCCGTGTTCACCCGCTCATTGAACGCGTCCAGTTCTGCCGGGTCGTCCATGTCTGGTGGCCGCACACGGAAGCACACGACTCCCAACTGGGCTGGCGCGAGGAGTTCGAGCGCCGGTTCCTCGCGCACCATGCGCTCGATATGCTCCGCTCGAGCGATTCCATTCTCGATTTCGGTGCGCAGTGCGGCCAGGCCAAAGTACCGCACGTTCAACCAGATCTTGAGCCCCCTTGCCTGACGCGTCAACTGTTCGCCGTAGTCGGCGAAGTTAACCTGCCGGTCGACCGGCGCCACGTCGAGCAGGTAATCGGGCAGGATCTGGAAGGCCTCCCGAAGTCGTGCCGGATCCCGCACCAGCAGGCACCCACACTCTATCGGGACGTACAGCCACTTGTGGGGATCGAGGGCGACGGAATCGCATCGGCCAAGGCCTGCAAGTAGTTCACGCCCACGCGGGGTGAGGGTGGCGAAGCCGCCATATGCGGCGTCCACATGCAACCAGACCTTCTCTGCAGCGCAGAGATCGGCCAGCTCGTCCAGCGGATCCACCGCCCCCGTATTCGTGGTGCCGGCACTGGCGACCACGGCCAGGGGCACCAGCCCGGCAGCACGGTCCGCCGCCATCGCCGCCCGCACGTCGGCCGGGCGCAGCCGGAAAGCCTTGTCGCTGGGAAGCACTCGTACCTGGCCGCGCGGTACGCCGGCGATCCAGGCTGCTCGCACGACCGCGGAATGGGCCTGGTCGGACGTGTAGAGCGTGAGGCGCGCGAGTCGGCTGGCATCCTCGCCGACCACTGCATGCCGGGCTGCCACTATCGCGGTAAGTGTCGCGCTCGAGCCGCCACTGGTGAGTAGCCCACCCGCGCCCTCGGGCATGCCAATCCACTGGCGAAACCAATCCAGCACCGCCAGTTCGATCGCGTTCGGCCCCTCGGCAATGGACCAGACACCGGCGAAGACATTGTAGCCCGTCGCCAGCCAATCGCCGAGTATGGCGGGGAAGGTAGGGCAACTGGGGACGTATCCCATGAAGCCCGGATGCGGCTCACGGGCGGTGCGCGAGAGTACGTCGGTGCGCAGCGTCTCCAGCAGACCGTCGAACTCCATCCCACCCTCGGACGGCGGTTGCGAGAGTTGGTGTCTCACGGTTGCTGGAAGGTCACCGGCAATTACCGGCTGCGAGCTCAGGGTAGCGAGATGCTCGGCTACCAGATCAGCGACCTGGCGGCCGAGCCGCTGCATGGTCGGTTGATCGAGGTCGAGCGGAGAGCGTGTGGACATGGGATACGGAAGTTGTCCATTGTGGTGCCGCCGGGTCAATCCGGGGCAGGCACTTCCGGATGCACAAGTTGCCGCCAGCGGCCCCGTATGCGCTCCCGCCCCTCCACGCACACGCCGCCTGCTCGAGGTGTCAGCGATGTTCCGTAGGGAGCGCAGGATCCGTGACCAGTCACCGTCGCTGACGCCTCGCCGTCCCTGACCGCGCCGTCGCTGACCAGTCACCGTCGCTGACGCCTCGCCGTCCCTGACCGCGCCGTCGCTGACCAGTCACCGTCGCTGACGCCTCGCCGTCCCTGACCGCGCCGTCGCCGTCATCCCCGCGAAAGCGGGGATCCATCGGGCCTTGCGACGAACCAGAGATCCCCGCTTTCGCGGGGATGACGGTGGCTCCGCTTTCGCGGGGATGACGGTGGCTCCGCTTTCGCGGAATGAGCGGTCTTGCTCGGTGAGCATCGGACGTGACGGCCACCGTCACTCGCGATCGCGCATCAGTATCCCGGGTTCTGGGTGAGCAGAGGTGAAACGACCTTCTCGCTGGCCGGAATCGGGTAGAGCGTCTGGTAGACCCGATCGGCAGCCAGGCCGAGCACCGATGCGGCGCGACCGGTGCGCACCAGGTCGGGCCAGCGGTCGCCTTCCATTGCCAGTTCCACCCGGCGCTCGTGCCAGATCGCCTCCAGCACTGCGTCCTGTCCGGTGACATCCGCTCCCAGAATGTGCGGCGCCAGGTCGGCCCGTTCGCGGATCGGATTGTAGGCAGCGACTGCCGCACCGAGTTTACCCTGCCTGGCGAGTGCCTCGGCCCGGATGAGCATCACCTCAGCCAACCTGATGACATGAAGGTCCTCGCCTCCGATCGTCGTCGGGAACTTGGTGCCCTGGAAGTCACCGTCGTCCTCTTCGATACTCCAGTCTCGGCGGATGTCGCCGCTCTCGTAACTGTCACGGAGGTCTTCGGTCGGGGCTACCTCGGACCGGCCGTCCCAGAGATAGTAGTAGCCCATCTCGTTGTACTCCTGTGGCGTGAAGCTCACCCGGAAGATGTCCTCAGGAGTATCCGAGCCATCCGGCGTGAAGAGCGACGAGTAGCTGCCGGCGAGCGAGTAGCCCATGCCGAGCACCTTGTCGGCTGCTGCCTCCGCCCCTGCCCAGTCGCCCTTGTAGAGCAGCACGCGCGCTCGTAGCGCTGCCACGGCTCCCAGCGACGCCTGGCGAGTCTGGGAGTCGTTGGTCATCAACTGTTCGGCCCTGTCCAGGTCGGCGATGATCTGGGTGTAGACCTCGTCCACCGAGGCTCGCGTGAACGCCGCCGCCTCTGCCGCGCTCTTTACGGGTGCGAGCGGCATCGGCACGCCGCCCCAGAACTTCACCAGATTGTGATAATGCAGCGCGCGCAGGAAATGCGCCTCGCCCAGGATCTGGTTTCGCTCTGCATCGGCCAGCCCGGGGACATCGGGTACGCGGGCGAGGACGAGGTTCGTCCGACCGATGGCGGCGTAGATCGACTCCCACAAACCGGTAACGGCAGTATTGTCGGACTGCAACTGGTTGCGATCGACCTGGCCCAGGTACTGGTATGTGCCGACGTGTTCGGCGTTGTCCGCGGACAGATCTCCGAGCACGAGAAGATCTGTACCGTAATAGCTGAGGTCCTGAAGAGCGTCGTAGGCTCCGATCAGGGCGGCGCGGGCACCAGCGCCGTCAATGATCGCCTGGTCCACCGGTACACGGTCGACAGGCTCGGTCTGGAGCGCGGAATCGCAGCCGGTGGCCGTCATGATGGCAAGTGCCGGCAGGAAGAATCTCATTCGCATGATATGTAGCGTCCTCGCGTGAGAGTGGCGGTGACCGGAGAGCATGGTCACCAGCCGGCGCTTATGCCGAAGGTGAAGGTGCGGGCGAGCGGATAGGCGTAGTAGTCGGTGCCCATCACCATGTTCGCGTCCGAACCGGCGCTGTTTACTGCCGGGTTATAGCCGCTGTAGTCGGTCCACGTTTTCAGGTTGCGGCCGGAGATATAGACACGCGCGCTCTCCATGCCGGCCCTCGCCGCCCAGCTTGCTGGAAGGCGCAGGCCGAGGGTCACCTCACCCAGACGCACGTAGGAGCCATCCTCGATGAACCGGCTGCTTATGAGGTCGGCTCCCGACGTGCAGTCGTAGCTCATGCGCGGCACATCAGTGATGTCGCCAGGTTTCTGCCATCTGTTCAGGACCAGCGTGGTCAGGTTGTCCCACGTACAGCCGCCGTCGTCGGTGAAGATGCGCATCATGTTGAAGACGTCGTTACCCTGACTGAAGTCGAGGAAGGTGCGCAGTTCGAGGACTCCGAGGCTGAAGGTGTTGGTGAAGCCGCCGAAGTAGTCCGGATGTGGGCTGCCGACCACGGTGCGGTCCGCGGACGTGATGTCGCCGTCGCCATCCACGTCATGTATTATCGCGTCACCAGTGGCCGGGTCGACGCCGTCGAACCTGTACATGTAGAAGACGCCAATCGGTTGACCGACTGTGACCAGGCTGGTCTCACGACCATTGATCCCGCTCACGAACTGCTGGTCGTGGTAGAGGCTCTCGACCTTGTTGCGGTTGAACGTGACATTGAGGTCGCTCGACCATCTGAAGCCGTTGTCGCTGGCCGGGTTGATGTTGACGGTGTTCAGCCCCAGGTCCACGCCTCGATTCCGGATGGTGCCGATGTTGTCCCAGATGGAGCTGAAGCCGCTCGTCATGGGTATGGGGCGCCGTACCAGCAGGTCCTCGGTTTGCCGGTCGTAGTAGTCAGCCATGATCGTCGCCCGGCCGCCGAACAGTGACAGATCCAGCCCCGTGTCCAGCTCCCGGGTCGTCTCCCAGCGAAGATCCGGGTTGGCAAAGGTGGTAGCGGCAATGCCCGGGGTTCCCGCGTAGGGCGCGCCGGCGGCCAGGCCGAGGGCGGCGAAGTCTCCGATCCCCTCGTTGCCAGTAAGTCCATAGCTGACGCGCAACTTCAACGTCCCCAGCCGCGACAGGCCCTCGGCGAACGATTCGTTGCTCACGTTCCAGCCGATCGATGCTGCCGGGAAGACACCGTACCGGTTGTCCTCACCAAATCGCGACGATCCATCGGAGCGTGCGCTCAGCGAGAACAGGTAGCGGTTGTCGTACGACATGTTCGCGCGCGAGAAGAAGGAGACGAGGTTGTGCTCCGTCGCACTGCCGTCGTAGGAGGTGACGTTGGCAGCATTTCGCACGTACTTCGTGAAGCCACTCGTGAAGCCCTCGCCGCGCACGAAGCTCAGTTCACTGTCATTTCGCTCCGTGCTCGCTCCGGCGACTATGGACAGCGTGGAGCGCTCGGAACGCAGGGCGTCATAGGAAAGAAAGCTCTCCAGGAGGTACTTGTTGGCGCCTGTATGTCCAACCTTGCCGACGCCGCTCGCGCTCTGGGCGTAGGTGCGATCCACGAGCGGCGACTGCCACTGCGATTCGTCCAGGCTGAGGATGTCGGCACCGGCGCGGCCGGTGAGACGCACTCTATCGGTGAAGCTGTACTCGGCCTCGACATTCCCCAGCATGCGTTGCGTGGAGAGCGTCGTGCTGTTCAGCTTTGCCAGTGCTGTCGGATTGGAGTAGCGGAGGCCCTCCTTGCGACCCGCGAATGATCCATCATCCCGGTAGATGGGACGCATGGGCTGCATGCCGATCGCATTGGTGACGATGCCGTCCAGGCTCCCGTCGCCCTCGATGCGCTGATTGTTCTCCTTCGACGCCGCGATGGAGGTGCGCAGCGACAGCCGGTCGTTGGCGGCGAAGTCCAGGTTCAGGCGGGCGGAACTGCGGTCGTAGCCGGAACCGATGACGACTCCCTGCTGGTCGAAGTACGAGCCCGAGAGGAAGTACTGCACGCGGTCACCGCCGCCGCTCGCGCTGAGCTGGACGTCGCTGATCGGGGCCTGGCGGAATACGGCCCCCTGCCAGTCGTAGCTTCTGGCGTCGTCCTTGCCCGCGACGAATGGCCAGTCCTCCTCGTCATAATCGTCGTTCTTCGCGCTCTCGTTGTAGAGCTGCACGTACTGCTGGGCGTTGAGCAGCCCGATCGGTGACGGCGCCCGCTGTGTACCCGTGTAGGCGTTGAAGGCGATGCGCGAACTCCCGGACGCGCCGCGCCTGGTGGTGATGAGGACGACGCCGTTGGAGCCCCGCGAGCCGTAGATCGACGCGGCGGCCGCGTCCTTGAGCACATCTATCGTCTCTATGTCATCCGGATTGATGCCGGTGACCGCGGTGACGTCCTGGCCGCCCAGCCCGAGCTGGGAGTAGTTCTCCTGGAGTATCGGGACACCGTCCACGACGTAGAGCGGCTGATTGCCGGCGTTGATGGAAGCCGGACCGCGGACGCGGATGGATATGCCGTTGCCAGGGTTACCGGCGTTCTGGAGCACCTGCACCCCAGGTGCCTTTCCCTGGAGAGCGGCGTCCAGTCCGGCCGACGGCGAGCCGGCGATATCCGCCGCGCTGACAGATGCGATGGCGCTGGTCACGTCCTCGCGTCGGCTGCTGCCATAGCCCACCGATACCACCGCCGAGAGAACGGTGGCTACCGGGCTGAGCGCGAAGTCCGCCCTTGCCGTCGCACCAGGCGCGACGGTCACCTCGCGTTGGCCGGCCGCGAAGCCGAGTCGCTGGACACGTACAATGACATTCCCCGGCGGTACGTTGCGCACCAGGTAGACGCCGTTGGCGTCGGTCATGCCGCCCCGCGTACTACCTACGAGCGTCACCTGCACGCCGGCCAGTCCGGCGCCGGACACCGAGTCCGTGACGGTACCGCCTACGGACCCGACCGCCTGAGCTCCGGCTGGGCGCGCCAATACTGGCCCGAACGCCAGGGCGCCGGCGAGCGTGGCGGCGCACCAGAATACACGACACATCTGCATGTGAGCAATCTCCGAGATTGGTGAAATCAAGAGCTCGGGCTGCGTCTCGTACTGCGGCGCCGCGGGAGTTCAGGGGTTGGGCAGTTCAGCTTCTCCAGTTGTGGGGTTGAAATGGCTGCCGGCCGGCAGCAGGTGAACGCGAATGTCCGTGGCGCCGAGAACCGGCGCTGTGGGTGCAGTGATCGCCGCCTTGCGGGCGTCGTAGATGATGATTGCGCTTGCCCCTTCGACAGCCCATCGGCCATCAGGGTCGACTCTCAATGCCGTTCCCTCGTCGATGCCGACACCGAGCAGCGTGGGACGTTCCAGTACGACGGAGATGAGACGGTTGTGTCGCTCGCGCTTCAGAAAGTGCTGGTCGACGATCGCGTTGTGCAGGAAACCCAGGCCGCGTGCGATCACGATTGTACCCCGAGCTATGCGAGGATACTCGTCGCCGTGGTAGCCGCTGCTGTCCTCACCGGGTCGGAACTGGTCTCCGGTTATCATCGAGTCGCTCATGATGGCAGCACCGGCGGAGGTACCGGCAAGGACAGCTCCGGCCGCGTAGCGCGCCCGCAGCGCCTCCAGCGTGCGGGTGTCCTGGAGCGCGTCCGTCAGGCGGGCCTGGTCGCCGCCGTTGAACCAGACTCCCGTGATACCGTCCAGCAATCGCGCCACCGAGTCGGTCTGCGCCTGTTCGCGTGTCACGTTCATGACGATCACTTCGGCCCCGAGAGCGCGTAGTTGCTCGGCCTTCTCCTCACCTCCGCTGGCAGCTTCTGCGCTGGCCATGGGCATGACCGCAATGCGCGCCTTGCCCGGGCCGCCGGCCAGTTCCACGAAGCGGCTGACGAGCGCCGGCGGTTGAGAGCCACCGCCAACGATCAGCAGCGTGCCCATGGTGGACCCGGTCGGCTGCGGCGTACCCTGCGCTGTGGCCGTCGACTCGTCGGCGCCGCAGGCGAACAGGGTGGCGGCGAGCGCCGCCGCAGCCAGTACCCGACCGGTCGCTCGTGCGACGGCCGGCATGGGTCTGGAGGGAGCGTCGGACCAGCATCTGATCATGGGTGATTCCAGGGTTCAGCAGTGGAGAGCCGCCATCATTCCGGGAGTGGGGTCCAGGACTCGATCGATTGCCAAGCTCAAGTCCGGCCTTCTCCGCGTCAAGTATGGCTGCGACCTCCGGCGCACCTCTTGCCGGGCCCGGCAACGGCGAGGTAAGGTCAGCCATGCCCACTCCTCTCCTGGTCATCGCGGCTCTGCTCGGTTCCGCTCTGCTGACACCCCCTGCCGGGCCGCCCGCCCTCGTGACAGCCGACTCGCTGATGGGGCCTGGTGTCTCGCACGAACTCGCCCGACTCCGTGCCGCCACGCTCTCCGATATCAGTTACGACCTGCGGCTCGACGTGACAGCGCGGGACAGCGCCGTGGGCCATGTGCGTATCGCCTTCACGCGCACCGGCAGCCACGACCTCGTGGTGGACTTTCGCGGACGGTCGCTGGGTACCGTCCGGTTGAACGGCCGCGACCTGTCGGCGAACGAGTTCCAGTACAACGGAGCTCACTTGCTGCTCCCGGCCCGGGCGCTCCGGGACGGCCGGAACGAGCTGGCGTTGCCCTTCGTCGCCGCCATCGCTCCAGCGGGTGCGAGCGTCATTCGCTATCACGACACGAGCGACGACTCGGACTATCTCTACACACTGCTCGTCCCCGCCGACGCGAACCAACTCTTCCCCTCCTTCGACCAACCCGACCTGAAGGCGCGTGTCACCCTCTCCCTGACGACGCCGGCGAACTGGACCGCCCTCGCCAACGGGGCACTGGCCAGCAACGACGTGAGCGAACGGGGGCGGACCTTCCGGTTCGCCGAGACGCGTCCGCTGAGCACCTACCTGGTGGCGTTCGCTGCCGGCCCGTGGGCCACTGTCACCGACACGGTGGCCGGCCGACCGATCACGATGTATGTGCGCCGCTCGCGTGCGGCCGAAGCGGAAGCCGATTCACTCATCTCGCTCAACGGTCACGCGCTGGAGTGGATGGAAAGCTATTTCGGCATCGACTATCCGTTCGGGAAGTACGACTTCCTGCTCGCCCCGGCCTTCCCGTTCGGGGGGATGGAGCATCCGGGCGCGGTCTTCTACAACGAGGACCGCTTCATCTTCCGCGAACGTGCAACGCGCCCGCAGCGTATCGGCCGCGCGGCGACCATCTATCATGAGGTCGCCCATCAGTGGTTCGGCGACCTGGTCACCATGGAATGGTTCGACGACCTCTGGCTCAAGGAGGGCTTCGCCACCTACATGGCCGCGAAGGCCCAGGACGCCATGGAACCGTCGGCCGACGCGTGGAAGACGTTCTACCTGCGTAACAAGCCGGTGGCCTACGGCGTCGACGCCAGCGCAGGCACGACGCCCGTCTGGCAGGAACTCTCGAATCTGGACCAGGCCAAGAGCAACTACGGCCCCATCGTCTACAACAAGGCGCCGTCGGTGTTGAAGCAGTTGGACTACCTGGTGGGCCCGGAACAATTCCGCGCCGGCGTGCAGCGCTTCCTGCGCGAGCACTCCTACGGCAACGCAACCTGGCGCGACCTTCTGCACGCCATCGCTGACGGCGGTGGCCTAGACGAGTGGGGCAGCCAGTTCATCCTGCGCCCCGGGATGCCGGTGGTGGAGCAGCGGTTGACGCTGGATGGCGACAGGATAGGCCGTCTGACACTCGTGCAGCGGCCGGCGCGCGAGCTGAGCGGAGCCGGACCATGGCCGATGAAGGTGGAGCTCCTGCTCGCCTATGCCGACGGCAACGATCGCCGACTACCGGTGGAGATGCGCGGCGACACGACCGACGTGGTGGCTGCGGCCGGCCTGCCCGCACCGGAGTATGTCTTTGCCAACGCTGGCGACTATGGCTACGCGCTCGTGATGCTGGACGACCGGAGCACTGGATGGCTCGAGGAGCGCGTGGGCGAGGTGAAGGATGATTTCCTGCGCGCGATGCTATGGGGTGCCCTGTGGGACGGTGTACGTGAGGCGCGCACCGACCCCGCACGGTTCATCACCGCCGTCCAGCGCGCGCTGCCCGCCGAGCAGGACGAACAGATTGCCGGCGCGCTGATTGGCCGATATGTACGCGCAGCTACGGCCTACCTGCCAGACAGCCAATCGACGGCGCGACGCCCAGCGGTGGAGGCGCTGCTCTGGTCTGGAGCGATCGACACCTCCCGCAGCTACGATGTGAGGAAGGCGCACCTGGATGCCTATATAGACGTCGCGGCGAGCCCGTCGGCTCGTGCCAGGCTGGTGGCGGCACTTGATGCTGACAGCGTGGCCGCGCTGCCTCTGCGCGCACCCACGCGCTGGGCGATCGTTACACGCCTGCTGGAGATCGGCGCGCCGGACGCAGAGCGCATCCTGGCCGCAGAGTCGCAGCGCGACACGACCAGCGACGGCCGGCGTCGGGCGTTCGTCGCCGGCGCCGCACCACTCGATTCAGCGGTCAAGGCTGCGTACTTCGCACGCTACCTGGCCGACAGCACACTGAACGAGGACTGGGCCACATCCAGCCTCGGCGCCTTCAACTCCCGCGAACAGCAGGCGCTGACCCTGCCGTATCTCGAGCCAGCCCTGGATGCCCTGCCATGGATCCAGGAGAACCGCCGGATCTTCTTCCTCGGCTCCTGGCTGGGTGGCTTCCTGGGCGGCCAGACCAGTGAGGCAGCGTTGTCGACAGTGGAGCGCTGGTTGGCCGGGCATCCCGAGCTGGGTGCCGACCTGCGTTCCAAGGTGCTCCAGGCCAGCGACGAGTTGGAGCGAACTGTACGCATCCGTGCGGCAGCCGAACGACGAAGGCCGTGATGTAGTGACGTCGTCCCGATGCCTGGCGTCAGTCAGGTGGAGGATGGTGGAACGCCGCCGCGCTCGAGTCAGCGCGACGGCGTTCTGCCAACTCCGGGTCGTAAGCTGTATCACGAAGCAACGCCCGATCGTGGGTTATGCTTACGTGACACCAGCCGCCGTGGTCGATCTTCACTCGTTCTCCCAGAGTACTGATCTTGTTGCAGGACATTAGCATTCCGGCCATCAGCAGTGCCAATTTCGCGGTCAACCTCACCCTGGCCATACTCATGGTGCACGCGCGCGCCACGCGCAGCGTATACCCGGGCTTCGGTGACTGGATGGCTTCGCACGTGGCGCTGGCGGCGGGCATGGTCCTGCTATCCGCGAAGGCCTTCCTGCCTCCATGGATTGCGCTGCTGCTCGGCAACGGCCTGATAATGCTCTCGCAGGTTCTCGTCTACAGCGGCTTCATAAGGTTCTTCGGGCTATCGCACCAAGGGAGCTTCGTGGCGATCCGCTGGTGCGTCTGATCCTGGCGGCCGTCATCGCGGCAATGGCCTTCTTCTCAGTCCGAGCGCTGATCCTCCTGCGCGTCGGCATGGACAATCTGGTTCTGGATACGCAGTTGCTGGCGGCGGCGTTCTACTTCGGTATCGTCTTCTCCATCCTGATGGTGTTTGGATTCCTGCAGCTCACGCAGGCGCGCACGGAAGGTGAATTGCAGGCCGCCCAGGCCAGGGCGGAAGAACTGGCCAACACCGACCGCCTGACCGGCGCCTGGAATCGTCGTCGCTTCGAGCATGAAGCCGAGCGCGAGATCTCCAGAGCCACGCGTCACAAGCAGCCGCTGTCACTCATCGCGTTCGACATCGACAACTTCAAGCCGATCAACGACCGATGCGGCCACCAGGCGGGTGATGCGGTACTCACGCAGTTGTGCACGCTTGTCGGCGACCGGATTCGCAGTACCGATGCGTTGATCCGCTGGGGCGGCGATGAATTCGTGATCATGACGCCGATGACCAGTGCGACCGACGCTCACGCGCTGGCCCAGATTCTACGTGCGGAGATCTCAGCTCACGAATTCGAGTCGGCTGGCCGGGTCTCTCTGAGCATGGGCGTGGCCGAGCAGCTCCCGTCTGAATCGCTGGACGAGTGGCTCGCGCGGGCAGACCGGGGTGTATATGCCGCCAAGGCGCAAGGCCGCGACCAGGTCGTGGTCGAAAGTACGGAACCCATGGAGTTGCTCTTCACGTAGTCAATCGGAACTACTCGCCGGCCGAGCTGCCGCGGTCGGGACGCAGCACGCGTGCGGAGACCGTCGGTCATTTCAGAGCCCCAGCACGAGAGCGAAGACGAGCGGCGCGACGATGGTGGCGTCGGATTCGATGATGAATTTCGGCGTGGTAGCCGACAGCTTGCCCCACGTGATCTTCTCGTTGGGGATGGCGCCCGAGTACGAGCCGTAGCTGGTGGTGGAGTCGCTGATCTGGCAGAAGTAGCTCCACACCGGCACATGCTCGCGCTGCAGGTCCTGGTGCAGCATGGGCACGACGCAGATAGGGAAGTCGCCGGCAATCCCGCCGCCAATCTGGAAGAAACCCACCTTCCGGTTGGCTGACGTCTCCGTGTACCACTCGGCGAGCTGCATCATGTACTCGATGCCCGTGCGCACCGTGTGCACGTTCTTCACCTCGCCGGTGATGCAGTGGCTGGTGAACATGTTGCCGAGCGTGGAGTCCTCCCAGCCCGGAACCCACATGGGCAGATTGCGCTCGGCCGCAGCGAGTAGCCAGGAGTTCCTGGGGTCGATCTGGTAATGCTCCTCGAGCACGCCGCTCAGTAGCACGCGATACATGAACTCGTGCGGAAAGCGACGCTCGCCGGCCTTGTCGGCGGCGATCCACTCGGCGAGGACCGCCGTCTCCAGCCGCCGCATCGCTTCCATCTCCGGGATGCAGGTGTCGGTGACGCGGTTCATGTGACGCGCGAGGAGAGCCTCCTCGTCGGCCGGCGTGAGGTCGCGGTAGTGAGGCACGCGCTCGTAGAAGTCGTGCGCGACCAGGTTGAAGACGTCCTCCTCCAGATTGGCCCCGGTGCAGGTGATCGCGTGGACCTTGCCGCTTCGGATCATCTCGGCCAGGGAGAGCCCCAGCTCGGCGGTGCTCATCGCGCCGGCCATGGTGAGGAACATGGCGCCGCCCTCGTCCAGGAGCGTGCGCCAGCCATCGGCGGCGTCTACCAGGGCGGCGGCGTTGAAGTGGCGGAAGTGGTGACGGACGAAGGCCGAGACGGGAGAACTGGTGCCCGTGGGAGCGGCGGAAGGTGCGACAGACGTCATGACGCGGTCCTCGGAAAGAAAGAACGGTCAGGCCCGGCGGACAATCACACACCGAGCCAGCGGAGACGCCCTACGGACCACCCGGTGGGCGGACCGCCATCGGAGCGACTGGTGGCTGGTGAGCGAAGCGTAGCCGAAGCCGGGGGCGAGGTCAACGCACGGCGGCCCGCCCGGCCCCGGACTGAGCATTCGTGAGGGTCGGAGGCCCGGAGCCGGTCACCAGAGGCAGGCGTGCGATTGAAACCTTCCGGTCAGCGGCGCGTAGTGTCTGATGTACCGATACAGACGGAGCCCGAAATGCGTATCCTGCTCAAGACCCTCGCCGCAGTGCTGATTGGCCTCGCGGTGATGGTGCCAGTGACAATCCTGCTGCTCGTCATCGGCGTCCCCATAATGGGTGCGCTGGGAGTGCTGGCGCTGCCACTGCTGGCGATCCTCGCCGTGGTGGGCCTGCCGATCCTGATAATCGTGGTCGTGTCGCTCGCCGTGCTGGGGCTTGTGCTGGGACTGGTAGGCGCGGTGGCGGGGATCTTCGCGATGTTGTTCAAGCTGGCGCTGTTCGTGATACTGCCGGTAGCAGCCGTGATCTGGCTGATTCGTTGGGCGGTGCGCGACCGGGACGATTACGCGGGCGCTGGTTGGTGAGGGCACGCGGGCAGAGGTGAATGAGCGAGGCCGGTCTCCGGGTGATGGAGACCGGCCTTTCTGCTGTCTGCGTGGTTGTTGTGGCCGGGCAGTTGTACGGGGCAGGGGGGCGGGTTAGATTCTACGGTCTGTAGTGTGGGAGCGACGGGCGGTGGCTGTGGTGGTGGTACCGGTGTATGTAGACGGGACGTGGCGCAGTCCGGTAGCGCACCTGAATGGGGTTCAGGGGGTCGCGGGTTCGAATCCCGCCGTCCCGATAGACGATTTTCGCTCTGTAGTCACTCTCGACTACGGGGCGATTTTCGCTTGTGGGGGGACCAGTCGAGGGGCCCAGTTCTATGCCTTTGGGGGGTTGCTTCCGCCGGTTGGCGCACAGGCAGGGCGGCGCGGACGTGTTGGCGCCCGGCGCGCCCGGAATATTCCGCCGCCACGAACCGACCAACGCAGGACTGGGGCGTCTTCCTTGGCGACGTGCCGGCGGCTACGGCGATTCTGGATCGCTTCCTCGCCCACGCAGAGATCGTCGAGATGGTCGGGAAGAGCTATAGACTGCGCAGTCGCATGAAATCCGAACCCCGCAGCTGACCCCTCATGATGCTCCAATCTTGTGCGCGGAGCCGCAGCACGACCATCCTTGTCCGACTACTGAACCGCGCCGGGTATTCAGGAGACTTGTTTGGTTGAGTACCCCCACAGCCGCGTGAGTGGCGTGGGTGCGGAAGAACTGCTCCTCAAACTCCGCTGGCGGAACATAGCCCAGGGGTTCCGGCAGGTGCTGCTGATTGAAACACGCGACCCACTCCAACGTCGCGTACTCCACATAATCGAAGCCGCGCAAGGGGCCACGACGATGGATCACCTCAGCCTTGTGCAGTCCGATCACCGGCTCGGCGCGGGCGTTGTCGTACGCATCACCAACGCTCCCCACTGAAGGAGCGATGCCGGCGACGGCCAGCCGTTCCACGCCAGGTCGCAACGTACGTGAAGTCAGCCAGCCAGAGCTGATCGGGACGCTCAGCTGCGAACCGTCGCTGCACCAGGTCCTGCGGCAGCGCTGCCCGGTCCTCCGCCGGTCGTGTGGTGCGTACGCGCCCACCGAGGACTACGCCCTTGAGCCCCTCGGCCCTCATCAGCCGCTGCACAGTGCAGCGCGCGACGTCGGTGCCATCTCTCCTGAGCTGTCGCCATACCTTCCGCACACCATATACCTCGTGGTTCGCCCGCCACAAGTGCCGCACCTCCGCTCGTCCCTCAGCGCTCGTGCCCGACGGCGACAAGGGTCGGCCTGGCGAGCCCGATGCACGTAGTAGCCCGATGGGGCGATCTCCAGCAGTCGACAGATCGGCTCGACCCCGTACGCGTCGCGGTACGCATCTATGAAGGTGTACATCAGCGCATAGGGTGGTCGAGCTCCGCCTGTGCGAAATACGCGGATGCCTTGCGGAGGATATTGTTGGTCCGGCGCAGTTCGCGATTCTCGCGCTCCAGCGCCTTCACCCGGTCCTCG
>CALCHX010000233.1 GCA_937906875.1 uncultured Gemmatimonadota bacterium | reverse complement strand
CCATCAGCACACCCGCCGAGTTCCGGCGCGGGATGAACGCCTGCGGCGTCGTTGTCGTCTGGACCAAGGGACGCCTGCGTTGACCGCAACGAAGTTGCAGCCTGTCCACCCACATCATACCTGTCGCGGCGACCTGTCATGAGCTATCCGAAGGATGAACTTCCCGCGCCCGAAGCGGCGCATGAGGACAGTCAGGCATTCGAACTCCTCCGGCTCTGGTTCGCCGAAGGTGCCCCGCAGTCGTCGGCACGCATGGAATTGTGGTCCGACCCCGCTGCCTGGGGTTTCATGTTGGGCGAGGTAGCGCGCCATATCGCTGTTCGATACGCCAGCGCGTCGGACGTGGAACCGGCGGCGGTGCTGGAGCGGATACGGGCCGGATTCGTGGGCGAGTTGGAGTCGCACGGCACTCACGGCGAGATGGACGAGGCTCCGTGGGGTCAGCGCGCGGGCTCGTCGCTGGAGTGACCGTCATCGGTGAGCATCGCCAGTTCGTGGAGGCCGTCACGCGTCAACTCACCCGATTACCTGGCGCCGTCGTCGTGTTGTCAGCCGAACAGGAGCAGCGTGAGGCGGTGGTCCGCGCCGCCGCACTCGACCTGTTGGATGCGGCGTCGAGCGGTGTCGGGTCGGTAGCCTTCGGTCGTGCCGTACAGACGCTCCAGGCCGATGTCCACCTGCTCTCCAGCGTGTTCCAGAACCTGGACCTGTTCGGCGTCCACGACGAGGTCGGAATCCGGGTGGCGCTGCTGGTGGGTGAGGCGCTGTCGACGCATGACCGGCCCGATAACACCAGCTCCACGCTCCAATAGGCGGTGGGCGGTGAAGGCGCGGGAGTTGGAATCGATGCTCCCGGCGCTCCACGGTCAGGCCCCGGGGTCGTCCCTCGTGAGTTCGATCGCCGTCACCTCGGCCGGGGTTCCGAGACGGAAGGGAATCCCCCAGTAATTGGTGCCCGGATTGATGTAGAGCCGTGACGGGCCTTCGCGGTAGAGCCCCGTCGTATGCTCCAGAAACGGACTCGCCAGGCTCCAACCGAGAGCGGGAATGGCAAACTGGCCGTTGTGAGTGTGCCCGCTCAGGGTGAGTGCGACGCCATGGCGAGCGAGAGCTGGCCAGAGCAACGGGTTGTGGGCGAGGGCAATCGGGACGACGGACGGTGGGACCAGGTCGAGCGCAGCGTCCATGTCGGGACCGCCAGCCTCCGTGCCCCCCTCACCGCCGGCCGGATCACCAGTGCCCAGCATGGCAATCGTGGCGTTGCCGCGGCGGATGAGATGGACATCGTTCACGAGCACCTTCAACGGCAGCCGTTCCAGCCGTTCGCGCACCGCCGGCCAGTTTGCATATATGTCGTGATTGCCGGGTATGGCGTAGACTCCAAGTGGAGCCGACAGGGCCCCGAATGCGCTGGCATAGATATCCACATCCCCGGCGAAATCGTCCACCATGTCTCCGGTGACCACGATGATGTCGGCGGCCAGCTCCTCCACCTGTCTTGCCACCCGGGCCAGGAACCGTCTGGAGGTGTGCGGGCCGACGTGGAGGTCGGAGAGCTGGGTGATGCGCAACCCGTCGAACTCTTCCGGCAGGTCGGTGATCGGGATGGTCAGCCTGCGCACGACCAGTTTGCGCGAGCCGAGGTAGCCGGCAAGCAGGAAGACGGCGAGTACAATCCCCCCTATAGCCAGCGTCCACTGCTCGGCGCTGACGCTGCGTCCGGCGAGGGCGCCGCCGATCATGGCGAGCACGCCCAGCGGAGCCAGCAGGAGGAGGGCCAGAGTGATGTACCAGAATGGACGCAGTATGAGCAGCCGGGTCCATCGGCCGGCGTACCGCCGGGTCTGCCGAAGGCGGAGGATCGTGCCCAGGGGGATGAGCGTGCAGGCCACGGCCAGGACTGCCAGCGTCCACCAGCCGCCCGGAAGAATGGGAGCCAGGGCGACGCCGACTATCCCCCAGAGCAGCGCGAGGAAGCCGAGGAGGAGCAGCAGGAGACGTGTCAGCGCGGCCGGGCTGGGGGCGGTGTTGGGAGGCAGGGTTCGGGGGCTGGCTAGCTGGCCACGTCCAGGATGATCCGATACAGGTACTCGGCCGCCCAACCGAGCGAGCGCACCGGGGCACGCTCGTTGTCACCATGCATGCGCAACTCGTCTTCCATTGGCAGGGGAAGGGGGAGGATGCCGTAGGTGGGGATGCCGATCAGGCGGAGCTCGGCGCCGTCGGTGGCGCCGGTGGACATGAACGGGATCACCACGGTCCCTGGCGACATGGCCAGGGCGGCGCGTTCCATCGCCCTGTACAGCGCCGTGCTGACTGGCGACGGCGGCGGTGACCTGGTCGGTTCGCCATCCAGCCTGAAAGTGACCTGCGGCTCCCCACCCACCCTGTTCATGGCGGCGACGATCCCGGTTATGTCGTCGTCTGGAAGGAGCCTGACGTTGAAGGTGGCCTTCCCCTCGGACGGTATGACGTTCACCCGGATGCCGCCATCGAGCAGGGTGAGGGACTGGCCCGTGCGCAGCACTGCATTGTGCAACGGATCCCGTGAGAGTACCGCGTCGGCGGCGGCCATGGCTGCCGAGTCGGCGCCGGGCCGGCTGATGGCGGTCATCGCGGCGCGCATCTCCGGATCCTGCTCGATCAGCGCGAGCTTCTCGAAGTAGAGCCGGGTGGTCTCGTTGAGCATCACGGGCGCCTTCCAGGCGTGTACCCGGGCTACGGCACGAGCGAGTGCGGCGAGGGCGTTATCCGGGAGCGGCACGGACGCGTGGCCGCTGGGTCCGGTCGCCGTGGCCACGACGTCGTAGTAGACCTTCTCGGTGGTCTGGATGTTCACCGTGCGGATGGCGTCGCCCTCCACCCGTATCCTGCCGCCCTCGTTGAGGGCGAACTCCACGTCCCTGAACAGCTCCGGGTGGTTCTCCAGCACCCACGCGATGCCCACCGGCGGGCCGCCTTCCTCGCCGGCGGTGCCGAGCAGGATGATATCGCGCTTGAGGTCGGCGCGGAGCGGCGCCAACTGGACGAGGGCGGCGGCGGTGGCCGCCAGCATTCCCTTGTCGTCGATCACCCCTCGTCCGTACAGGTAACCGTCCTTCTCGGTTACCTGGTAGGGGGGCGTTTCCCAACGGGCGGTGTCGGCGTTGACGACGTCCATGTGGCCCATGACCAGCAGCGGGCGTTGGGTGGGATTGGGAACCCGCAATCGCGCGTAGAAATTACCGCGTCCGGCCTCCGCCTCCAGTATCCGTGTCTCCACGCCCGGGAGGTCGCGGAGCAGGGAGTCCAGGAACCGGGCCGTGATCGTCTCGTTGCCCGGCGGATTCTGGGTGTCCAGACGCACCAGCGCCTCGAGGAAGCTCCGTGTGTCGCGCTGGCCGGCCGCCCGATCGTAGCCTCGCGGTGCGGCGCCGGCGACGACGTAAGGTGCTGTCGGCGCCATGGTCTGGGCGTGCACGGGCAGGGCTGCCGCAAGGCTGGCAGCGGCGACTGCGGCCACGGTGCCACGACCGATGGAACGGAGTTGGATGTTCGCCGTCATGTCACGCCCTGATCGCCCGGACGGGCGGCGTGGGTGGGGCGAGCTGGTTGATCGGCTGGTGCGAGGATGTGGACAGGATGGCGCATTCACCGTTTGTGGAGGGGGACGGGTTGAACCGGCGGGGCCAGCGCATGCGGTATCGGAGGGCCATCCAGGAAATATATCGCACGGCCTGGGGGAACCGCCGATTGACGTGCGCTGACGGTGCGCTGACGGTCGGGTGATAGCATCGCGTACCCGATCGGATGCTGGCGGGCTGCCTGGCGCCCGATCGTCGTCGATCATTTCACCCCAACCACTCCTCATATGATCCCCTGGGATCCGCCCGACATCCCGCGTCGCGACCTCTTCACCTTTGCTCGTTCCGGCGACCTGGCGAGCGCGCGAGCCGCCGTGATCGCCGGGGCCGAAGTCAACGCGCGAACGGCCAGCGGCGACACGCCATTGCTCGCCGCCGCATCTCACGGTCGTCTCGATTTTGCTCGTTTCCTGCTCGACTCCGGGGCGCTCCCCGACCTCCCCGATGTGGTCGGGCAGACGCCGCTCATGGCCACCTGCTTCCACGGATCGGTGCAACTGGCCCACCTCCTCATCATTCGTGGGGCCAACGTGAACGCCCGTAACACCGATGGCGGGACTGCCCTCATGTTCGCCGCCCTCTTCGGCCACCTGGAGCTGGCCGAGTTGTTGCTGCGAAATGGAGCCGACAAGTGGATCACCGACCAACGAGGTCATACCGCACTCGGCCTGGCACGAGGACAGGGCCACCACAGTCTCTCGCTCCTGCTCGACCAGTGGGGGCGCGACGTGGTACGGTAGGCGCCGGTTGGGGGGCGGAGCCCGCGATCGGGCGCTGCGGCAGGTAGATTCCACGCGGCGTCCTGTTGAAGCTGGCGCGAATCCCGCGACAGCGTTCCGCCCATCCTCGCGAGCAATCTCTGGAGGTCCGTATGCAGCATGGCTGGTCGAGAAAGATCGCCACCGTCGGCACCGTCGTGGCCCTGAGCACCCTTACGGCCTGTGGCTTTTCCAGCAGCGGCCCGAAGGGCCCGTCGCCCCGTGGCAGCACCGCTTACGCGGAGTTGCAGACCAGTTCCGGGCAGCCTGCCGGCCGGGCCACCATAACGTCCACCGGCGACGGTATTTTCATCTCCGCCCAGTTGCGCAACCTGCCCCAGGGGATGCATGCCGTACATCTCCATGCGGTGGGCCGCTGCGACGGGCCAGGCTTCGAATCGGCTGGCGGGCACATCAACCACGGCGAGACAACCCACGGCTTCCTGAGCGCGACTGGTGAGCACGACGGCGATCTACCCAATATCAATGTCCGTTCCGACGGCACCGCGGTCGCCGACCTCTATACCACGAAGGTGATCATCGACGGTGGCGCCAACGCGTTGCTCGACGGCGATGGCTCATCCATCGTCGTCCATTCTGGTATCGATGACTACCGCACCGATCCGGCCGGCAACAGCGGGCCGCGTATAGCCTGTGGAGTGATAAGGAAGTAGGAACAGTTGGTGGGGCGGCCTGACGCCGCCTGCACCGGGAGGTGCGACTGGGGGCGCCGGACAAGGATTCCGGCGCCCCCATCTGCGTTCCGGCCTCGAGTCCTCAAACCCTGGCCGCCGCCGCGCTGTCCCAACGATTGACCGATTGTCGAAACCTGACAGGAGTCGGTCCCGTACTCTCCTGTCAGATGCTGATGTGAGCGTACCTGAATCCCCTCTTCATCGTCATGGCCATTCTCACTGACCGTCTGGACCGCATCCAGGGCACCCTCGACATGCTCATCCTGCGTACCCTGCGCGACCGGGCGATGCACGGCTGGGCGATCTCGCACCACATCCGTGCCAGTTCCAGCGAGGCTCTCCAGGTGAACCAGGGAGCGCTCTATCCGGCCCTCCACCGGCTGGAGGAACGGGGCTGGTTGACCGCCGACTGGGGTGTTTCGGAGAACAACCGGCGGGCTCGCTTCTACGCCCTCACCGATGAGGGTCGACAGCAACTGGCAGATCAGACCTCCGACTGGCTGGCCTTCGTGCGAGCTGTCCACCAGGTCATGCAGTTGACCCCGGCCTGACGCCCCGGACGGCCGACGATTCTTCCTCCACTGAAGCGTTCCACAGGTCATACCACTGGTCACGGCCTGAGACGACTGCTCCCACTGGACTGCGATGGTGTGTCCGGGAGGGCGGTACAAACAGGCCGCGACGCCGCCCTCGCGGACAACCCTCCTCCACCGGCCCATGTCATCCATCATCCGCACCCTTCGTCGTCGTTTTCGCTCGCTGATAGCCGGCCAGGCCCTGGACCGGGAACTCGACGAGGAACTCCGCTCGCACGTGGAACTGGAGACGGAGCACAACATCGGGCGCGGCATGTCGCCGGATGACGCGCGGACGGCGGCCCTGCGAGAGTTCGGCGGGCTGACCCGAACGCGGGAATACGCTCGCGACAGCCGGGGAGTGCGCCCGCTGGAGGAGTTGGGTCGCGACCTGCGGATAGGTGCGCGCTCGCTCCGTCGCTCCCCCGCCTTCACCGTCGTCGCTGTCCTGACCCTGGCCCTCGGTATCGGTATCTCCACCGCCGTCTTCTCACTGGTGGATGGAGTCCTCCTGCGGCCCCTCCCCTACCCGCAGGCCGACAGGCTGGTGCGTCTCTACGAGCGCGACAACAGTCACGACCGCATGGCCGTCGCCGGTGCCAACGCCAACGACATCGTGGCGACCTCCAGGAAGCTGAGCGCGGTAGCCTACTACAATCGCTGGCCCACCACCGTCCTGGGCGGGGATCGGGCACAGCGAGTACCAGTTGCGTCGGTGTCGCCCGGGTTCTTCTCGGTGCTTCAGGTGGGTGCGCTTCGCGGTCGCCTGCCCGCAGCCGAGGAGGCGACGCCGGAAGGGAACGCGGTCGCCGTGGTCAGCAATCGTTTCTGGCAGAACAGCCTGGGCGGTGCAGATATCACCAACCTGACGCTGAGGCTGGACGGCGCGGTGGTGCCCGTGATCGGCGTCATGCCCGCCAACTTCGATTTTCCCGCCGGCGCCGACGTCTGGGTTCCCACGCTGGACGAGAATCCCTATCGCACGGCCCACAACTGGTCCATGATCGGCCGGCTGGCGCCCGGAGCCACGATCGCGCAGGTGCAAGCCGAACTCGACCCGTTCTTCCAACGCCTGAAGGCCAGCCTGGGCAAGGATGTGGACGCCGAGGGAATTGCCGTGGTCAACCTGCACGACGACCTCGCGCAACGGTCACGATCGCTGCTCGTGATACTGATGGGCGCGGTGGGCCTGGTCCTTCTCGTCGCCTGCGTCAACCTGGCGAGCGCCAACCTCGCCCGGGGAGAGGCCCGGCGTCAGGAACTTGCCATGCGTTCGGCACTGGGGGCCGGTCGAGGTCGGCTGGTGCGGCTGGTCTTCACCGAGCAACTCGTGGTAGCGATGCTGGGCGGAGCGGTGGGTGTCGTGTTCGCCTTCCTTCTCACAAGGGCCCTGCTCGTCGTTGGGGGCACGACCGTGCCTTCCTACGCCGAGGTGGGTGTGAATGGTCGGGTGCTCCTCTTCAGTGCCGCCGCGACCGCTGTTGCCGCGCTCCTGATCGGATTGGCACCCGCATGGCAGGCCGGGGGCGACCTGCGCGGAGCGATTGCGGGCGGTGGCGACCGTCCGACAGCCCGCGGTGGAGGCAGCCGTCGGCTGCGTGGCATCCTGGTCGGAACGGAGGTGGCGCTGGCGCTGGCGCTGCTCGTCGGCGCGGGTCTGCTCGTGAAGAGCATGCAGACACTGCTCGCCCAGGATATCGGGTTCCGATCCGAGGGTGTGCTGACGGCGACCGTTTCACTACCACCGAGCGAGTACCGGGACTCGGTGCAGATCATGTCGTACGTGGATCGCACTCTTGCCACGTTGCGCTCGCTTCCCGGAGTGACCGCGGCCGGAGTGATCAGTCCGATCCCGATGGGAGGCGGCGGCGGCAACACCGCCTTCGCCGCTGACGGCGGCGAGGATTTCATGGGCTATGCCGACTACAGGGTGGTGGATAGCGCGGTCTTCCGGGTGCTCGGCATCCCCCTCCGGGAGGGGCGCAACTTCGGGCCAGCGGACAACGCTGGCGCACCACACGTGGCACTCGTCAACGAGGCGTTCGTGAAGAAGTTCTGGCCCGACGGCAAGGTGATCGGGCATCGTATCCGCCCGCCTGGCATGGACAGCCATGGGAAGGACTGGCTGACGATAGTTGGTGTCGTGGGAGACGTGCGTCAGAGCCGGCTGGATGCCCCGCCCGCGCCCGCCATGTATGTGAACGCCACACAGCGGCCGGAGAACCTGCTCGGGGACGCGACCTTCGTGGTCAGTTCCGGGTTGTCGCTGGCGGCCATCACGGCAAACGTGCGGGATGTCTTCCGGGAGATGGACCCGAACGTGCCGGCGCGACTGCAACCACTGGACGAGATGGTGCGCGGTTCCCTCGCCGACCGTCGCTTCTCCACCCTGGTGCTGGGCACGTTCGCCGCGCTGGCGCTCTTCCTTGCCGCGGTGGGCATCTACGGCGTGCTGGCCTATTCGGTGGCCCGGCGCCAGAAGGAGATCGGGCTACGCATGGCGCTCGGGGCGCATCAGGCGCGCGTGCGCGGGATGGTGCTGGCCGACGCGATGCGCTGGGTGCTGCCGGGAATCGTGGTCGGGCTCGTTGCCGCCGTGGCCCTCACAAGGCTGCTGCGGAGCATGCTCTACGAAGTCAGCGCCACCGACCCGATCGTCTTCATTGCCGTGGCACTGCTGCTTCTGTTCGTGGCAGCGTTGGCGGCGTGGATTCCGGCGCGGCGTGCGACGCGCGTGAGCCCGATGTTGGCGTTGCGCGGGGATTGACAGCCGGTACATGAACGGAGGCAGAGAGCTGGGCGAGCGCCCTGTTGCTGTCGATCACGGTTCATTCACGTCGAGTGTCAGGAGGCCAGGCTGCGATCGCATCCTCTCGTTCCCGGTATTCACGCCGATCTCCTGCGAATCCGACGACCCGGGCGCCTCAGTGGCCGGATCCCGCGCCGAGCGCGGCGTCCACCGTGGCCTGTGCCTGTTCGATGATCTGGGCAAGCGCGGCCTCGCCGCGAAAGCTCTCCGCATAGATGCGATAGATGTCCTCCGTGCCGGAAGGTCGGGCGGCGAACCAGCCGGATTCGGTGGATACCTTCACACCGCCTATGGGCGCGTCGTTGCCCGGAGCGGAGCTGATGACATCGGTCACCTTCTCGCCGGCCAGCTCGGTGCACCGAACCTGCTCCGGACTGAGCGACCCCAGGCGCCGCCTCTGTTCGGCGTTTGCCGGTGCGTTCACGCGTCGGTAGACGGGCGCACCGACCTCACGCGTCAGGTCGGCGTACAACTCTCCCGGATCGCGGCCGGAAACCACCGTCATCTCGGCGGCCAGCAGCGACGGGATGATCCCGTCCTTGTCGGTGCTCCAGACTGTTCCGTCGCGACGGAGGAACGATGCTCCGGCACTCTCCTCGCCACAGAAGCCCAGTGTGGCATTGGCGAGGCCGTCCACGAACCACTTGAAACCGACCGGCACCTCGTACAGCCGCCGGTCCAGTTGCCTGGCGACACGGTCGATGATGCTGCTGCTCACGACCGTCTTCCCTATCCCGGCATCGTTCGACCAGCCAGGTCGGTGCCTGAAGAGGTGCTGGATGGCCACCGCCAGGTAGTGATTGGGCGGCAGCAGTCCGGAACTCGCCGCCACGATACCGTGTCGATCATGGTCCGGGTCGCAGGCGACGGCGATGTCGAAGTCATCCTTGAGGGCGATGAGTCGCTGCATGGCGTAGCTGGATGACGGGTCCATCCTGATCCTGCCGTCGCCATCCACGGTCAGGAATCGGAATGTCTGGTCCACCACGTCGCTGACGACGGTGAGATCCAGGCGGTAGTGCTCGGCGATCGGTCCCCAGTAGTGGACGCCGGCTCCGCCAAGAGGGTCAACCCCGAGCCGGATACCACCGTCGCGAATAGTGTCCATGTCCACGACATTGCCCAGGTCTCGCACGTACGCGTTCAGGTAGTCGTGGCGGTGGGTGGTGGAAGCGCGCAGCGCCCGCGCGTGCGGGATCCGCTTCACACCAGCCAGCCCCGCCTCCAGGAGCCTGTTGGCTTCCGACTCGACCCATCTGGTGACAGCGGTGTCGGCTGGGCCACCGTCGGTCGCGTTGTACTTGAACCCACCATCCTCCGGCGGGTTGTGCGATGGCGTGATCACGATCCCGTCCGCCAGTCCGCTCGTGCGGCCGCGGTTGTGGCAGAGAATGGCGTGCGATATCGCCGGCGTCGGCGTGTACTCGTCGTGCTCGGCGAGCATGATGTCCACACCGTGCGCTGCCAGGACCTCGACCGCGGTGGCGCACGCCGGCAGGGAGAGCGCATGTGTGTCTATGCCGAGGAAGAGAGGTCCGTCAATGCCCTCCTTATGACGATATCGGCAGATGGCCTCGCTGATGGCTATCACGTGCGCCTCGTTGAACGTCCGATCGAACGAGGATCCGCGGTGTCCCGATGTCCCGAACACCACACGCTCCGCGCGCACGGCTGGATCGGGTGCGTCGGTGTAGTAGGCGGTGACGAGCCTGGATACGTCGAGCCAGAGTTCCGGTGGTGGCAGCTTCCCGGCAAGAGGGCTTACGGTCAATTGAGGCTCCGGTGGGCTTTCGGTTGTCATGACGGGTGGCGAGACGCTCGCCCGCTGCGCAGGCGCCCGTGTCGTGAGTAGTGAAGGTGCAAGGTCGGCGCCGGCGCGCCCGCTGCGTCAACGGAACCATCCTTCCGGACGTCTCTGCATCTGTGCCCACGCGGCGTGATTCAGCGACGGCGGAGTACGACGGAGGTGGAGCGCTCCCGGCCGGCGTCGAGTGCCGGGATGATCCGTGTCCGGACCCTGACGTGTACGGCGCACGCAGGGTGCTCCCGGTGTGCATTCGCGGGACCGTCTGGTCTCAGACCCGGCGAAATACCGCAAAGGTGAAGCGCTGTTCGCCGCCGGAGGGGGTGTGATGAAGATGGGGAAGCTGCTTCACGAGCTCGAACCGCGCGCCGAATTCCTGAGCCAGACCATCGGCGTCGTAACGCTGCACGTCGAGCCCGCTACAGCGGGTGGGACCATCCAGCGCGAACGTCGAGATGATGAGCGTTCCACCAGTTCGTAGCGCGTTGGCCGCCGCATTCACGTACTGCCGTCGCTCCTCGGCATCGACGAGAAAATGGAAGACGGCACGGTCGTGCCAGAGGTCATAGGCGGCCGGCGGCAGTTCCGCACTGGTCACGTCGGCGACTCGCCAGGTGACACTGTCAGCCGCCGGGCCAAGTCGGGCGCGGGCGCGCTCGAGTGCGGCCGCGGCCACGTCGAGCACCGTCACCTGGCGGAACCCGCGCGCCAACAGCGCATCCACCAGTGTCGAGTCGCCACCGCCAATATCCACGATCGCGCTGTCCGGGAGTGCGCCGGCCTCGGTGATGAGTTCCAGCGACCGGGTGGGTTCCGGCTGGAACCAACTCACCTCGTTCGATAGACGGGTGCGGTAGACCCTGTTCCAGTGTTCCTCACGAGTGCTCATCGTTTCAACCCGGGGTTCGAGTGCAGGGCTCACGACTGAGTCATTCTACAAGGAAGGCCCGGGCCCTGCTCGACGGCACGCATCCGGCACGCCGGGGCGCTGTGAACTACGGCGCCCGATCAGCCGTGTAGAACTGTGGCAGCCTGTTCTTCAGTTGCTCCAGCCGCGGCAGATCATTGATGATGATATAGGGCTGATCCGGGTTGTGCAGAGCGTAGTCCTGGTGGTACGCCTCGGCCTCGTGAAACCCCAGCAACGGCGCGACCTCGGTGACGATGGGCCGGGCGAAATATTTCGACGCGCCGAGCTGACGGATATACTCACGAGCATCGGCGGCCTGCGATGGCCTGGAATAGAAGATCGCCGATCGATACTGCGGGCCCACGTCCGGGCCCTGCCGATCCTTCTGGGTGGGATCGTGGGCCGCCGAGAAGAAGATGCGAAGGATGTCCGGGTACGAGAGCCGGGATGGATCGTAGATGATCCGCACCGACTCGGCGTAGCCGGTACGTCCGCCGCTCACCTTGGCGTAGCCGGGTGACTCACCCGGCCCGCCAGCGAAGCCGGAGACCACGCTCACGACACCCTTCACGTGCTCGAAGACGAGTTCCATTCCCCAGAAGCAGCCGCCGGCGAGCACTGCCGTGTCGAGGACCGCAGGCGCGGAAGGCGGATTGGCAGTGACCATGACGCGCGATGACGGTGGTTCGGGCGGCGGGGATGGCGTCTGTGATGCCCTGGCCAGGACAGAGGTCGCGCCCAACACCACCAGGGCCAGCAGCGCGGTGGCTGCGCGGTAGCGGGATGATTGTGAAATGCTCATAGTGGACTCCGACGGCGGCTCGATGGGCACTCATCGACCTGTCATGGGCACCAGCAGGGCAAGCGTACCGTTGTCGCCGATCAGCGACAGGGTATCACCGCTGATCCTGTAACGACGCGTGTTCTCCAGCGCCTCGATGAAGGCCATCTCCTGGCGGGTCACCGCCTCGTCGGCACAGGCCATCCTGGTCGAAGCCAGTGGCCCTATCCGCAGGCTGTCGGCGTCCGTGGCAAGCGAACCGAATATGCGATTGCAGCCGCCGGAGCCGGAGACACGTGCGCTGTCGAGCTCGAAGCGGATCTGTGCGGGTTCCATTCCCTCCTCGCCGCTGACGGCCGACACGCCGCCCAGTTCGGCCAATCTCCAGGTTCCGGTGTCGAGAGGTATGGGAGCGGAGTCCTGGACAGCCGGTGTCGGAGCACAGCCGATGGAGGCCGCCAGGACGGCGCCGAGAATCAGGGTGAGGCGTTTCATGGTCGTCCCGGTGGCAGGAAGGTTGATCGGTGGGCTTGCGACGCAATCTGACGGCGAGTTGTGTGCGATGGTCGGAGTGGCTTGTCGACGGGTGATTCCCCGTACTCGGGGTGAATGGATCCTTCGCTCGTGCATGCTCTCAGCGAGATGCCATCTCCACCCAGCCGCGCCTCCCTTCCGGCGGGTCGACGAGCAGCCATTCTCCGTAGCGAGCGAGAACCGGGACCGATGACATCCGGCCACCTTCACCGCCCAGGCTGTCGATGACCAGCGAGGCAGCCGATGGCTGAGCATGGATGGGTGCGTTCGTCGCGAGTTGCCCGGCACGGATCGGCGTCGTCGTCGACTGCACGGTGCTGGCTGGCAGGTAGCCTGGTGTGGCATCGGGCAGACGTACACGGAGCCAGTTGCCGGATGCCCCTTCAACCAGGAGCATGGTCGACCCGGCCACCGCGCGAACGGCGGTTGCACTGGCCGACGGTGCAGCGCGCAGCATGACCTCATCGCGTGCCGTCCGCGCGTCGCGGCCCAGCCAGATGGTGTCGGCGGTGAGCAGCGGTGGCCGCCCTCGTGGCGCGGCCACGAAGGGAAACGGATCCACCGCTCCCTCGCCCCGGCGGTAGATGCCGAAGTGAAGGTGAGGAGCCGTGGTCCGGGCGTTGCCGGTATTGCCCACCAGTCCCAGGGTGTCACCGACGCGGACGCCATCGCCCGGCTTGACCAGTTGGCTGTCGAGATGGGCGTAGTAGAGCGACTGACCGGCGGCGGTGTCGGAGAGCCAGACCACCTTGCCGCCGAGGTTGGTAACCCGGACGTTGCGAACGACGCCATCTGCCGATGCAATGGCTGGCGTGCCGCGGGCAGCAAAGATGTCGATTCCCTGATGATCGCGCGCCCCGCCATCGCGCGCGGCGCCCCAGTAACTCTGCACGGCACGGCGATCGCGCCCCTCCACCGGAAAGGCCAGCGACGGAGCGACCTCCACGGTGATCTCGTAGCGCACGTCACGCAGCAACTCCGGCTGCAGTCGTATCAGGTAAGTCACGTCGCGCCCGGCGGTGGTCTGGAGCAGCACGTCCAGGCTGTCGCTGCCGCCGATGTGTCGTGTCCTCCTCGTGCTGTCCAGCGGCACCTCGTAGAGGTCGACGAAGAGGCGCACCGCCGGCGCTTGCCTGAGGTTGTCGCCGACGTCGTGCGCGGGTGTGCCGGGCGGTGTGCCGCTCGGTGTCGTGCTCGATGTTCCCGCATGCGCCCCGGTCGGCGTGCTCGTGCGTGCATGAACGGTCACCCGCAACTGCTGCCCGCGTTGCGGCTGCACCCGGTAGGCGATCGCGCCGGCCTCGTCAGGCGCGAAATAGCCGGCCTCGCGGAACGGTAGCGCCACGGTCGTCGGCGATGTGAGAGCGTGCGACGCCGACTCCAGCCAGTCGCGGCCCAGTGCCGTCCCGTCCAGCCCTGCATCGGCCAGCGACCGCGCATACTGCTCGTGGGCGGTACCATCATTCATGCGCTGGCGGAGTTCCGATCTGTCGCATGCTGTGAGCTGCACCGCGAGAGCCATGATGATGGCCAGGACCATACCGCGTGGGCGAAGGATCAAATGAAATGGGGAGCGGGGGGATGTCATGGCGCACGTACAGGGCGCACGTACCGAGCGCACGTACAACGCGCACGTACAACGCGCACGTACCGAGCGCTCGTACAACGCGCACGTGCAGGGCGCACGTGCAGGGTGCACGTGCAAGGGCTGCCAACCGGAGGGTGCGATGGATCCTTCCGGAAAGGCTGAACGCGCCTGCGGCCTGTAACTGGCAAGTTGTGTGCGATCGATCATGTTGTTACCGGAATATGTGGTGGACGATGAAGCGGCTGGATCAGCCTTCACCGGCGGTGTCCCCTCGCCGTTTCGCCCCTCAACCTCAAGACAGGTCCGTGCTAAATGCCCCAACGGTGGCCGGAAATTCTCTGGATAGTGCGCCACGGCGAGAGCGCCGGGAACGTCGCTCGCGACGCGGCGCGGGCCGCTGGCATGTCCGTTGTCGACATTGCGGGTCGGGATGTGGACGTTCCGCTCAGCGCCCTTGGTGAGTTGCAGGCAACGGCGCTGGGACACTGGTTCGCCGATCAACCGGAGGATCGTCGACCGTCCGTGACCCTCGTCTCACCCTACGTGCGTGCGGTGCGCACGGCGGAGCTGGTCCGGGAAGCCGGCGGCTTCGGAACGGACGACGAGCTGATCCTGGACGAGCGGCTGCGTGAGAAGGAGTTCGGTATTCTGGACCGCCTCACTGTCCGTGGAATCCTCGAACGATACCCCGAACAGGCTGAATTCCGCCGCCTGTTGGGCAAGTTCTATCACCGTCCGCCAGGTGGGGAGAGCTGGTGCGACGTGATACTTCGCCTGCGAAGTGCGCTCGATACCATCTCATTGCACTACAGTGGCGAGCGTGTGCTGATCGTCTGTCACCAGGTGATCGTGCTGTGTCTTCGCTACCTGCTGGAATGCATGACGGAGGAGGAGATCCTGGCCATCGATCGTGCCGAGGATGTGCCGAACTGCGGCGTGACCAGCTATCGATTCGACACCCGTGCCGGACGGCACGGCCGGATGGTGCTCGAACGGTTCAACTTCGTCGCTCCGCTGCGCGAGGAGGGGGCGGCGGTGACTACCGAGCCGGATGTGAAAGGTCCATCGGCCTGAGCCCGCGGTGTCGGGTCAGCCGGACAACTGCACGACGGGTCGCTCCGCGCGCTGGACATGAGGGACGAGCGCATCGAACCCGGTGGGGATCGCTGCATTGATGGCCGCAGCGATCCATCCCAGGATTCTGTCGAGGATCAGCGAGGCAGGCCAGCCGATCCCTCCAACTGGCGCCACCGCGTCATCAGCGCCTGCTGAGCCGCCAGCCGGTCGGCAATGGCCGCCTCGGCCTGCGTGGTAGGAGCGACATCGGCGCCCTGGATCAGGTTGTAGAGGGAGTAGAGCTGGCCCTGCAACTGTGCCAGGCTCTCGCCGCCTCCCGGCAATGCACCGCGGCCACCACCCGATCCAGCCAGTGCGGCCAGTTGGCGATCCAGCGAGTCGAGCACTGCGATCCGGGCCGGCGTGGCGCCTGCTCGGGCCGCGTTGATCGCCGCTCGACGTGCGGCAATGCCCTTCAACGCAGCGTCCGTGGAGTCCAGCGCCGAGCGCAACGCAAGTGAGCGTTCGAGCAGGTGGGCGAGCACGGCCGGCGTCGTGGTCACCCGCGGGTCCATGCGAACGGTGAAGGGCTGCGACACACTCTGGCCGTCCACCGTCAGGCGCGCCGTATAGCTGCCCGGAGTTGCCAGTGGGCCGCGCGGATTGCGGGGTGTGTTGCCGGGGATCGCCGAGATCGGGTAGGATGGCGCGATCCCCGACGGCGGGTCGTGGCGCATGTCCCAGACGAAGCGATGCATGCCGGGCGTGGCGGCGATCACCTGGGTGGGACGGATCCACACGGCCGGCACATTGCCGATATCGCGCGGCGCCATGGAAGTGTCGGAGCTGCTGTACTGGCGTATCACCTGGCCCCGCGAATCCAGGATTTCCAGAGTCACCGACTGCGCGCCGCTCTGCAGCCAGTAGTTCACCAGCGCGCCATCGGGCGGGTTGTCGCCGCGCGGCTCGTCGATCGGGATCGGTGTATCGGTCCACGAATTCCACCGCCAGCGCGTGGCCGTCTGCGGCGTGAACAGGGCGACGCCGCGGCTGGCGCTCCGTGCATCCAACTGCCGTAGTGGTGTCACGTCATCCAGGATCCAGATCGAGCGACCATGCGTGCCGACAGCTATGTCGTCGTCCTTGACGATCAGGTCGCGAATGGACGTCGCCGGCATGTTGAGCCGGAGCGACTGCCAGTTCGCCCCGTCGTCGATCGAGAACCAGGTCTGCGTCTCGCTCCCGGCATACAGCAATCCGCGCTTCACCGGGTCCTCGCGAACCACGTTGATCGTCGCCCCGCTGTCGATGCCCGCGACGATCTCCGTCCACGTCCTTCCGCCGTCATGAGTACGCCAGATGTGCGGGCGCAGGTCGTCCAGGCGTATGGTGTTGACGGCCGCGTACGCGGTGAGCGAGTCGAAGTGGCCGGCGTCCATGAGCGAGATCTTGCTCCACGGCTGAGACTTCAGGGCCGGGGGCGTCACGTCCTTCCACGTCTTCCCGGCGTCCATGGTGACGTGGATGAGGCCGTCATCACTGCCCACCCATACCACGTTGGTGGTGATGTACGACGGCGCGATGGTGTAGATGACGCCCGGGTGCCGTGCGGTTGCCTGCGGCGTATTCGAGTAGCTGCCGACGTTGGCCGGAACGATGGAGTCGCGGCGGGTGAGGTCGGGCGACATCTCGGTCCACTTCTGGCCCCCGTCAGTGGTGCGCCAGAGGGTATTGGAAGCGAAGTAGAGGGTCGTGGAATCGACCATCGAGAAGACCACCGGCGCCGTGCGCAGTACGCGGTAGTCCGCCGAGCGGAACGGCCTTGGAGCCACGTCCTGGACCTGCTTGGTCCGCCTGTCCCAACGCGTGACCTTGCCCCCGTAGACGATGTCCGGGTCCTTCGGGTCCGGCGCGACATAGCCATACTCCTCCACGCCCACCGGCGTCCAGTCGCGATCGGTGATGGCGCCGTAGTCGCTACGACTCCGGATGCACACCGATCCGCTCTCCTGCTGGCCGCCGCAGACTCGGTAGGGGAAGGCGTTGTCGGCCGTGATGTGGTAGAGCTGCGCCGTCGGCTGGTTGTACCACGAACTCCACGTCTGGCCGCCATTCACCGTTATCACCGCGCCCTGGTCCACGGCCAGCAGGATGATGTCCGGGTTCTCCGGGTTGATCCATATGCGGTGGTAGTCGTCGCCGCCCGGGGCGCCCTTGAAGGCGGTCCAGGTGACGCCGCCGTCCACCGACTTCCAGGCCACGATGCTGCCGGTGTAGACGATGTCCGGATTGCGCGGATCCACCTTGATCTCGGCGAAGTCGGACGGCCGCGATGCGGGCCGGGTGTCGTCGGTGATCTTCCGCCAGCTCTCGCCGGCGTCGTCGGAGCGGTAGACGAGGCCCGCGCCCCTCACCTCCACCGTCGCGTACATGCGCCTGGCGTCGCTCGGCGCCACGGTGATCCCGATCCGTCCCAGTCCCTCGTCGAAGGTGGGCAGGCCGGTGGTGAGCGGGCGCCACGTGTCGCCGCCGTCGGTGGACTTGTAGATGCCGCTCTCCGGGCCGGTGAAGGCGCCGTTCTCCCACGGCCCCTGACGGGCTTCCCAGAGTACGGCGTAGACGGTGTTGGGGTCGTCGGGGGAGATGACGACGTCCACCGCGCCGGCATCCTCGCCCCTGTAGAGCACCTTGCTGAACGACCGTCCGCCATCGGTGCTGCGGAAGATCCCGCGCTCCTCGTTGGGGCCGTAGGGGTGGCCGAGGACGGCGACGAATAGGCGGTCCGGATTGCCGGGGTCGACGGCGATCTGCGGGATCTGCTGGCCGTCGCGCAGGCCAAGGTGCACCCAGCTGCTGCCGCTGTCGTCGGAGCGATAGATGCCGTCGCCGGTGGACAGGTCGGGGCGCTGCAGCCCCTCGCCGCTACCCACATAGATGATGTTTGGCGATGACTGCGCGACGGCCAGCGCGCCGATGGATCCGGTGGGCTGGTCGTCAAAGATCGGCTTCCAGGTGCGTCCGTAGTCGGTGGTCTTCCAGACGCCGCCGTTGGTGACACCAACCAGATATACGTTGGGCTGGCCCGGCACGCCCGCGGCGGCCTTGGTGCGACCGGCGCGATACGGACCGATCATGCGCCAGCGCATGTCCTGATAGAGCTCGGGTGCCACGGGCTGCGCCGCGGCGACGGCGCCCGGTAACATGAGCAGCGCGGCGGAGAACAGGGCGCGACGGAGCAGGGACGGGTGCATGATTCTATCTTCGAGTATCGGGTGGCGGTCGACGAAGGGCTGGACTCTGTGAACGGTCGCGACGCGCAATGCGTTGTGGTGTCAGCGCGATACAGGGGATACTGCAGGACAATCGCTGCAGGGCAAGGCGAACCTCCGGCCGCGACTCGTCCCGCCGATACGGGTATCCCGGTAGTGCTCCCGGCGCTGGTGTTCGCTTGACAGCCATCCAGGGCCCTCCAATACTGGTGCACTCTCAGAGGCCATGAACCCCCGCGCCGACTCGTGGTCGCCCATGTGCGGGGCGGAGCCAATCGCGAAACCGGCTGAGTGCAATCGCGCTCGGCCGGTCATCGCGTTCGGGCCGGCCGGGTGCCCGCGCGGGGCGGGCCGGAGATCGCCCTTCGGGGACGCGGACCAGACGTGCATGAGCGGGAACCCCGACCTCGCTCGCCAGCATCGGAGGCCACGATGATCGTCGTCCGGGACGTGTTCCAGCTTCGCTTCGGCATGGCTCGCGAGGCAATCGCGCTGTGGCAGGAGGGCATCGAGTTCATCCGGAGCGTGCCGGGAGTGAAGGATGTCCGCCTGCTCACCGACTTCGCCGGCAATTACTACACCCTCGTCCTCGAGAGTAGTCACGAGAGCGTGTCAGGGTTGGAGGAGGAGATGCGCGCGACGTCGCAGGATCCCCGTTGGCGCGAATGGTATGCTCGCTTCGTGCCGCTGGTGGAGAGTGGACGTCGCGAACTGCTCAACGTCGTCGGCAGCACCTCACCACCGCCGGCCATCGCGAAGGATCGTTCGCGTGCGGCAGTGAGCCTGAGCTGATCAGGAGGCATGGACGATCATGTCAGAACTGACCATCCGCACACTCGCCGGTGACGACAAGTCACTCGCGTCCGACGATGTCGATGTCCTGGCCGCCAACCTTCGTGGCGAACTGGTGCCGCAGGGTGCGCCAGGCTATGACGACGCGCGGCAGATCTGGAACGCCATGATAGACCGTCGGCCAGCGCTCATCGCCCGCTGCGAGGGTGTGTCCGACGTCATGCAAGCGGTGCGCTTCGCTCGTGAGCACAACCTGCTCGTCTCCGTACGCGGTGGCGGGCACAACATCGCCGGCAACGCTCTCGCCGATGGTGCGATGCTCATCGATCTCTCGTCCATGCGCTCGGTGCGGGTGGACCCGCGGGCCCACACGGCACGCGTCGAACCGGGCGCACTACTCACCGACTTCGATCGTGAGACCCAGGCATTCGGCCTCGCCACACCACTTGGCATCAACTCCACCACCGGCATTGCCGGTCTCACCCTGGGCGGCGGCTATGGCTGGCTGTCGCGCCGTTTCGGCCTCAGTGTGGACAATCTGCTCGCGGCTGACATCGTCACCGCCGACGGAGCGCTGCTGGAAGCGAGTGACCAGCAGAACAGCGACCTCTTCTGGGCCATACGCGGTGGGGGTGGCAACTTCGGGATCGTCACCTCGTTCCTGTTCAACCTTCATGCGGTGGGCCCGGAGGTGCTGGCCGGCCTCATCGTCCATCCAGCCGACGACGCCGCCGGGCTGCTGCGCCGCTACCGGGATGTGGTGGACGCGGCACCGGAAACGCTCACCGCCTGGGTGGTGCTTCGCAAGGCGCCGCCGCTCCCCTTCCTGCCGCCGCAGGTACATGGTCAGGACGTGGTGGTGATAGCCGTATGCTACAGCGGTCCGGTGGCCGACGGTGAGCGAGCGCTGCGGCCGCTGCGCGCGATCGGCTCGCCGCACGCCGACGTCGTGGGCCCGACACCGTATACCGGTTTCCAGGCGGCTTTCGATCCGCTGCTCACACCGGGTGCGCGGAATTACTGGAAGACCCACAATTTCATGAGCCTCGATGACGCTCTGATCGATACCATTGTCGAGCAGTTCCGGAGGTCGCCCGGACCGCAGTGCGAGATCTTCCTCGCCCACCTGGGCGGCGCGGTGAGCAGCCGGCCGGAAGAGTCCACCGCGTACACTGTTCGGAGCGCGCAGTTCATAATGAACGCCCACGCTCGGTGGGATGACGCCACGGCGGACGATGCTCACACTGGCTGGGCTCGTTCCACCTATGCTGCCACCAAGCCGTGGGCGGCGCCCGGAGCGTACGTCAACTTCCTGACCCGCGACGAACAGGACCGGGTGCAGTCGGCCTATGGCATGAACTACGAGCGGCTGAGCGCACTCAAGCAGCGGTACGATCCGGACAATTTCTTCCGGGTGAATCAGAACATCGTACCAGCCGGGTCGGTGCGGATTCCGCAGGCATCCATTGGCGGAGTCGCGTCGCCCGACGCGCAGACGATGAGCGGGTGACGGCCGCGCGGCCTGTGACGTATCTGCTGTGAGAGCCGCCATCCGCGCTCGTCACCATTAAGATGAATTATCCAGATGCGTCGAGCGGCCCCGTACCACGGCCGCTCGACGTGCTCGGTGTGCCATCCTTCCCTACTCCTCTCCTCGCCCATGCTCCGCTACCTGCTCGTTGCCTCGCTTGCAGCCGCTCTCCCCCTCGGTGCGCAGGCAACCACCGTGGACGCGCTTCGCGATCCCGCCAACCGGCTCATCGATGCCGCCCTGGCCGACACCACGGGCTACGACAGGCTCGCCCGCCTGGTCGATACCTTCGGGCCACGCCCGGCCGGCTCGGCGGCACTGGAGCAGGCCATAAACTGGATCCTCGGCGAGATGAAGACGGACGGACTGGACAACGTGCGCGGCGAGCCGGTGATGGTCACCAACTGGTCGCGTGGCGCGGAGTCGGTGACGCTCCTCGAGCCGCGGGTGAGCACCCTCCACATGCTCGGCCTGGGCGGCAGCGTGGCGACGCCGCCGGAGGGGATCACCGCGCCCGTGATGGTCGTGAAGAACTTTGACGACCTCAACGCGCGCGCCGCCGAAGCGAAGGGAAGGATCGTCCTCTTCGACTACCCGTTCCCGCAGGACAGGCCGCCGTTCGATGCCTACCGCGAAGCCGTGCAGTATCGCGGCGGCGGAGCCACGGCCGCGGCCAGGGTGGGGGCGGTGGCCGCCCTCATCCGCTCCGTGGCCTCGTTCTCCATGCAGACTCCGCACACCGGCGGCATGCGCCACACCGACACCACGGTCGCACGAATCCCGGCGGCAGCGTTGAGCGTGGAGGATGCCGAGATGATCCATCGCATGTACCTGCGTGGCGACAAACCGGTGGTGACGCTCAGGATGGAAGCGCGCACGCTACCCATGGCGCAGTCGCACAACGTGGTCGCCGAGATCCGTGGTAGCGAACTGCCTGACGAAGTCGTCGTGCTGGGCGGCCACATCGATTCCTGGGACGTGGGGCAGGGAGCAATGGATGACGGCGGTGGCAGTGTCGCGGCGTGGGAGGCTGTGCGCCTGATGAAGAAGCTCGGTCTGCGCCCGAAGCGGACGGTGCGCGTGGTGCTCTGGACCAACGAGGAGCATGGCGGAGAGGGTGGCCGTGCCTACGCCGCTCAGCATGCCAGCGAGAAGCACGTTGCCGCCATGGAGTCGGACAACGGCATCTTCGCGCCCAGGGGCTTCCGGTTCACCGGCAGTGCCGCCGGACTGGCCGCGGCGCGGCCGCTGGCCGCATTGCTCGACCGCATTGGCGCGACGCAGATGGATCCGGGTGAGGGTGAGGCTGATAGTTGATCCGTCACGCACGCTCACTGACGCCAGCAGAGCAGGGGTAGGGCGGGAGCGATGGGAGCCAGGCGGGCCCGGGCGAGGCAGGCCGTAGCTCGGGCCTGATCAGCCCCGGGGACGAGGGCGTACGACGGTCACGAACTCCGCCGTGGCCACCGTCCTGCCGTCCACGGCCGCGAGGCCCTGAAGCCGGGCGATGCCGCGGCGGAAACTGTTCAGTTGCACCGTCAGACGCAGCGTCTCACCGGGTTGCGCCGGCTCGCGGAGACGCACCTTGGTGAGCGCGGCAAAATAGCCTATCAGGTCCTCGTCAGTACTGGCCAGCCCCACCAGGAGAGCCGCGCTCGTCTGCGCCAGCGCCTCGATGACCAGCATCCCTGGCATGGGAAAGGGGCGCCCATCGCCGCTGAAGACGCTGCACCACTCGTTCCCGGTCACTCGCTTCAGACCCACCACCCGTCTGCCGGGTTCTGCCACCTCCACCCGGTCCACGAGCAGGAAGGGGAAGCGGTGCGCCACCAGTCCGAGCAGGTCGGTCGCTTCGAGCACCGCCGGT
>CALCHX010000232.1 GCA_937906875.1 uncultured Gemmatimonadota bacterium | reverse complement strand
CCCCGCCGGTACACACAAAGGTGAGATCGAAGCCACCGACACCCACTGGCTTGCCGATTATGGGCTGAAGCAGGCGCGTACCGGCAGTAGCCGCGAGCGCCTCCGTGTAGTTGCCGCGCGCGGGCACGACCGTGGTAGCGCCGAGGCGCCGGGCGTGCGCGCCCTGGAAGTCATGCCGGGCCAGGACGGTAACCTCCGTTCCCGGCGCAACGGCCTGGAGCGCGGCCATGGTGAGAAGCCCGATGGAACCAGCACCGATGACGAGAACGCGCTGGCCGGTCTCCGGCATGTTGGCCCGTACCGCGTGCAACGAGCATGCGAAGGGCTCGATCAGGACCGCCTCCTCATCGCTCATGCTCTCGGGTATTGCCACGATCTGCGATTCGTGCGCGACGAACTCCTCGCCCCAGCTACCGCCGACACCGCGAGTCGTGCCGATCAACATGCCCGGAGCGACGTCACCGTCGGTGAAGTGGGCGCAACGCGAATGATCGCCGGCGGCACACGCGGCGCATGGTGGCTGCACTGCCCGCGGCTCACAGCACAGGAGCGGGTTCGCGGCGACGCGCTCACCCACGGCTACCCTCCGAACCGCGCGGCCGACTTCCACCACGTCACCCACGTTCTCGTGGCCGAGCACGAAGGGGAATGAAGAGAATGGGGATGCGGATGGACTGGCCTTCAATGTTATCAGGTTCATGTCACTTCCGCAGATCCCGCCCATCCGCGTGCGGATGCGCACCCACCGGTCGCCGGGCAACACCGGTGCTTCCATATCGACGAGGCGTGTGCACGAGTGCCATCCCAGAAACAACCGGTCGGATACCGTGCCGGCAGCGAGCGTGGCGAGGTAGGTTGGGATGGGTGCCGCGAAGGAAATCGCCCGCACTTCAGGCAACCGTTCGTCCGGTGGTCCTGCTGCCGCCGTTCGACTGCTCGGCAGGGGCCACCACGCGCAACGCGCCTGGAACGCAGCGAACTTCCAGGCGCGTCGAGCTCGCACGATTGTACTCCCCGTCGGTCTCGTAAGCTGGCGGGGTCGGGAAGGTGAGCGTGAAGCTCGGCGCCTGCTCGGCGCGCACCCCGGCGAGAAGCACATGTGTGCCTCGAGTGGCGGCAGCAAGAAGGCGGGCGCGGCGCAACGGCGGTGCAACCGCTATGGCGATCGCATCCAGTTGCCCATCGGTCACGCTCGCCGCCGGTGCGATCCGGAAGGATCCGCCAAAGTTCTTCCCATTGGCAATGATCAACATCAGGTGCCTCGCCGAACTACGCGCGCTGGCTGCACTGGCGACCGCGATCTCCACCCCGTCGTAGCCGAAGAGCTGGCGTATCGCCGAGTAGAGATACAGTGCGTCCCCCTTGAGCCACCGGATGCCCTCGATGTCCTCGAGAACCGCGATGTCGAAGCCGAAGCCGGTGACGTTCAGGAAGTACCGTTCCTCCACCTGGCCGACGTCCACTCTCCGCTCGATCCCATCTGCCACGAGTCGCGCGGTCGCGACGAAGTCGGTGGCGGGCGCATCGAGAGTCTTCGCGAAGTCGTTGCCAGTGCCGGCGGCGATCAACGCCAGGCGCACACTCGCACCCGAGCAGATGATCGTGTTCGCCACGTTCCCCCACGTGCCATCGCCGCCCACGGCCACGATCGTTTCCACTCCCTCTTCGATAGCCCGAAGGGCAACGATGCTCTCGTCGCCCTTCACGCTGGTCGTGCGGACGTCGTCGACTCCAATCGAGGCGAACGCTCGACGAACCTCCGCCTCCACCCTGGCGCCCTGCCCCCTTCCCGAGGCGGGGTTCACGATCACGCAGACGTCAGCCCTCATTGGCGAGCGTGGGCGGCCAGTTGCTGGAGCGGGTGGAAAGTCTGAACCCCGTTCTTCATCCAGAGTTCGCGGAAGGGGGTGAAGTTCACCTCCCAACCCTCGACGAGGTCCGTCATCGCCTGGGAGTGAATCGTGATCCCGCCGCGCTCCTCCTCGTTCTCGCTGAACGCGCCCGACATCACGATGTTGGAGGTATACTGGCCCTCCTGATCGTTCATGAAAACCTGGTACAGATGATCCACGTTCGACCACTCGTGCTCGGTGATCGTCATGTCCACTATGGACTCTCCGCGGTCGGTGGCGTGGATGGTGATATGGCCGTCGCCGCGATCCCAGGCGATCGATATGTCCTGCATGTAGTGCGGCAGGTGCCAGCGCTCGATCGCGTGCTCGCGCGAATGACGGGTGGTGGTACCGACCCGGAAGGGGTAGAAGGCCGAGCGCGGCCACGCCTGTCCGGGCTCGACGCGCGGCGCAACATGGATCGACAGGATCAGCTCTCCGTAGGCTCCGACCGGGCTGTCCTGGAAGTCGAAGGCCATCACGCTCAATACACCTGATCCATGATGCGGCTCCACCGGCTGCAGCTCTGGCGGCAGGATGGCGCGAGCATTTTCCGTGGGGAGCTCGAAGAACCCTCCGACGGCGTCGCGGAAGTGATACTGGACCAGTGCCTCCCTGTCGCTGCTCATACCATTACCCCCTCTTCACGCAGGACGCGAACGAGGATCGAGACACCCTCATCGAGCTGTTCGCAGGTATGCGAAGCCGAGATCGAGACGCGGAAACGCGAGCGATGCTTGGCAACCGCGGGATAGATGACGGGCTGCAGGTACAGCCCCGCACGGAGGAGCTTGTGACCCAGCTCGAAGATACGTCGGTCGTTGCGCACCATGACAGGGATGACCTGCGACGTGGAGTCGCCGACATCCACGCCCTCCTCGTCGAGACGACGCCTGATATGGCGCACATTGCTCCACAACCGCTCCCTCAGCTCCGGCTCCTGCTGGGCCAGTTCGAGCGACTTGAGTACGCCAGCGGTGACCGCCGGCGCGAGCGCGCACGAGAAGACGCGCGCACGGGCGAAGCCCCTCAGATAATCATACAACTTTCTGGAACCGGCCACGTAGCCGCCCTGGCCACCCAACGCCTTGGAGAAGGTGCCGACGTGGATGTCCACCTCGTCCTCCAGGTCGTACATCTCGGCCACGCCACGCCCATTGTCGCCGTAGACGAAAGCAGAGTGCGCCTCGTCGAGCATGATTCGCGCACCGTAGCGCTTCGCCACCTCCACGAGCTCCGGTAACGGACACACGTCCCCGTCCATGGAGTACACGCCCTCTATGGCAACGAGCTTCTTGCCCGTCGCCTGCTTGAGCTTCCTCTCGAGATCGGCCGGGTTGTTATGCCGGAAGAACCGGACATTGGCTTTCGAGAGGATCGCGCCGTCAACGATACTGGCATGCGCATTCTGGTCCGCGATGATCCAGTCGCCGGGGCGCATGAGACCCGAGATCAGCCCCACGTTGGTACTGTAGCCGGTGGGAAAGACCATCGCGGCTTCCTTCCTGTTGAACCTCGCCAACGCCTCCTCGAGCTGCACGTGGATATCCATCATGCCGCTCAGCAGCGGCGAGCCGGCCGCTCCCAGCCCGTACTGGTCCAGCGCTGCCCTGGCCGCCTCGATCACCTCGGGCCTGTTCGAGAGTCCGAGGTAGTTGTACGATGCTAGGTTCAGGAGCCTGATGTGCTCATGGTGCAGCCCTTCCGTGACATCGATCCGGCTCCCGGGAGGCGTCGACATGGGCTGCTGAAACAGGTAGTAGCCTGTCGGCACCGCCCGGGTGAACCATTCAGCGTATGGATCCAGTATCGCGAACGGGTCGTCGCTCGACGAGTAAAAGAAGCTACTGTAATCGTAGTCGTTGACGCTCGTGCCCTGACGCGCTTCTACTCGTGTTGCCATGGGGTGATCTCCGATTGAGTCCCTACAGCGCTGATCCTGCCAAGTCGCGCACCGGCGGAGTCGGTCGGGTAGCTCGGGCCGTGCGCGTCATGCGCAGTAGTTGCTATATCCTCGCCTTCACAATCTATCTTCCCGTGGCCATCGGCCTTGGCCAGCGCATCATCCTCTGGCCGGCCATCTGGCTCTTCCCCACCCGCCGCAGGCGGATGGTTCGGGCCTGGCTCCGATTCCACGCCAGATCGGCGCTCGTCATGGCGCGCACCATTGCGAACGTGCGCATCACCGTGCAGGGAGCCATTCCGGCTGAGAGCTGCATCGTGGTGATGAATCACCAGTCAGTCCTCGATATACCCATTGGTCTACGGCTGGTGCCAGGCCCGTACCCGCTCATTCCCACACGTGACCGGTACCGGTGGGGAATACCGGGTGTCTCGCCCCTCATTCGACTGGCCCGATACCCCCTCGTTTCGCAGGGAAGAATGCTCTCCCGCTCCGAACTCGCCTCGCTCACCGATGCCGCCGAGCAGGTGGCGCGAGGCGAGCAGTCGCTGCTGATCTTTCCGGAGGGGCACCGTAGTCGCGATGGTGGCCTGGGGCGCTTCATGCGGAGCGGGCTGCGAATTGTCCTGTCGCGGGCGCAACGTCCCGTGTACTGCGTCGTGGTCCATGGGATGGAGAACGCGAGAACCTTCCTCGATGGTCTCGCCAACTTCGCGGATCTCGATGTGCGAATCAACATCTCCGGGCCTCTCGCTCCCCCACCCCGCGGCTCGAGCGACAACGCCACCGACGCTTTCATCGACATGCTCCACGCGCGGATGGCCGCCATGCTGGCCGAGCTGGATTCCGAACCCGGGAGGGGCGGGCGCGGCACCGCCACAGACGCGCATGGATGAGTCGGAGCTGCGTAACGCCCTCGCGACTGGACTGGATTCTCCAGCATCATCGGACACCCAGCGGCTTGCCCACTTCCTCGCGAGCGGCTTCGGACCGGCCACGGCCGCGATCATCCACTATGGCTCGCACGCCCATCGCTCCGAGGCGCGGCCCGAGAGCGCGCACGACTTCTTTGTTGTCGTGGATGACTACCGGAAAGCCTACTGCTCGCTCTCCGAGCGGGTGGGTACCAGCTACCCGCCGGCGAAGGCCGCGCGGCTCAATCGGGTGCTGCCTCCGAACGTGGTGGCGATCGTCGACAGCGACACCACTCCACCGCTGGAGGCGAAGTGTGCCATTCTCACCGTTCGTGACTTCCAGCGCGCATGCTCCCCTCGCGCGCGAGATCACTTCACCCACGGTCGCCTGTTCCAGCATGTGCAACTCGTATGGACGCGAGACAACCGGAGTCGGGACATCGTGGTCGATTCTCTGTTGGCAGCACGTGCCCATACCTTTCGCTGGGGACGCGTCCATCTTCCGACCCGGTTCGACGTGGCCTGCTACTGCCGGGTTCTCCTCCAGACCTCGTTCGAGGCTGAAGTTCGACCCGAGGGCCGGGAACGCATAGGCACCCTCCTGGCTGCACAGCGGGAAACCATGGACCGGATGTATGCCGGACTACTCCGCTCCCTGGCCGACGACGGGGTACTGAGCCGCGACGGGGAAGACTACTCTGATCCTGTCCGTCCCGGGCCGCTGGAACAGCTACGTATTGCGATGTACTTCAGGCGCAGCAAATTGCGCGCCACCCTCCGATGGCTGAAATACATGGCGCTCTACGACAACTGGCAGGACTATCTGCTGCGCAAGTTGGAGCGCCGGGGCGGGGTGCGCATGCAACTGACCGAGCGCGAACGCCGCTGGCCACTCATCTTCCTCTGGCCCAAGGCGCTTCGCTACCTGCGCTCGCGCCCACAACGTCGCGACTCCTTATGAACTTCGTGACATACCTGCTCCTGGCGATTGCCGCCGTGGTCGTGCTCACCATGCCGGTCTTCGCGATTGTCGCGCGCGACCGTCCGGTGGACTCCGACGTCGCTCGCCGGCCCACCACGATATTGCTCGGTCGCTGGATCCGTGATTGGCTCATGTGGCTGATCGCACCGATCGAGGGAGCGCTCGTGTCGCTCAGGATCTCCCCCGACGTCCTCAATTTCGCCGGCATGTTTCTCGGCCTCCTCGCGGGCGTCGCTCTCGCCCGAGGCTCGCTCGCGATGGCCGGCTGGTTGATACTGCTCGGCGGTCTCTGTGACATCTTCGACGGACGCATCGCTCGCGCACTCGGCCTTGCCTCCCCATACGGGGAGTTCCTGGACTCCATGCTGGACCGCTTCGCCGAGACCTTCGTCTTCATCGGCCTCGCCGCATACTTCGCGCCCTCCACGTGGGCGGTCATGGCGACGGTGCTCGCGCTCGGCGCCTCGCTCATGGTGAGCTACGCCCGCGCGAAGGGAGCAGTGGTGGGAGTGGACTGCCGGGGCGGAGTGATGCAGCGGGCCGAGCGTCTGGTATTGCTGGCGCTCGCGGCCCTGCTCGATGCCCCTCTCGCAACGCTCCTCGACTGGCGTAGCGGCACCGTACTGCTGACCGCGGTGGGGCTCATCGGCGTCGGAGCGCTCGGGACTGCTGTATACAGGACGTGGCATATCGCGCGGGCGCTCCGCTGAACTCGGGACCGGGCTCCGCGCCCTTCTGCATCACCTCAAGACAGGGGCACGCGCTCCGTCCTCGTGGGCAGCGTCCGAATCCCATTGGCACATGGGTGAGGCTGAAGACCTCATGGAAGCGGCGGTATCGGCCGTTGTACGATACCGTTCGCATCCTGGCGCAGCTCGACGTCGAGGGTGCCGCCGTCATCCTGCCACAGGCGCACCCACGGCGACGCCAGGCGATTCAGGAAGCCGCCTCGGAACGCCCCATGTGCGTGATCCAGCGATAGAGCACGGCGATGCTAGCGACAAACACCACGCCACCGACAAAGATAGCCGGAACCCGGAAACTCGCGCCGACCAGCGCGATCGGTGAATCCTTGCCGCTGAAACCCACCAGGGCGGCGAAAACCACCGCCAGCAGGCTCTCACCCACGATAAGACCGGAAGCCAGCAGGACGCCAAGCTGGCGGGTTGCAGTGGCCTCGTCGACCGGACGCCGGCCCGCACGGCGGTCGAACCACGCCCCCACCAGCGCTCCGACAACTACCATCAGCGTGGTCGACGTGGGCAGGTAGATGCCGAGACCAACCGCCAGCGGCGGCAACCTCGGCCCCTTCCTCGTCAGGGCCAGCACCTCATCCAGCAGAATGATCGCCACGCCGATACCGGCGCCCAGGCTGATCATGTCCCACGGCACGTCGCCGGTGATCACACCCTGCGCCAGCGCCGCGATAAGGCCGGCCTGTGGCGCGGGCAGTGCCCGGGATGGATCGACGCCCGGGGCCCCCAGAAAGCCATACGTGTTCTGCAACAGATCCAGCACCGGCGGAATCACCACCGCGCCCGCCAGTACACCGATCACGAGCGCCCATTGCTGCAGCGCCGGCGTGGCGTCCACCAGTTGGCCGGTCTTCAGGTCCTGCAGGTTGTTATTGGCAATCGACGCCACGGCGAAGACGACCGAGGTGAGGAAGAGCGCGAACCCCACCAGCGCCCTGTCCGCGGTGGGCGGCAGGGATGGCTTGACCCCGACCACCAGCAGCAACGCGACGACAACCACCACCAGGATGCCGATGCCGGACAGCGGGCTGTTGGACGACCCGATCAATCCAGCCATGTAGCCGGTCACAGCCGAGACCACGAAGCTCAGCAGCACCACGAAGGTCACGCCGCCAATCACCAGCGTCCAGGCCACGTCACCGAGGCCGGTGTTGACGGCGAAATGCCACAGCAGGTAGCCGATCGGGATCAGGCACGCCAGCGAGATCACGCCTACCTGGCCGATCGGGATGTCGTGCTCCGTGCGCGGGAGTTCACCCAGCGTACCGCTATCTCGCGCACGCGAGGCACGCATCGCACCGGCCAGCCCGTTGAGCAGTGGCCTCACCAGCTTGGCCAACGTCCAGACCGCGGCGACGCCGATGGCGCCGGCGCCAATGAAACGGACATAGTTGCTCCAGCCGGCCTGCGCCACCACGGCAGCATCGCCGGCTGTCCAGTGCAGATGCGTGAAGTACGGAACCGCCCATGCCCAACCGATCGCTGCACCCAGCAGCATGGCGATTCCCACCCAGAGACCAACCAGGTGCCCGATCGCGAACAGCGCGAAGGACAGCCCGAAATCGAAGCCGGTCGTGCCGGCCCTGTCGCTGCCGACCCTGAAATAGTAGGTGACGCTGCTGGCGAAGATGCGCGTCTGCACGATCACGAAGAACACCGCCGACACGATCGAGCCCCAGACAACCGCCCTGAGCCCCGCTCCTGAGCTCTCGACGGCGGCTGCACCGTCGGCGGCCGGAGTATTGCCGGCCCCCACCTTCAGCACCTCGGCGCAGGCCACACCTTCCGGATAGGGCAGATCGGAATCGGTCACCAGGGCACGCCGCAGCGGGATGGTGTACATCACGCCAAGTATGCCGCCGGTGGCGCAGATGGTGGCCGAGATCCAGAATGGGAATCCAGTCCAGAAGCCCACGATCACCAGCCCGGGCAGTACGAAGATGATCGCCGAGAGCGTGCCAGCCGCCGAAGCGACCGTCTGGACGATGTTGTTTTCCTGGATCGTGGAACCGCGCATGGCCTTCAAGACGGCCATCGAGATCACCGCGGCGGGGATCGATGTGGAGAACGTCAGACCCGCCTTGAGCCCGAAATACACATTGGCGGCTGTGAAGACGATGGTGATCAGGATGCCGAGTATTACCGCCCGGACAGTCAGTTCACGACGCGACGAGTCGGGCGAATCTGGTTGAGTCACTGAACGATCTCCCCCGATGGAAATGGCCGCGCGCGGTGGCGCGGAATGGCGGGTCCGGGAAGGACGAGCCTCGCCGGAGGCCGAACCCGCTCCGTCCTGATGTGGGGTCATGAGCCCGTTTCGCCATACCGCCGCGGTGGTGACTTCGTTCAGAAACGGGATCTCTCCGATCAACCCCGACCAGGGCGTCCAACCGGGGTCGGGAGAGTATGCGACGAGACCCCGTTCGGCGCGAGGGGTACTGGCGCGAGTTGCGGACAAGGAGGTCCCTGCACCGCCGCCTCGTGGACGGTAGCGTCGGCGTGTCCCTCCCGAGCGGGGGGCGCGTCGATGCGGTTACGCCTACCTCGCGATCGTGACCCGCCGCTGGACGAAGCCGAAGGTGGCCGAGGCCGGCGCGGCGGCCAGCACTTCCAGTCGATAGACACCCGCGTCAACCCTGCCCAACTCCCCGGTATACTCGCTCTGCTGGCCGGAATATCTGAGCTTCGTCTCGCGTACCACGGTGCTGTCGCGAATCAGCCGGGCCGTGACGTCCTTCACCTCCCACATTCCACCCGGCTCCGTGGGGCATGAGCAGAGCATGCGAACCCTGGCCCGCACGTTCAGCGATGACGACGACGGCAGCGCCTGCGTGGTGTCGGGGCTCATGAGGTCGATGATGAAACCGTGCAGCTCGAGCACCACGCCGTCGCCACCCACGTCGCGTCCGGGCAGCAGCATCAGCCGTTTGGACGTCCGCGCCATCTGATCAGGATAGGCCAGCGGTCCTTCCGCCGAGATATCCACCATGGTGGGCGTGCTGATGGAGATGGACGTTTCGTATCGTGCGCCGCCCGGAGCCGTGTAGATGGTGTCGTTCCGGCTACGCGGCTCCTGCATGATGCGCCTGGTGTCGCCCGTACTCCCGGAATGCACTCCCTCGGCCAGCACGCTGTTGGTGGCAGCGTCCCGGATGACGACCCGCACTCCACCCACCGCCGAGCCAATGAGTTTGGCGTCGTGCGTCACCACATGGGTGGTGACCTTTGTCGTCACCGGCCTGGTGATGGAACTGGTGCGCGGCCCCTGTGACGATACACAACCGGCGATAGCTACCAGCGACGCGACTGCAATTGCGGACTTTCGAACATTCAACATGCGGTTCCGTGCTCAGGTGGATCATATCTGTCTGCCGTCGGCCAGCGCGGAGGGCTCGTCGACGGTGCTGATACCCTCAATATCATCGATTGCATTGTCGAGACTGGATTCAGGCACGGAACCGAAGGCATATTGGGGCACCCGGTCCCGGGGCTCCGGCCCTGTCAGCGTCCGCCTCTTCCGCGGTCCTCCCGTCCCCTCGTACTGGTCAAGCCGTGAAGAATATCATGATGTTGGCATCGCTCGCGATGTGCCTGTACACGGTGCCGGCTGTCGCCCAGCAATCGGAGCGCGACAGTGCGTTCGCACTCATGAATGCCGGCAAGAACCTGCAGGCGCAACCGATACTGGAGCGGCTGGCGGCGGTCGACACCACCGATCGCGCGCTCTTTGAGAGACTCGGGCTCAACCTCCTCAAATTGCTGGGCACAGTGCCCGACGCGACCCTGCGGCAACAGCAGCGCGTACGAGCGCGCGCCGCGCTTGCCAGGGCCGCCGCGCTGGGATCCACCGATGCGCAGATTCTCGCCTTGCTGCGGGGCATTCCGGAAGATGGCGGCGCTGACGCGAGCTTCTCGACAAGTGAGGACGTCGAGGCCGCGATGCAGGAGGGGGAGCGCGCGTACAGCGCGGGCGACTATCCACAGGCATTGACGTTCTACCAGAAGGCGCTCGCGCTTGACCCGACGATGTACCTCGCCGCGCTGTTCAGCGGCGATACATTCGTGCGCTCGGGGAGCGTCGACTCCGTCTACTTCTGGTATGCGCGCGCAACACGGATCGATCCTGATCGCGAGACCGCCTGGCGCTATTGGAGCGACGTGCTGCTCAAGCAGAACCAGCTCGATGAGGCCCTGGAAAAGGCCGTCGAGGCGCTGGTGGCGGAACCCTACAACCGCGTCTCAGCCCACGCACTGTCGGCGTGGGCGCAGGTGGCGCGGGTCCCGCTGTCCTTTCCGTGGATCGAGCTCGCAGCGCCCGCAACTGGCGCTACCGCGTCACCGTCGTGGGTCGCGTACGACAGCGTCAGACGAGCGTGGAAGGGAGACGACCAGAGCGTTGGCGCACCGTTCAGGGCGGCGTATCCGGATGAGGCGCGCTACCGGCGCAGCCTCCTCGAGGAGAAAGCCGCGTTGCAGGCGGCCTACCGCGCCGTGCCGCAGAGTGCCGCGACCATCAATCTTCAGCGGCTGGACGAAGCTGGGCTACTGGACGCATTCGTACTCGTTGCGCGGGTCGACGCCGAGATTGCGAGCGATTACGCAGCGTACCGGCGAGAGCACCGGGAAGCGCTGAGAAGCTTCTGGAAGAACTTCGTGGTGGGGGCGAGGTACGCGCGGTAGCCGATCAGCGCGAGAGCGACCGCCAATCGCCATGCGGCTGCGCGTCGCACCGCGGAGCGCACCGAGCGTCAGGGCCCTTTCTCGTAGGCGCTCAGGCTCTGGGGCCAGCTCTTCGACTGGGAGGACATCCATCGTTGCTGCG
>CALCHX010000231.1 GCA_937906875.1 uncultured Gemmatimonadota bacterium | reverse complement strand
TCGCCGACAGCTCCGCCATCGTGCGCTTGGTGAGGCTCTGCGCCGTCCGCGCGCGGGCCAGGGCACGCTCGCGCTCCGCTGCCGCACGCACACGACTGGTCGTCTCGCTGACCGCGATCAGGACGGCCTTCACCTCGCCAGTGGCCGGCTCCGACTGCCCCTGTCTGCGTGGGCCGTGACGAATGGGGAAGTAGCTGATGCTCACATGACGACGACTGTCGGCGGCGGGGTCGTTCGGGTCCAGGGAGTCGCGGCCGAGGGCGTCGCTCATCTGCTGATCGAGCACCGGCTGTCCGCGCTCCAGCACGCGGCGTACATCCTTGCGCATCCGGACGGCATGCCTGCCCAGCAACCTGTCCACTGGCGCGCCCGCGAGCAGCCGCTGGGCGTCGCTCTCACCGGAGAGGGATGTGATGCGGGCGAAGGCATCGTTGGCGCGCAGGAGACGTAGCTGTTGATCGGCCACAGCCAACCCCACGCCAAGCGCGTTGAAACAGGCATCGAGGATGGCGGTCGCGGGTAACGCGACCGCCGCCTCCTTCACGTCGCTACCGTCGGTTGAAGTGCGGTTGCCACCGGAGATGACGGAGTCGGTTGCCGGAGCTTCCAGCGATTTCGCGGAGCCCCGCGCCGCCTTGCGCGGCCGCTTCGAGGAGGCCTCCCTGTCCGCATCGCTCCCTCCATGTTGCATACCCATCGCTACCACCCCCTGCGCCTGCCTGGCTACTCGAGCCTGGGCCATGCGGCCCCGTTCCCGCCCGCCGGTTCCATCATGACATTGTGACGGTGGTCACCAGCACATCTGTTCACAGGGCAAGAATGTCGCCGCCGCTCCCTGACCCGTGGGTCAGGGCGCAGTGGCCCCACGAATTGATTAGATTTCAACTGTTGGATCGTTTCGACTGTCGGGGTTTCCAGCAGTCGATAGCCACCGGCCGGACGGTCGCGAGGGTCTCAGGATCTTCGAGGAAAGTCCGGGCTCCATGGACAGGCTGCCAGGTAACGCCTGGGCGCGTCCGCAAGGGCGCGACGGAAAGTGCAACAGAGAGCAGACCGCCAATGACCCACGGGCAACCGAGGGCACAGGCAAGGGTGAAAGGGTGGGGTAAGAGCCCACCGCGTCACTGGCAACAGGGACGGCACGGTAAACCCCAGCTGGAGCAAGGCCCAATAGGCGACGAGGGGCAGTCCTCCCCGAACAAGACGTCGCGGGTAGGCCGCTAGAGGGCGTGGGCGACTGCGCTCCGAGAGAAATGACCGTCCGGACGGCCCAGGCCGTCCGACAGAACCCGGCTTACAGGCCGGTGGCATCCGATGAGACAGCCCTTTGCGCCGCGGCGTGAAGGGCTGTTTCTTCTCTCATCATGCACCAGCCCAGTCACCATCCCCACCGTCGCACCGTCGCCATTGCCACCTGGCTCGTCTCAGGCGCCACCGTCGTGGCCTGCGGTGGGGGTCGGCGGCTACCGGTGGAAGTGCCCGCACCGTCGCCCGCCGCGGTTGCGCCGGCCGCCTTCGCCTACGCGCCCGGTGAACGAAAGGCCTTCTTCGAGAGCCGCGCGACGGTCCGCGTGGCGGGCGACACGAGCACGGTCATCGACACGGTCGTGACTCGCCTGTACGCCACGTTCAGGATTGTCCCCTCCATTCCGTCGGCGACGCCAGCGGCGGCAGCGACTCTTGGCGGCAGTGTGGACTCCGTGATGATCGATGCCGGCAGCCACGCCAGCGTTGGTAGCGGTACGCCGCCCCTCGCCGCCCCCATCCCACTGGCCGGGACAGTGGAAGGTGGAAGTGTGCGTCTGGACATCCCGTCCGCTGCCACCACCGACTGTGATTCGCCGGTGGGTGCCTATCTCGCCATGACCAGCGACCTGCTCCCATCGCTCCCACCCCACCTCGCACCCGGCGATAGCTGGTCGGACACGGTAACGAGCACGAGCTGTCGCGGCGGGGTGGTACTCACGACTGTCGCGACCCACCGGTACGTGGTCCAGGACACCGCCGCCGTTCACGACGATCGGCGGGTCACCCGCGTCGCCCGTACCACCAGCTACCGCCTCTCGGGCACGGGAGCGCAGGCCGGCGTACCGGTACGCGTGGCCGGTGACGGGACCCGCGAGGGCGAACTCCTGGTGGACGTCAGCGCTGGTCAGCTCCTCACGACCACGGCCCGTTCCTCGCTGAACCTGACGTTCGAGGCTGTGGGCCGCGTGCAACGGGTGGTCCAGGATGGAGTACAGCGGCTGGTGATGACCGTACCTCCCGAGCCCTGACCATTCTCCTCATGACCTACTCCCACCTGGTCATCGCGACCACCACGGCCGGCGTGCGCACGATCATGCTCGATCGCCCCGAACGCCTGAATGCGGTGAACCCCACCCTCGCGGCCGAGCTACCCCTGGCGCTGGCCGAGGCAGCACGGGACGACCACGTGAGGGTGGTCGTACTGACCGGGGCGGGGCGGGGCTTCTGCGCCGGCCTCGACCTGCGCGACCCGGCATTGCTCGACCAGTCCACCCGGGTGGGTCGGCTTGACGACCTGGGCTGGGTGGGACGGTGGGTGCTGGCCATGGCTGCCTGCGAGAAGCCGGTGATTGCCGCCGTGAACGGCCCGGCGGCCGGCGCAGGGTTCGGCCTGGCCCTGGCCGCCGACCTGCGATTCGTCTCGGCCGCGGCCACGTTCACCGCCGGCTACGTGCGTGTCGGACTCAGTCCGGACGCCGGGGTGACCTATCATCTGCCGCGGATCGTGGGCCTGGGGCCGGCGACCGACATCCTGCTGAGCGGTCGCGACGTCTCCGCCGACGAAGCCCTGAGCCTGGGCCTGGCGACCCTCGTGTTCGCGGAAGAGAGCTTCACTGCCGAGGTGTCGGCTCACGCTGCCCGCCTGGCCGAGGGATCTCCGATCGCGCTCGCCCTTACCAAGCGCCTCCTCCGCCAGAGCCTGGACACGCCGCTACGGACCCAACTGCGCGATGAACTGACACACGTGAAGACCTCGTTCGACACGGATGCCGCGCGGGAAGCCATGCGGGCGTTCACCGAACAGCGCAGGAGCTGAACAGGCTCCTCAGCTACCTGGCCTGAACTCCTCCGGAAGTTCGTCGAGCAACCCCTTCAGCTCCGTCGCCCGTTCCAGCGTCGTCACGAAGGTGTAGCCGCCCAGCACCACGACCACCATGCCGGAGACACCGTAGAGCACCACCGGGCCAGCCTCGGTGTGAACGACGTTGCCCGAACTCTCGGCAAAGTAGGCTGGCCCCACCGCGCCATTGCCCTCATCGTCCAGCTCCCGGGCACGTCGCAACGACGCCCAGGTTCCGATGTCATCCCAGACGAAATCGCCCGGCAGCACGACCACCCGGCTGCTGCGCTCGAGCATCCCGCGGTCCAGCGAGACGTGCTGCACGGTGGAAGCGAAAGCAGGCAGGTCGCCATCGGTCAGCGCTCCCAGGGCGGGCGCGATCTCCGGCACCTGACGCAGTTCGTCGAGCACGACACGGGCCCGCCAGAGGAAGGTGCCGGTGGACCAGAGGGCTCCCTCCTCGATCAGTGACGCGGCCAGCTCGGCGTCCGGCTTCTCGACGAAGCGCACGACGCGGCAGGGACCGTTCTGCTCCATTCCCGATTCGCCGTCCAACGGCTCGCCCGGCAGCAGGTAGCCAAAGGCAGTCTCCGGTCGACTGGGACGAGCGCCCAGCACCACCAGCGCGTCCTCGGTGGCGGCCACCGCCGCGGCGCGCCTGACGGCGCGCCGGAACTCCTGCGGCAGGCCAACCGCGAGGTCGGCGTGGAGGGTGCAGAAGACGGTTTCCGGGCCCGCGCGCCGGGCTATCTCCCACGCCGCCCATGCCAGTGCCGCAGCCGTCCCCATCGGATGCGGTTCCACCAGAAGGTTCCGCGCCGGAAGCTGCGGGATAGCCCCATGCAACGCATTGGCAATGTCCGCGCTCGTCACCACCAGCACACGCTCCGGGCTCACCAGCGGCGCCAGCCGCTCCAGCGTGTCGGCAATCAGTGGACGCTCGTTGGAGAGCGGGAGCAGTGGCTTGGGACGGGTGGCGCTGCTGAGCGGCCAGAAACGGGTCCCGATGCCGCCGGCCAGTACCACCGCCCAGAGCGTCGCGTCGGTCTCCAGCAGCGCTACCGCCGACTCCTCCACCAGTGGAAAGGACCCGAGCTCGCCCCCCTCCCCCGCGCCGTTGGACGACGTGGGCGTCCCGACGCCCGGGACGGGAGGAACGGATGGGGAGGCAGCGCGGGGGTCGGTCATCGGCATTCCTGGTCGAGGTCGGTGCAATCTAGCTGCAGAAGCCGAGCGACCAACACTACTTGCGGCCGCCCGGCTGCAATACCCTTCCCGCGGCCTTCACCGTCGGCGTACCTGGTACTCCCTCAGCCCTTCTTCTGTTTCGGTCCCTGCCCCTGCCGCTGGCTGTCGTCAGGCACCACGCCAAGTGCCGCCGCCAGTTCAATCTGGTGATCCTGCTCCTGCTTGATGATCTCCTGCAGCGTCTCGGCCAGCGCGTACTCCCCCAGCGACTCGGCCTGGCGAATGCGGGTGCGGTAATGCCTGATCGTGTCGTCCTCGGCCCGGAGGTCGATCCAGAGCATCTCCTCGTTATCGTCGGAGACCTGCACCTGCGCCGGCTCGTGAACCGGATATGCGCCCAGGTAATCCAGTTGGCGGGCGATCTTGAGGGCGTGATCCAGCTCCTGATGGGCGTGCACCTGAAGCTCCTGGGCAATGCTCATGAAGCGCGCCGTGTCTACCTTCTGGCTGAAGATGATGTACTGGATTATGGCCTTGTACTCGCGGGCCAGATCCTCCTGCAGTCCCTGGATCAGCGACTCCCTGGTTGCTGGTTGGTTGCTGGACTGGCCCTTGCCAGCGTCCCTGGATGATGATCCCTTCTTCGCGGCCTCTGCCATGCCGATCTCCCGGTTCACGTTATGGGTGATACCGCGCCTGCGCTGGCGCGGCGATGACTTCTGAGCAGGAATCCTGCCGGCCCGTCGGGTAAAGATCCGCGCTGGCGGCGCCGATGCTTGCATTGGGCAGCGTCTCCTGCCCGGGCGCGCCACCCCACATCCACCTCCAATGTCCCACGTCGCCCTCCTCCCTGGCGTCGGATCGCTGGTCGACAGCTCCGACTCGCTCGGGGAGTTGCTGGAAGGGTTTCCCGAGCCACTGCTCGTGCTCGACAGCCGCTGGCGCATCAGGCATGTCACGCGGGCCGCCGAGCGACTGTTCCGGCAGCCCCGATCGGCGATTCTGGGTCGTGAGCTCTGGTCACTCTTTCCGCTGGCTGGCACGCCATGGGAAGCGTTTCTACGCAAGGCCATGGACGGGAGGTTGAGGGCCCATACCGAGCTCCGCTTCGAGCCAGCCAACCGTCTCTACGCACTCCAGGCATGGCCGGTCGGGAATGGGTTGGCCGTACTGATCCGTAACGTCACCGGCCACCGTGCGGCGGAGCACGACGTGCGGGCCGACGGGAGAGCCGTCCGCAACGCGACAAGGCTGGCCTACGCGACAGCAGATCGCATGCGCGCCGTCGCCAGCGCCGCGGCCGGCGTCATGGCAGCCGATTCCTACGAATCGCTGCACCAGGTTCTGCACGACGCCTGTCACGCCGCCCTGACCTTCGACACCTTCTCCTTCTCGCTCTACGACGAGCGTCGACACGAACTCCATCGCCTTGGCAGTGCGGTAACTCACGACCGCTCGCTCGTCGTCCCGCTGGCCGGCATGCCGAGCGAGCGCGTCGTGACCGAGCGCCGATCCATCGTGGCGCACGGCGCGAATGATCCGGCTGGAGGGGGAACTGTCACCGACGACGTGCGGCATGCGCAGTCGGTGATCCGTACTCCGGTGCTCGCTGGCGACACAGTCCTCGGCGTGCTCTGCGTACAGAGTGCCACGGCAGGGCTCTACGACCGCCATGATGTGGAAGTCGTGGAGGTGGTGGCGGCACTGGCCAGCACCGCGCTGCGCAACATCCGGCTCGTCGACGAGATCCGTCGTTCCGAGGAACGGCTGGCCCATCAGGCATTCCACGATCCTCTCACCGGACTCGCCAACCGCGCCCTCTTCCTGGATCGGGTGGCCCATGCGCTGGCCAGACGCGTCCGGAATCCGACGTTGCTGGCCGTCCTGTTCGTGGACATCGATGACTTCAAGAAGGTGAATGACAGCCTCGGTCATCCGGCCGGTGATCAACTGCTGAAGGTCTCAGCCGATCGACTCTCCTTCTGCGTCCGCAGCAGCGACACTGTCGCCCGACTGGGTAGTGACGAGTTCGCCATACTGGTTGAGGACGTCGCCAGTCCGTCCGAGGTGCTGGCGATTGCCGAACGGGTGGGAACAGCGCTCCGCGCTCCGTTCCAGGTTGGCGGAACGGAGCTTTTCGTGAGCGCCAGCATCGGCGTCGCACCGGCTGCCGACGGCGACACCGCCGATGACCTGCTGCGAAACGCTCATGTCGCCATGTACAAGGCGAAGACGCAGAGCAAGTCGGCGACGGCTGTCTTCGAACCGTGGATGCAGGTGGCGGCGCGAGAGCGATTGGATATGGAAGCGGACATGCGTCGTGCCCTGGAGCGCAGCCAGTTCGTGCTCCACTACCAACCCATAGTCCGCCTGGAGAGCGGCGAGGTGATTGGCGTGGAGGCGCTTGTGCGCTGGCAGCACGACGAGCGCGGCATGGTACCACCGGGCGACTTCATCTCGCTTGCCGAGGACACGGGACTGATCGTACCGCTGGGTAGCTGGGTGCTGGAGCAGGCATGTCGCCAGGCGCGTGAATGGCAGTTGGCGCAACAGCCAGGCGCCGTACCGCTCAGGATCAGCGTGAACCTCTCCAGTCGGCAGATCCAGGAGCCCGGTGTCGTGGACACCGTGCGTGCTGCCCTCGCCAACTCAGGCCTTCCCGCGAATACGCTGGTGCTGGAGATCACGGAGAGCGTGCTGATGCAGCATACGACCCTCACCCTCGCCCGTCTGCGCGAGCTCAAGCAACTGGGTCTCTCGCTGGCCATCGACGATTTCGGTACGGGCTACTCGTCGCTTGGCTACCTGCAGCGCTTTCCGATCGACATCCTGAAGATCGACAAGGCGTTCGTGGACGCCGTGGGAGGTGAGAGCGACGCCGCGCTGGCTCGCGCCGTGATAGCGCTGGGCGACACGCTGGGCATGCAGACTGTGGCCGAGGGCATCGAGATGCCGTCCCAGGTGGACGGGCTGCGGAGGCTGGGGTGCAAGCTGGGCCAGGGCTTCCATTTCGCCCGACCACTACCGGCAGGTGACCTCCGAATGATGCTGGAGAGCACTGGCCGGCTCACGAACAGGCAGTCGAGCGAGCCCGTGGGGCACGGCCGTCAACAGCGCGCCTGACGGCCGCGCAGGGCCGGGCCGCGCGTACTTCCCCGTCGTCGGGATCGGGATACGTTCCGCAGATGAATCCGGCTATCTGGTATGTGGCAGCAGGTAGCGCCGTCGGCGGAGTGACCCGTTTCCTCCTCACCGACGTGCTGCAACAACGACTCGCGCCAGCGGGGAGCTTTCCCATCGGCACCCTGGTCGTGAACGTTACGGGCTCGCTGCTCCTGGGCTTCCTGGTGCGCTGGTTGCTGGAGGTGCCAGTGGTGAGTCCCGAGATTCGCCTCATGCTCACCGTGGGCTTCTGCGGCGGCTTCACCACCTTTTCCACCTTCAGCCACGACACCGTGGCAATGATGGACCATGGCGACTGGCCGCGAACGGCGCTCTATGTGGGGCTGAGCGTCGGACTGTCGCTGGTCGCGGTCGTGGGCGGTATCGCGCTGGCCAGGGAGATGATCAGTTGGCGACAGTGAGGCTGGTGGCCAGACAAGTGGCCGCGGCGGACCCACGGCGCCCTCCTCAGTCCACCAGCCGCAGCGGCATCACCAGGCAGAGGTACTTCGCCGTGTCGTCCCAGCCCTCCGGCTCCACCGTCGCCGCACGTTCCGGGGCCTTGAAGGTCATCCTCACCTCGTCGGTCGGCATGAAGCGCAGGATCTCCAGCAGGTAGCTGGCATTGAAGCCGATGTCCAGCGGGTCACCGGTATAGCGCACCGGGAGTTCGTCGGCCGCCTCGCCCAGGTCGGGCGTCTGCACGGCGAACTTCAGCATGCCGGCGTTGAAGGAGAGCTTGATGCGGTGCGTCTGGTCACTGGCCAACACCGACATGCGCTTGAGCGCACCGACGAGTGCCGCCTTGTCGACGATGCAGAACTTCTCGTTGTCCTTCGGGATTACCTGGTCGTAGTTCGGGTACGGACCCTCGATCAGTCGCGTGAACACCGACGCCACCGGGGAGCGGAAACCCAGGTGGTTGTCGCCGCGGGCAATCTCCAATTCCTCCTCGACCGGGAAGAGACGGCGGATCTGGTCGAGCGCCTTGGGCGGCACGATGAGATCGCCCGACGGGGCACCCTCGGAGGTGATGTCGAGCTCCATCCTGGCCAGCCTGTGACCGTTGGTGGCCACCATCCGCATGCGCTCGGGTCGCAGCTCCCAGAGCACTCCATTCAGGATCGGCCGGCTCTCCTCGGTGCTCACGGCAAAGCTGGTGTGCGTGATCAGCTTCTGGAGATCACCGCTCTTCACGCGCCAGCTCTCCTCGAAGCGAACCGTCGGAAAACTCGGGAACTCGTCGCGCGGCAGCCCCAGGAGCTTGAAACGCGAACGACCGCACTCCAGTGACACGCGCTGCTCACCGCTTGCCGAAATCCTGACCGGCGAGGGAGGCAACTCACGAGCGATCTCGCTCAGCTTCCTGGCAGGGATGGTGATCGCGCCCGGCGTCTCCACATCGGCCACCACCTCCGTACTGACCGCGATATCCAGGTCGGTGCCGGAGAGCCTGATCCCATTCTCGGTGGTCTCGACAAGGATGTTGGCGAGCACCGGCAGAGTGGTCTTGGACGGGACACTCGCCGCGACGGCGGCCAGCCCTTCCTGCAACTGCTCACGCGAGATCGTGAAACGCATCCCAGCTCCTGAAAGGTTTGGGGACCGAGGGGAATACCAGAGCCGCGACTGGTCGGCTTATCCCCATTTCCCTGTCATGCTGCTGTTCCTGCCTTTTCGTATATACAAAAGCAGTAACTGTAGTAGGTGCTGTGGACAGGGTGGAGAAACGGCGGAAGTTACGTCGTACAGTTGGGTTCCGCATCCCCCGGAGCCTGTTGGCGCGACGTGGAAAGATCCGATTCTCAAGAGCAGTCCACATCGGGTGAGCGTCCGGAGGACCGTCCGGATGTGGATAACTGCCCGAAATTGTGCACAAGCGAACCGTTTCCCACGCCAGCGCGCTGTTTCCCACACGAATCTGTCTTCCTGCCAGCGGCGATGTCGACGAGGTCGTGGTGACGCGGTGAGCGTGGGGAAGCGGGCTCAACGCAGGTCGTCCAGCATGGTGCGGCAGCGGGCCACGCGCTCGGCGAACACGGAGTCTTCGGCCGCGGTGGCGGTGACACGGTCCAGGCTGTGGATGACGGTGGAGTGGTCGCGACCACCGAATGCGGCGCCGATCTCCACCAGTTGAACGCCCAGCAGTTCGCGGCAGAGGTGCATGGCGACCTGGCGTGGCACGGTCAGAGTCTTGGTGCGGGTCTTGGACTTGAGACCGTCGGGTGTGACCCCCCACTCGCGGGCCACCACCATCTGGATGGCGGCCATGGTGAGTCCGCCTGGCGCACTTCCCGGGCTCCCGTCCATCCCCGATTCGGCGCGTAGCCTGTCGCGCAGCGCCTCGCGGGCCAGTTCGACCGTGATCTCGCGATGCTTGAGGGAGGCGAAGGCGAGGAGCTTGATGATGCAGCCCTCCAGTTCCCGCACACTCGACCGCACGTGCTCGGCGATGAAGTGGACGACACTGTCCGGGATGGTGTGCTCCAGGTGGTCCTGCTGCGCCTTGTGGCGCAGGATGGCCATCCGGTGCTCGAAGTCGGGCAGCTCGATGTCGGCCACCATCCCCCAGTGGAACCGGCTCACCAGGCGAGCTTCCAGCCCCGGGATCTCGGCCGGCGGGCGGTCGCTGGTGAGGATGATCTGGCGGCCGGCCTCGTAGAGCGCGTTGAAGGTGTGGAAGAACTCCTCCTGGGTGGACTCCTTCCCCTTCAGGAACTGCACGTCATCGACGAGCAGCAGGTCGGTCTCACGGTAGCGGCGCTTGAAATCCTGCTGCGTCCGGCTCTGGATGGCAGTGATGAGCTCGTTCGTGAACTGCTCGGTACCCACGAACGTGATACGGGTGTCGGGCTTGCGCTCCAGGATGATGTGGGCGACCGCCTGCATGAGGTGGGTCTTGCCGAGCCCGGTATCGCCGTAGAGGAAGAGCGGATTGTAGACCTTGCCGGGTGCCTGGGCGGCGGCGTGGGCGGCGGCGGCGGCGAGTTCGTTCGACTTCCCGATGACGAAGTGATCGAAGGTGTAGCGTTCGCTGAGCGGGGCGTGGCTGGCACTGCTGCCGCGCCGGGCGCCGTCGCTGATCACCGATTCACCCCCGGTGGCGGCCTGTCGCACCGCCTCCAGGGCCGCGCTGCCGTTCCTACCGGGGTTGGCGCGATCGACTGGCTCGTCGCCGGCTTGCGGCGACCGTGCGGCAGCGAATTGGGGGATGGCGGGTGGCGGCAGGGGGGCCACGAAGAAATCCATCTGCGGACGTGCCTTCCGCTCCTCATGCACCCGGAAGACCACCCGCAGGGGATGGCCGAGGGCGATCGGGGCGTAGCTTTCGAGGAGGGTGGCGTGCTTGGAATCGTTCCAATCGGCGGCGAACTGATCAGGCGCGCCGACCACGATGGAATCGCCTTCCAGGGCCAGGGCCTCAGTAGGCTCGAGCCATGTACGGAAGGTCTGTTCCGGGATCTCGTGCCGGGCGCGGTCCAGCAGGCGAGACCAGATTTCGAGTGCCGAAAGGGACATCAGCAGGGCAGGGGGACGGCGGTCAGTACGGGGCGCGAAGGTAAGGCCGGGAATGTGGAAAAGTCAACGTACAGCAGTCCGTGAGTGCGGCCGCGAAAGCGTGGCAGCAACGAGGTATCACGTCATGCGGCTTGACCCATCCTCCGATCCCTTATATCATTGCAGGTCTGTGCAGCAGCATTTCTGATACGGATTCCGGAGTACTTCATGGGCAAGCCGACATACCGTCCCCGCAACACGCGGCGGATTCGCACGCATGGGTTTCGCGCGCGCATGGCGACAAGGTGGGGACGTGCCACTCTCAGCCGGCGTCGGAAGAAGGGGCGCACGCGTCTCACCGTCGTGCTGCCGTCCAAGTACGGCGCTGGCGCCTGAGTCCCGGCGCTTCCCGCGCAGCCATCGGCTGACGCGGGAAGCCGAGCTGCAGGCGGTGCGTCGCGAGGGGAAGCGGATCCGAACCGGAGTTCTCGAGGTTCGGATACTCGCTTCCCCTCTGCGTCATTCCCGGGTGGGGCTGATCGTACCCAAATATCGTCATGGATCGGTGGAACGGAACAGGGTGAAGCGACGTTTGCGCGAGCTGGCCCGGCTGGAGCTTCTGCCAGCGTTGGCCAGGGCACAGTCGGCCGGAGGGGGTGAACAGGCTCCCGGGCAGGCCGGCGGGCACGCCGCAGGTGGGCATGCCATGGACGCGGTCATCCGCGCCCTGCCCACCGCCTACGACGCTACCTTCGATCGACTGGCGCTGGACATGGCCCGCGTGGTGCGGGAGCTACCCCGGCTGGTGCGTCAGCTACCATCACCAGCCCCTGCGCCATCCGGGGCCAGCTCAACCGTGGTCCCGCCAACCGAGCCCATCGAGGCCCGGGAGGAGGATTCCCGCTGATGTGCGCTCATCGTGACGCGATGCACGAGGGTGCCGGACCGGCACTCGCCGTTCGGCCAGCGGAACAGGCGTCGAGGCCGGTGTCCGCTGGCGAGACTGCTCCCGATCAGACTGCCGGGCCCGCCACGCGTTGCGACGCGCCTGACGGCGTACCGGAACCCGGAATCGGGGCCCGATCTGCGGACCGTGGTCGCCGCCCCCTTCCCGTGCGCATACTGCTTGGACTGCCGGCGTTCGCCGTCATCTTCGTCATCCGGGCCTACCAGATGATGCTCTCGCCGTTGCTACCCTCGTCCTGCCGCTACATTCCGAGCTGTTCCGCCTATGGACTCGAAGCGGTGGAGCGTTACGGCGCGCTGCGCGGGAGCTGGCTGGCGGCGAAGCGCATTGCCCGCTGCCATCCGTTCCGGGCCGGCGGCTACGACCCTGTACCCTAGATCGTACTTTCCGTGATGGATAGACGCTTCATTCTGGCCCTGGTGCTGACGGCGGCGGTCGTGATGGGCACGCCGCTACTCTTTCCCGACGCCAGTCGTCCTCCCGTAGGTGCGGTGGCGAGTGACTCGCTCATCACCGACTCTCTCGGTGTCGGCACACCAGGCGCCGGACCAGCCGTCGCCGGGGTCGGCCCCTCGGCCATCACTGACACAGCCAACTCCACCGACGTCGCCGCCCGCGCCGCTTCGGTGGCGGCCGGCGTCCCCGACAGCGGAATGCTGGCTGCCCAGCCGGCTCCGGTGATACCGGTGGAGACGACCACCGTCACGACCCCGTTGGCTGCCTATCGCTTCAGCAACTCCGGCGCGGCGTTGATAGGCACCACGCTGGAGCGCTACACCTCGCTGCGGGAGGGCGAGGCGACGCAGAAGGTGGAGCTGGGCCGCGGTGGCGAGCCCCTGGTGCACTACCGGCTCGTCGTGCCGGGCGACACGATCTCGCTGGACCAGGTCCGGTTCCAGCTCGAGCAGGAGGCCGGCTCTGCCGACGAAATCGGCTCGCTGACCTATAGCGGCGCGGTGGATGGCATGCAGGTACGGATTGCCTACACCTTCCGACCTGACAGCTACCGCGTAGCGGTGCGGGGCAGCGTCGCCAACGCCCCCGCCCGCTCCTATCTGCTCATGGACATGCCGAGCGGGCTGTCATCGTCGGAGGCCGACGAGAAGGATGACGTCAACCACATGGGTTACGTCTACAAGCCGGTCACCGACAACGCCACCAGCATCCTCTTCCGCAAGCTCGACCCCGGCGAGCGGTCGCTCCAGACGCGGCCGATGAGCTGGGTGGCGGTGAAGAACAAGTACTTCCTGGTAGCCCTCCTGTCGCCGGACAGTGTTCCGTTCGCCGAGTTGCAGGTCACCGGCGGCCCGCGTACGGAGAAGGCGGCGACCGTGGCCTATGGCACGGTGGTCACCCCGCTGGGCGCCGATGGCGGTTTCGGCTTCAGCATCTACCCCGGGCCGCAGGAGTGGCGACGACTGCTGGCGATCGGACGGGATTTCCAGAATGTGAATCCGTACGGTGGCTTCATGCAGGCAGCCATCCAGCCGTTCGCGCAGATCGTCATGCGCATGCTGCTCTGGATGAAGGACACCACGGCGCTCAACTATGGCTGGGTGCTGGTGATCTTCGGCGTCGCCGTGCGCGTGATCATGTGGCCGCTCAACCAGAAGGCCATGCGCTCGCAGTTGAAGACGCAGCGCATCCAGCCCGAGTTGCAGGCGGCCCAGAAGAAGCACGCCGGCGACCCGGCGAAGCAGCAGGCGGAGACGCTCCGGATCTACAAGGAGCATGGGATGAGTCCATTCAGCGCGCTCACCGGCTGCCTGCCGATGATGCTCCCGATGCCGATCCTCTTCGCCCTCTTCTTCGTCTTCCAGAACACGATCGAGTTCCGCGGTGTCGGGTTCCTCTGGTTGCACAACATCGCCACCTATGACCCGTACTACATCATGCCGGTCCTGACCGGGATCACGTCGTTCGTGATGTCCTGGATCGGCATACGGGGGGCGCCACCCAACCCGCAGGCGAAGCTCTTCGCCTACGTCATGCCCCTCACCTTTGCCGTCCTCTTCGCCCGTCTGGCCGCTGGCCTGCACATCTATTACACGGTGCAGAACATCGCCGCCCTGCCACAGCAGTGGATGCTGTCCAGGGAGCGGTCGAAGGCGCTGCCGGCGACGCCGCCGGTGGTGGAGGGTCCGCCGCCAGCCCGCCGGCGACGTCAGCGGGCATAGCACAGAGATCCGGCCGCACTCCCGAGTGTTCCCGGCGTGGCATGGGAGCCGCAGAAGCGTGGCGGGCACGCGGCAGGGTCTGGAAGAGGAGCGGGGAGGAGAGATGGGCGTAGCATCATGATCATCACCTACATCGGGCACGCCACCCTGTTGTTGGAGATGGACGGGCGGCGGATCCTTACCGACCCGAACTTCGACCCGCGGCTGGGCCGCATCCTGCCGCGGGTCTCGCCGCCGGGGATCGCGCTCGACGCGCTGCCCTCGCTGGACGGTCTGCTGGTGACGCACGCTCACGCCGATCATCTCTCCTTCGATTCACTGAAGCGGCTACCGCGGGACGTACCCTTGCTGGCCCCACCGCCGCTGGCGCGCTGGCTGGCTGGCAGCGGTTACAGCAGCGCGCGGGCACTCGGCGCCGGCGAGTCGACGAGCGTCCACGGTATCACCATCCACGCCGCGGCGGCGCGGCATGTCGGCAGTCGCTACGGTGTGGACCGCTGGCGCTCGTCCTCCAACATGTACCTGTTGGAGACGCCCAGTCAGACGATCTTCTTCGCCGGTGATACCGCGCTCACGCCCGAGACGCATCGGCTGGTCACCGAACATCTCCACAAGCGTGGCCGCACGCTGGACGTGGCCCTCCTGCCGATAGGCCATGCTCCCTGGTGGAAGCCCGGCTTCCGGCGTGGCCACCTGACCAGCGACGATGCGCTGACGCTGTTCGAACGGCTGGAAGCGCGCGTGCTCATTCCCTACCACTGGGGAACCTTCAATCACGTCACCTCCACTGCCTTCGACGCCATCGACCGGTTGCGCACGCTGCTGGAGCGCCATCGTCGGTCGAGCGATGTGCGCATAGTCCTTCCAGGCGAGAGCTACGAGGTCTGATTGATCCTTGACGATACCATCGCCGCCGTGGCCACCGCGCCCGGGCACGGCGCGGTGGCGCTGCTGCGAGTGAGCGGGCGGGCGGCTCTGGAAGTGGTGGGTCAGTTGGTGCGACCATGGCCGCTGGAGCCGCGACGAGCCACGCTCTGCGCGGTGCACGATCCGCGCAGTGGCGCGTTGCTGGACCGGGCCCTCGTGACCGTCTTTGCAGGGCCAAGCTCGTACACCGGTGAGGATGTCGTGGAACTGGCGACGCACGGCGGTGCGGTGGTGCCGGCGTCCGTGATGGCCGCGCTGGAGGCGGCCGGTGCGCGGGGTGCGAGGGCCGGAGAGTTCACCCGTCGAGCAGTGCTCAACGGCCGGATGGACCTGGTTCAGGCGGAGGCGGTGGGCGATCTCGTGGACGCCCGGTCGGGGGCCATGCAGCGTTCCGCGCTCGAACAGATGGACGGTGGGCTATCGCGCCGAGTGGGAGCGTTGCGCGAGCAGTTGCTGGAAGTGGAGGCGCTGCTGGCCTACGACATCGACTTTCCCGAGGAGGACGATGGGCCCATACCGCGCCAGCGCATCGCCGACGCGGCGGCGTCCGTCGTGTCGCAACTGGAAGCGCTCATTGCCACCGTGCCCAGCGGCGCGCTCATTCGCGACGGCGCCGTGGTGGTCATCGCCGGCCCGCCGAACGCCGGCAAGTCGTCCCTTCTCAACGCCCTGTTGGGCGAGAACCGCGCGATCGTCACCGACATTCCCGGCACCACGAGGGACGCCATCGAGGTGATGGTCGACAGCCGACCGTGGCCGCTCCGCCTGGTGGATACGGCGGGCATGCACGCCGCCACCGACATCGTGGAGAGACTGGGCATAGAGGTGAGCGAACGGTGGGTGTCCAGCGCCCAGGTGGTGCTCGCCTGCGGTGAGGGGTTGGATGAGGTGCAGGCGACGATGACGCGCCTGCGCGCGCTCACCAGCGCACCGCTCATCGGCGTGCGCACCAAGATCGACCTCCTGTCCGCCAGCGCATCGACAGCGACGACCATTCTGGATGACACTCCGGTGATCGGTGTGAGTGCGGAGACCGGAGCCGGTCTTCCCGAGCTGATGGAGACGATCCAGCGCACGCTCACCGCGCGCCATGTCGCTCCGACCAGCGAGCTGCCAGTGGTGACCCGCGCCCGCCACCGGCGCGCCCTGGAGAGCGCTCACGAGGAGGCCACCGCCTTTCTCGATGCCTGGGTCGACGACCTGCTGCCGGCGCCGGTGGCAGCGGTGCATGTGCGGGCCGCGCTGGGCGCGCTCGAGGAGCTGGTAGGCGGACTGGATGTCGAGGAGGTACTGGATCGCGTCTTCGCCAGTTTCTGCGTTGGCAAGTGAGCGAGGCGCGGGCGGCGGATTGCCCTGGTACCGCCAACCGGGTCGGAACCACCGAGTGCAGGGCTGTCCGGCAAGCTGGATCCAGGCCGAAGCAACCGGGTCCAGGGCGGCCCCGGCTAGTTGGATCCAGGCCGAAGCTACCGAGTCCGGGGCGGCCCCGGCAAGCTGGATCCAGGCCGAAGCAACCGGGTCCAGGGCGGCCCCGGCAAGCTGGATCTAGGCCGAAGCTACCGAGTCCAGGGCGGCCTCGGTCAGCTCGGCGGCGCTCGCCCGGATGGCCCACGGCAGCCCGCGCGAGGTTATGGCCGGTTCCACCATGCGGGCGCCCAGGTAGTAGCCGCCGCGTTCCGGGAGGAGAAAGCGGTCCACGGTGCGAGCTTCCTCGCTCATGCCACCGGAGAGATAGCGAAGGCGGAGACCCAGGCCGCTCTCATCCAGGTCGGGCTGCATCGCCCTGGTGAGGGCCGTCTCGAGCTCCCGCATGCGCAGGTATTGACGGCGGGCGAAGCCGTAGTACTCCCAACTGGCGTGACCCGGGCTGATGACGCGCGCCGTCTGAACCGCCAGCCCTTCATTGACCAGCAGCTCACGGAGCGGTGCCAGCCGCCCGGTCTCCCAGTACGAGTAGTAGCCACCAGCCTCGGCGATCAGCTCGCGCAGGACGCTACGGCTCGTCGGCGAGGTATAGCGCACCGCGTGGGCGATCTCGTGGGCGAGCCAGAGCGGGATCAGTTCAGGGTCGAGTCCGAGGCCCTGTGTCTCGCTGTTAGGCAGGCTGGTGAAGTGTTCCAGGCATATGAAGACGACACCCCGACCGTCGATCACCAGTTCGCCTGCGTTCGCCGCGCCAACGCCAACCATGAGCACGACGTCCACCTCCACGTCGGCCTCGAGCAGGGCGAGCGTCCGTTCGGTTGTGGACTGGGCGAGAGCGACGACGTCGGTGCGGGCGAGCATCGTCCGCAGGTCGTTGCGATCGGCACGCAGAGCGCCGCGCACTACCTCCTGGAAGTGCGGGCCGTGCGGGTCCAGAACGTAATTGTGCCAGTAGGCCTCGAGGATGCCCCGGTGGGTATCGAAGTAGCTCTCGTAGGCCGGGACTGGGTCCGCGCTTTCCAGAACGGCGAAGAAATCGGGCAGCAGGTTGATCAGCACGTCTCTTTCTACCGGGGAGGCACCGGCCGCCATTCGGAAAGGCGCGGTCGGGAGGCGCGTACGACGTCGCGCGCGGACGCGACGGGGGCACCGGAAGGGAGGGGACGGGCGGAAGAATAGCCGACTCGGCAGTCATTCAACAAGGTCCTTACGCGCCACATGCAGAATTCGGCACCCGTCCGGGCGAACTTCCGGCCCGGTCGGGGTGAGCCGCAGACGAAGGTCAGGAGGGGGTAATCACGCTGGCATGCTTCTTTCCTTACGGGCTCGCAGATGAAGCAACCGAGGGTTCAACAATGACGGTTCTACAGCAGATCGATCTGCACTGCCCGGTGTGCTCCAACCGGTTCCGGTCGCAGGCCGTGGTGTCGACAAATTCGTTTGGCGGCAAGCGCACCGATTTCCACGAACGGGCTGCCGGAACACAGCCGTTGCCGTACCTGGTGCACACCTGCGTGCGCTGCGGTTTCTCCGGTGCCGAGCGTGATTTCAACGATGAGGCGGAGGTGAGCCCGTTCCTGCGCGAGCATGTGATGACCGAACTGGCGCCGCAGCTTTCGGCCCGCATGACGGGCTCGGAGAAGTATGAGGCAGCGGCCAAGGTCGCCGAGTGGCAGGGGCTGGAGCCACGCCACGTTGCCGATCTCCTGCTGCGCGCGGCCTGGTGCTGTGTGGACGAGGGCGATATCGAGGCGGAACGCTACTACCGCCGCCGCGCCGCGTGGACGTTCGAGAGCGCGTTGGCGAGCTGGGACGGTGTGGCCCGCGAGGAACGAGCTGTCCTCACCTACCTGGTGGGAGAATTGTGGCGCCGGGTGGGAGACAGTGCGAAGGCCGCCGAATGGCTGGCGCGGGTAGCCGATGAGGTGCTGGATGAGACGAGCCAGCAGTGGATCGTGGACGCCGCCCGGCAGCAGGCGGAGAGTCCCCGGGAGTGGTTCGGCTGAGGCACCAGCCCTGGGAGTCTACCTGGTACCGAACAGACGGTCCCCGGCATCGCCCAGGCCGGGGACTATGTAGCTGCTGGCGTTGAGCCCGCGATCCAGCGAGGCTGTGTAGATCTGTACGTCCTGGTGGGCGTCGGTGAGCCGGCGAACCCCTTCCGGGGCCGCGACGATGCAGAGAAACCTGATGCGCGTGGCGCCGGCGCGCTTCAGCGATGCCACCGCGCTGGCCGCACTGCCACCGGTGGCGAGCATCGGGTCGAGGAGCAGGAAATCGCGCTCGGCGGCGTCCCCTGGAACCTTGAAGTAGTAATCGACAGGCTCCAGGGTGTCGTGATTCCTGTAGAGCCCGATGTGACCCACGCGGGCCGAGGGAATGAGGCGCAGGATCCCCTCCACCATCCCCAGGCCGGCGCGAAGAATGGGGACGAGGGTGAGCTTCTTCCCGCTCACGCGCTGCCCGGTCGTCGATTCGAGCGGCGTCTCCACCTCCACCGGCTCGAGGGTGAGATCGCTGGTGGCCTCGTAGGCCATGAGCATCGCGATCTCGTCGACCAGCTCCTTGAAGATCTTGGTCGGAGTGGTGCGATCCCTGAGGAGCGTCAGCTTGTGCTGGATGAGCGGATGGCGCACGACGGTGAGCATGGTGAACTCGTCGGCGCGGTCGGGAGCGTCGGGCATCGTCGTCATGCCGGGAAGTTAGCGCGCGGGACGGGTTGGCAGGAGCGGGTTCGGCGGGTGGAGTCGTTCGTGCAACGTCGTGCCGGTTAACGTCATCCCCGCGCCGGCGGCTGGCTTCGTGACACATCGTCATTCCCGCTTTCGCGGGAATGACGGTACGGGACGCCGGAACCATCTGGATTCCCGCCGTCGCGGGAATGACGAGGTGTGGGAGTGACGGGCGTCAGCCGTACGGGAGCGCTTCGCGCCCGCCCGCACCCGGGCTGGCCCAATCGCCCGCACTTGTGCCCTCCGGCAGCCGGCCGTAAGCTACCGCCACGAAACCCTCCCCTACGACGCGATCCATCTCCCGGCGCATGAAGGAATATCAGGCCGTCATCCTGCGGCTCTCTCGCCGCACACGCGACGACGAGGACGCCCTCACCGACCTGCTCAACGAGCGCAGTCGCACTGGCTGGGAACCCACCCACCTCACTCAACACGACGATCGGATGACGGTGATCTTCTCGCGGCCCGCGCCTATCGATAGCTGAACGAGTGCGCTATCGCGCGGACGTCGCGAACCGCCGGGCGAACTCCGCCACCCGCGCGCGATTCGCGTGCCGCGCGCTGTATCGGCCAGTTACTCAACTCCCGGAGCCAGCCACCGCCCGCCGCCACGTCGGCAACCGGCCGCCTACCTACCGCCGCGTCGGCCCTGTCGGGATGTCCGAGGCTCGGCCTTGGGGCGTGACGCGGTCGGTGCGTTGTAGCCGTGCGTCGATTCCACGAGTTGCCGGCCCAGCACCAGGGCGCGCTCAGCGGCGGCCCGGACCTCGGCCAGTGACTCGAGCAACTCGGGTCGAGCGGAGAGTTCCGTCTCCACCAGCTCGACGTTGCCGATGAGGGCCATCACCACGTTGTTGAACTCGTGCGCGATGTCTGACGAGGAGGCGTTGACAGCGGACGTCCTGAGAGCGCGCTGACGCGCCAGCTCGGCCAGGCGACGAAGTGTCACATCCTCGATCAACACGATCGTGCAGCGGGCGAGTGGATGGACACGGCAGCTCAGCCACCGCTGCTGTCCCATGTCCTGCACGTTCACCACTGCCGGCACTCCCGAGGCCAGCGCTGGCTCGATCGCCGCCGTCAGCCATGTCGCGCCAACCGCCAGCGGCAGTAGTGCTCCGTCCAGCGACGCCGGTACGCCCAGTAGCCGGCGGGCAGGGGCGTTGGCGAAGTCGATGCGGCCGGCATCGTTCAGACGGATCACAGGCTCGTCGAGGTCGCTGAACAGGGCGAGCTCGGCGTCTCCGGATGAGTTGGCTGCGACGGGCGGGATGGATCGGTTCACGATCACGGCTACCTCTTGCCGGGGTGACAGACGCGGCGGGACGTCGAACATGTGCGGTGTCCGACCGGTCTCGCCGTCGGACGGTGTGGTACTACCTACTCTCTGACCAATGGCGCGACGCTATCTTCCGGCCAGGGCGTCGCGACACGGTTGACTGCAGCAGGAGGAAGACGTGCGGATCCTGGTGGTGGAGGATGACGCGATGGTATCGCGACTGGTACGCGAGGTTCTCAAGGCTGACGGCTATGCGGTGGATGTCGCCGGCACCGGCGAGGAGGGGCGCCTGCTGGCCTTCGTCAATGAATATGACGGCATAGTGCTCGACCTGCACCTGACGGACCGACACGGCCTGACGATCCTGCAGGAACTCAGGCGCGAGGGACGGCAGACTCCGGTGCTCATACTCACCAGTAGTGGCGACGAATCGGAGATCGTGCGTGCCCTGGATGCCGGTGCCGACGAGTATGTCGTGAAGCCGGTACGAAATCGGGAACTCGCCGCCCGCGTCCGTGCCCTCGTCCGCCGCGGCCCGCACGCCTTGCGATCGGAGCAGCTCACGATGGGCTCGCTCACACTCAACCGGCTCACTCATCGCGTCCTGGTGAGCGGCGAGGCGCTGGATCTGTCGCCGCGCGAATTTGCCGTGCTCGAGCACCTGCTCCTGCACACCGATGCGGTGGTCACTCGCGTGGACCTGCTGGAGAAGGTGTGGGACAGGCACTTCGACCCTGGCTCGAACGTTGTGGACGTTCACGTGGCCCGGTTGAGGCGAAAGCTGGAGGTCGCCAACGCGCCCATCGCCATCCGGACGGTGCGCGGGGTCGGCTTCCGTGTGGAGATGGTGAATGGCGCCCGGAGCGGGAAGGGCTTCGGGTGACACGGGGGATGCCGCTCAGACGGGCTTCAGCCCCTGCATGTCCACCAGTTCGGTGAGGAAGATCTCCAGCAATGCCGGATCGAAGTGCCGTCCGGACTCCGACCGCATGAGTTCGAGCACGGCTGGTAATGGAACCGCGCCGCGGTAGGGTCGGGCATGTGTCAGCGCGTCGAAGAAGTCGGCGATCCCGACGACCCGTGCCACGAGAGGGATGTCCGATCCGGCCAGGTTGTTCGGATAGCCGCTGCCATCCCAGCGCTCGTGATGGGAGAGGGCGATCGTCTCGGCCATCTGGATGAACGAACTCTGGCCGTCGGAGAGGATGGAGGCGCCGATCGTGGTGTGGCGCTGCATGACGGCGAATTCCTCGCTGCTCAGCTTGCCAGGCTTGAGAAGGATGGTGTCGGGGATGCCGATCTTGCCGATGTCGTGCAGCGGCGCGGCCAACCTCAGGTGTTCCACCATGTCGTCGTCAAGTCCGGCCACGCGCGCCAGCCGGGCCGATAGCTCGCCCACACGCTGGGTATGCTGGCCGGTGTCGTCATCGCGGAACTCGGCCGCCTGGGCCAGCCGGCGCAGCGTCTCGAACTGCGATTCCTGCAACTGCCGCGTGCGCTCGGCAACCCGTTCCTCGAGACTGCGGTTCTCACGGCCAAGCACAAGGTGGAGGCGGCGGGTCTCGAGAAGGTTGCGAATACGCAGCAGCGTCTCGGACAGCTCGAACGGCTTTGCCACGAAATCATTCGCCCCCAACGCCAGCGCCTGCTCGCGCACGCTTCGATCGTCGTCACCAGTAAGCATCAGGACCGGCAGGTACTCTCCTGTCGCCGTTGCCGCTCGGAGTGCCCGGAGAAGCGCGAAGCCGTCCATGTACGGCATGTGCAGGTCGAGCAGGACCAGGTCTGGCTGTAGCTCGTGGAAACAGGTCAGCGCCTCGCGCGGGTCGGTGATGCCGGTGACGTTACCGCATTTTCCGTGGGCGAGCAGTCGCTCCAGCAGGCGCACATTCGACTGCTCATCGTCCACGATCATGATGCGTGGTTCCGCCGGCTTGAGCGGGGGCGAGAAGGACGCCCCCGGTCCACACACGGAGCAGGACACGGTCGCGGTGGAGACCTCAACGGCGACGCGGGAAGCATCAGCCACTGCTGTTGCTCCGTGCAATGTGTTGGCGAACGGAAAAGGCATCGAACAACGGTCGAAGGCGAGAATACAGGATGGCGTGAAACCCGATTACCCGGGAACGTAGCAACAGGCGACTGACGTCATCGTGAAAGCATGATGACGGTTCGTTCACAGTTGATCCAGTAGGTGGAACCGATCCGGAAAGAGGTGGATCTCCAACTCCCCACAGTACCTGACGAGGGTCAACCGGCAACGGCAACGGCGGCTGCGCCGAGGAGGCCCGCGTTGGGGGTGCGGATGAGGTGGATGGGCATCCGCGCGAGCAGGGGGGAGAGGCGCCCCTTGGTGGCGAAGGCGGACAGGAATGGCCCGTCGCGCAGGGGCTGCTCCAGGCGCGGGGCGATCCCGCCGCCCAGGTAGACACCGCCGGTGGCGAGAACGGTGAGGGCGAGGTTGCCGGCGACGGCACCGAAGACGTCGAGGAAGAGGTGCAGCGCCATGACGCACAGCGGGTCGTCGCCAGCGATGGCGTGGCGCGTCACAACCGCGGCCGGATCCTCACTCTTCATCTCCATCGCCGTTCCGGCCAACTCCGCGTGCTCGCCCCGCTGGACGGAAAAATCATAGAGAGCCTCGAGTCCGCGCCCGGACAGGATCCGTTCTGCGGAGACGCGCGAATGACGACCGCGAAGGAAGGTCAACAGCTCACATTCGATCGGTGTTCGTGGCGCGAAATCGGCATGCCCGCCCTCCGAGGGATGCACGCTGGCCCCGTCGCCGTCCCGGAGCACGAACGACATTCCGAGACCGGTACCGGCGCCGATCAGCGCCCTCGTTCCGTCGGGGTCCGGTTCTCCCGTCTGGAGGGTGACAATGTCGTCCGCTCGCAGCACCGGGAGGGAGTGGCCCAGGGCGGCAAAGTCGTTGATGACGGTGGTGGCGGGGATTCCTGTGGCAGCCGCGGCGGTGGCCGACCGAATCTCCCACGGCAGGTTGGGCGGCCGCCAGACACCGTCCACCGACGCCGCGGCAATTGCGAGGCAGGCCCGCTCCACTCCGTCCATGGGCGCCGAACGACGGAATTCATCGACGAGCATGGCCAGTCCGTTCACCGAATGACTGCCCACCACGCGGTCGTGCAGCAGGGACGCCCGCCCATCGACAATCTCCACGATCGCCAGCCGTGCATTGGTCCCTCCGATATCACCGGCCAGTACTTTCACGATGCATCCTCCGGGGCAGCCATGGCTTCACGTCGTCGACGGAGTAGGGTACCCACCTGTCGTACGAGCTCCGCGTTCGCGAACGGCTTGTGCAGGAACGGTTCGTCGTCGGACAGCGGCTCACCACCGTCGGCACCGCCGGCGTAGCCAGACAGGAACAGGATCGGTAGGTCGGGCTGGTCGGCGCGCAGCCGCGCGGCAAGCTCGCGGCCGCCCAGCTCCGGCATGACGATGTCGGTCACGACCAGTGACAGGGTGTCGCGCTCGTCTTTCCAGACGAGCAGCGCGTCACCTCCATGACGGGCCTCCCGCACGGTGTAGCCATGACGCTCCAGCGTCCGTCGGATCACACCGCGTACCGACGCCTCGTCCTCCACGACGAGGATCGTCTCACCCGCGCCGGTGACGCCGGGGGGTTCCACTGTCGAGCGGACGGTAGCTGCCCCCCGGGCCCGCGGGAGGTAGATGCGGACAGTGGTGCCCGAGCCAGTCTCACTCTCTATTCGCAGACCGCCCCCGGACTGGGTGACGATGCCATAGACCGTCGACAAGCCGAGCCCTGTCCCCTGACCTTCGCGCTTGGTGGTGAAGAAGGGTTCCAGGGCGCGCTCACGGGTCGCCCTGTCCATTCCGAAGCCGTTGTCACGTACGCTGAGCGCCACGTATGGACCAGCAGGAACGGATACGTCGAGCGTCGGCAGGTCGGTCTCATTCAAGACCACGTTGTCGACCTCGATCGAGATGGATCCGCCTCTTCGAGGCATCGCGTCGCGAGCGTTGACGACGAGGTTGAGCAGCACCTGGTCAATCTGGCCTGGATCGGCGTGGACAACCCACGTTTCGTGAGGGCAATCCAGCTCCAGTACGATGTTCCCGCCAATGACACGCTGCAACAGGCGCTTGGACTGCGAGAGCGTCTCGGCTATGTCAATCAGCCTTGGATGGAGGAGTTGCTTCCGGCTCACTGCCAGCAGTTGCCGGGTAAGGTTCGCCGCGCGTTCGGCGGCCGCCGCGACCTCCGCCAGGTCGGTCTGTACCGGGCTGTCGTTGGGAAGTGCAGAGCGGGCAAAGTCGAGATTGCCGCTGATGACGGTGAGCAGGTTGTTGAAATCGTGGGCGACTCCGCCGGCCAGGCGCCCCACCGCCTCCATCTTGAGCGCGTGGCGAAGCTGGTCCTCACGCTCCTTCAGCGCCCGTTCAGCCTCCATTCGGTCCGTCACGTCATGAGCGAGAACGAGGCGCGCCGGTCGGTCGTCGAACCGGATACCGTGGGAGATGACCTCGGTCTCACGCAGCGAGCCGTCACGCATGCGGTGGATGAAGATGCCCGCCTGATTGAGCCCGGCGTCCGGACCGGAGATCGCTCCGCGCAGGAGCTGGACCGTCGACTCCGGCCTGATCTGCCCGATCGTCATGGACAGGAACTCGTCGCGGCTGTAGCCGTAGGTCAGTTGAGCGGCGTCGTTGACCGCCAGGAAGCGCAGAGTCTCCAGATCGAAGACCCACATCGGAAGCGGATGGCTGTCGAACAGGTGTCGGTAGCGCTGCTCGCTCTCGCGCAGTCGCTCGGCTCCCAGCCGACGCTCGCTGACGTCGCGGAAGTAGATGGAGAGTCCTCTGTCCGAAGGATAGGCGTGGACCTCCAGCCAGATGCCGAGCGGTTCGAAGAACTCCTCGAAGTCGACATTGACGCGCTCATTCCGCGCTCGCTCGTATTCCCGCTGGAAGGCGGAGTCGAGAGCGTCGGGGAAGAGCGTCCAGATGTGGCCGCCCAGCAATTGCTCCCGAGGGCGGAGCATGAGTCGCTCGGCGCGTTCGTTGACGTAGGTAAAGCACCACTGGTCGTCGAGGGCGAAGAAGGCGTCGCCGATGCTCTCCAGGATGGTGCGTATCTGGCGTTCGCCACGCTCGGCGGCGGCGGTTCGCTCCTCGAGTTCCGCGGCCACCACCTGCAGCTCCTCGTTCGCCATCTCGAGCTCGGTAGCCTGCTCCTGGAGCAGCTCGCTCATCCGCATCGCTTCCTCGCGCGCCGCAGTGGCGGCAGCGGCGCGGTCGGCGGCGCGATGACGGGGCGTTATGTCGTGTATGCTGACCACGACGTTGCGCATGGCGTGGTTGCTGAGCCATGGCTCCAGGGCGACCTCGACCACGTGGCCGAGCTCTGGCTCGGTCCCGGGAATCCTCAGCTCGAGTCTGGCACTGACGCCGTTCGCTGCCTCGTTGACCGCGGCTTGCAGGCGATCCCTCCAGCCGTCGTCGACGGGCCCCCAGTCGGCGCCCCAGATGGGCAGCCCCACCATGTGCCCCTCACCCGTCAAGCAATCAGCAGCCCGGTTCGTGGTGAGTACGACGCCATTCGGCGACAACAATACTATCGGGTGCTGAACGCCATCGAGCATCGCTCGGGCGAGCGACAGTGCATCAGCATCGGAGGCTGCTATCAGTGGCGACATGGGTGGTCTGACGAGTCGCGCGTGAAGGGTGCCGCCGATTCGCGTGCTCGCGCGAGACGATCCCGGAAGTAGTGGCCGCGCCAGCAGGGCACGAGCAGATGGGTGGTAGCCGGACGATGAGCAGGGTTGGTAAAATGGAGGCTACTTCACCGTGTCGCAAATCCATCCGGCGCCGTCGGCTCGTCCCGCTCCGCGCCCACGCCCAGCCAGCGGAAGAAGACGATGGTCACGGAGAGCAGGATGAAGGTGCTTCCCAAGGCGAGCATCACGCCTCCCGCAACCTGCTGGTCGTCCAGCGGTGAGAGTCCGGTGAACGGTGGCGCCAGCTCGTAGGTGGCGTATACCGGATAGCGGGAAATGAGCAGCCACATGGCGATGAACAGATGGGCCAGGGTGCCGAAGAAGAGATAGACGATCCTGAGCAGCGGCACGAATCGGGGCCGTGCTGGAACGGGCACGAGCAGCGACCACCAGAAGGAGAGGCCGGAGAGGAACCAGGCCATGTCGAGCCCGAACGAGCCAAGCTGACTCACCATCAACCCGTCCACGACGCTGGGCACGTGCGTGGCAACCATGACGATCGTGAAGACGATCATGGACGGGAAGGGAACTGTCAGGACGCTGATCACGCGTACCAGGCGCGGTCGCGCGGCCAGTCGCGCCACCGCCTGTGGGCGTATGCCGAACAGGAGGAGTGGCGGGATGATCATGGCCAGCATGACGAACTGGAAGGCATGCACACTGGCCAGGTAGCCGGCGCCGAGTTTGCCGACGGGCCAGTCCAGGGTGAGCCAGAGGCAGATCACGCCGGCCACGGCGGCCACCGTCCGCCAGGGAGTCCTGGTGGTATCGGCGCCCGCTGTCAGCCGTCGCGCCAGCCACCAGTAGGCGGCGGCGAAGAGGAGCATGAAGAGCCAGACGCCGGGGTACGGCTGCCATTCCCAGTTCCAGGTGGCGCCGAGCGCCGAGCACCACCACTGGACAGCGGCTGGATCTGTCATCTCAAGACACCGGGCGAGGCCGACGTTGACGGGCTGCCCATCGCGGCGGCATTGACGGCAACCGTGCTGTCAGCGCCCCAACGCTCGTTGACCAGCCGCGGCAGGTCGTCGGCCCAGTCCTTCTGGCGGGTGCCGAATGGATAGACCATATGGGCGAGGTTGTCGCTGGTGAAGGCGTAGACCTGGGCGGCATGGGCCATCGCGTAACCAGTTGCCCCGGTCGCCGTCGTGTCCTTCACTGCCGGCGTCACGCCGAGTTCCGTCTGGGCATCATGGAGGGTGGCGCTATCGCCAGTGAGGGCGATGAACCGTTGGTCGAACTGGGCCAGCCAGGGGCCCAGTTTCTCCGGTGTGTCGCGTTCCGGATCGATCGTCACGAAGACGACCTTCATCCGCCGCGTCTCGTCGAACGTCATCTGGGCCATCACGGCGGAGATGCCGGCCATATGCACCGGGCATACATCCGGACAATTCGTGTAGCCGAAGAAGAGCAGCGTGAGGTAGCCGTCCGTTTCCGCGCGGAGGTCGTACGGGGTGCCATCCATGCGCGTGAGGACCACCGCCGGCTTCTCCACCGGCGCTGGCAGCATGGTGCCATGGTAACCGCTGGCGTCGGTAGCCAGGGCGGGCGACGGCGAGCCACAGCCGGCAAGGATTACGGTGCCGGCTGTTGCGGCTACCGCGAGGGTCAGGCGATCGATACGGCGGCGCGGGACGAACGCCCATCGCGCCATCCGCTGGAAGAGCGAGTACGGCATCCTTGAAAGTTAGGTCATTGCGCGGCGCGGGACCCAGGGCCGCTGCCGCGGACGGTTACTCACCGGCGCGGAGGGCGCGCTCGAACTCGGTGCGGACCGTGTCCAGGAAGCCGCGTACATAGTCCACACGCGCGCCGCCGGCGACGAGGAAGGGGTCGAGCACGGTGCAGCGCAGAACAGCCAGTCCGCCGGCGCGACGGTAGTCGTCAGCGGTGAAACCCAGCCGGGCCACCAGCGGCAGGGCTGCCTCACCGTACTCCTCGGCGCGCAGAACCGTCTTGGTCAGCACGTAGTCCAGCGCCCGCGTGGGCCGCGAAGGACTCACGCTGAGTGCCTGATAGACCCGCTCGGCGGCCTCATTCAGTTCTTCCAGGGTCTGCATGGAAGGGTGGCCGACGGCAAAGCAGACGATGTTGAGGTCGGGGCGCGGGAGGGGGACGATCCGGAACTCGCCCCAGTGCTCGGCGGCCAGCGCGGAGTGGAGGACGAGGGCGCCGCGCATGGTCAGGGCAACCAGTCGGCCGTGGCCGCTGTAGTCGAGCGGGAGCACCTTGTGTGTCAGCCAGACCGAGGCCGCTGCCGCGCCGGGCTTGGAACCTTCCAGGATATAGCGCCCGATGAAACCCTCGTCGGAACGCCCCTCGTGATAGAGGTAGGGCGCGTCCACCGCCACCAGGTGACGGAGCCGACGGTCGCTGAAGCTCACGGCGCCCGCAGGATAGGGCACGAAGCCCAGCTTGTGGGGATCGATGGTGATGGAGTCGGTGTGCTCGAGGGCGCAGATGGCGGCGTACAGGCCGGCGTCGGGCCAAGCGTCGTCTGCCTGAGCGTCGGTAGCGAGGTCGTCGATGGTCTGGGCGTGGCTACGTCGACTGCCATCGGGGTTGCGGGTGAGGCTGGCCGCGTAGCCACCCCATGCTGCGTCGGCGTGGAAGTGGAAGGTGATCCCCAACTCCCGTTCGGCGCGGGTACGGACGTCCAGCAGCAGGTCCAGCCGATCCACCGCGCTCTCCTCGGTGGAGCCGGTGACGGTGACCGCGGCGATCACCGGTTGGCGGCGCGCGGCGAGTTCGGCGAGCAGCCCGGCCAGGGCGTCCGGGTCCATGCGGAAGTGGTCGTCCACCGGCACATGCACCAGTTGCGCCTCGCCCAGGCCGAGCACTCGACAACTCTTGGCCCAGGAGTAGTGGGCCGTGGAGGGGACCAGTACGACACCCGGCGGAAGGGCGTCGTCGAAGTCGTGAGCCAGCCGCAGGCCGAACGCCTGGAAGCCCAGTTCGGAGAGACTGTTGCGGTGCATGGCCTTCCAGGCGCGATCGGACCAGGTGGGATCGTCGGGGCGCAGGGCCAGGAAGGCGTCCAGCGAGTTCAGGGCGTCCTCTCCGCGGATGTTGAGCAGCGCCCAGAGATCCAGCTCGCCAATGAACGACTGCCGGCCGTCCGGAAGACGCACGGCTAGTGGGCGGTCCGCGAGTTCGTCGGCCAGCTCCGCTACCGCCCAGTAGAGCGCGACCGGCAGGTACTTGACGTTCCGGGCGATCCAGAGCGCCTCCATGTTGGCAACGGTGCCACCGGAACAGAGATGTCCCCACTGACGGTCGGGATCATAGCCCACCATTGCCGCGAGCTGCGCGGCCACTTCCAGCTCCATCCGCGTCGTGACCGGCGACCCTTCGGCGGCCACGTTGTTCGGATTGTAGAGCATGGTGGCGAAGTAGCCCACCAGGCTGGCCATGGTCAGGTCGGCGGTCATGTGGCCGACGTAGCGCGGGCTGAAGAACGGCACTCCGTTCTTCAGCTCAGCGAGCAGGCCGAACAGCTCCTGGGAGAGCGTCGAGATGGAGGCTTCGTAGGCCGGCGCGCGCTTGTCCTGCTCGCTTATCTGGAAGCCGTCTTCCGGGTGGAAGTTGCGACGCCAGAAGACGTGGTCGCGCAGGGCTTCCAGCAGCAGGCGTTCGAGGACGTCGGCGTTCTCGGCCTTGGGGCCGAGGAAGAGGGCCGCGGGGTCGATTGGGATGTGGTCCGGAGGCATGGAGGAAAATGTAGCAAGCCGACTCCGGAGGGAGGGTCGCAGCAGTGCCCGGACGGGCTCTGGCGAGCCGGACGTCAGTAGGTGAGCTGGCCCGTCAGGATCCTGATCCTCCAGACGCTCCGTGCATTGCGCGCCAGGGACGAGCGGACCGAGTCGTGGATCTTCGGGTCGCGAAGGTCCGCCCTGGTGGCGTGCCTGAACCAGTTCTCGACGGCGTGCCTGAGGAAGTCCTGCGCCTGCGATCACGACACGCTTACTCAAGAAGCGATTGCATCTGTGCCTGCGAGTGGGACGGCATGTCACCCGTTCAGGCCTCATGCGCCGGGCCGGTCAGCGTGACCCGGATGTCGCCGGTCGTGGCATGGTGCATGTATCAGCCGGAGTTGACGGCCCAGGTGTTCAACTTCGACACTGACGTGCAGGGCCGTGTCAGCAGAACGAGGTTCCAATCGTGAATGAATCATTCGCCCGTATCACCGAGCTGGGAGCCCAACTCAGGGTGGACAGCATCCGATCCACCACGGCTGCCGGCTCGGGGCACCCAACGTCATCCATGTCGGCCGCCGACCTCATGGCGGTGCTCCTCGACAGCTACCTGAAATACGATTGGGATGAGCCACACAATCCCAACAACGACCGGCTCATCTTCTCCAAGGGGCACGCCAGTCCGCTGCTGTATGCCATGTACAGGGCGGCCGGCGTCATGACGGACGAGGAGCTGCTGACGCTACGCAGCTTCGGCAGTCGACTGGAAGGCCATCCCAAGCCGCTCCAGAGCACGGGATCGCACGGCACGCCGCACGGTCTGCCGTGGGTGGATACGGCCACCGGGTCGCTGGGTCAGGGGCTGCCCGTGGGGGTCGGGATGGCACTCAGCGGCAAGTACCTGGACCGGCTGCCATTCACCGTCTGGGTGTTGCTGGGCGATAGCGAGATGGCCGAGGGCTCGATCTGGGAAGCTTTCGCCAAGGCGGGTCACTACAAGCTGCACAATGTGGTCGCGATCCTGGACATGAACAGGCTGGGCCAGCGCGGACCCACCGGCCTGGGATGGGATGCGCCCACTTACGCCGAGCGTGCGCGCAGCTTCGGCTGGCACGCGATCGAGATCGATGGGCACGATGTCACGGCGATCGACAGCGCATACAGGGAAGCACTGGCGCAGACCGATCAGCCCACGTTGATCGTCGCGAAGACCGTGAAGGGTTCGGGGGTATCGCTGGTTGCCAACAAGAATGGGTGGCACGGCAAGGCGCTCGATGCCGAACAGGCGAAGCAGGCGATAGCGGAACTGGGCGGCGAGCGTCACGTCACTGTGAAGGTGACCAGGCCGGATGCGTTGCAGCCAGCGGCACGACCGGCGGCCGGACCATTGAAGCTGCCCACCTACGAGGCGGGAGCGGAAGTGGCAGTGCGCAAGGCATTCGGCGATGCGCTGGTGGCACTCGGCGCCAACCGGCCCGAGCTGGTGGTACTGGATGGCGAGGTGTCCAACTCGACGCACACCGAGGAGTTCCACGAAGCGTATCCCGATCGCTTCTTCGAGATCTACATCGCCGAACAACAACTGGTGAGCGCCGCCGTCGGCCTTGCCGTGATGCGAAAGACGGCTTTCGCGGCGACCTTTGCGGCATTCCTGAGCAGGGCGTTCGACCAGATAAGAATGGCTGCCATCTCCAACGCGACCATACGGCTATGCGGCACGCATCCCGGTGTCAGCATCGGCGAGGACGGCCCGTCGCAGATGGCGCTGGAAGACATGGCGATGATGCGCGCCGTGCATGGCAGCACCGTGCTCTACCCGTGCGACGCCAACCAGACGGCACAGTTGGTGGCGTCGATGGCCGACCTGCCTGGCATCTCGTACCTGCGAGCGACGCGCGCGAAGACGCCGGTGATCTACGCGTCCGACGAGAAGTTTCCCGTTGGCGGGAGCAGGACGCTCAGGAAATCCGACGACGACCAGGCGACGATAGTCGCCGCCGGCATCACGCTGCACGAGAGCCTGAAGGCGTACGACCAACTGGCGTCGGAGGGAATCATGGTACGTGTGATCGACGCGTACTCGGTGAAGCCGATCGACGTGGAGTCGCTGCACGACGCGGCGCGCGCGACAGGCGGCCGCATGGTGGTGGTCGAGGATCACTGGCCTCAGGGCGGCCTTGGCGACGCAGTTCTGGACGCATTCGCCGACGTGACGCAGATCCCGCATTCGGTGGTGAAGCTGGCCGTGCGGGCAATGCCCACGTCGGGCAAGCCGGCGGAGCTGTTGAAGGATGCCGGAATTGACGCCGGGCATATAGTGACGGCCGTCAAGAAGTGCCTGTAACGTTGTCTATCGGGCGCCGTAGCAGGATGCATTCGTGACAGGTCGGGATTCGTGGCCAGGCCGTCAGCCTGGCCCTCCGTTCGAGCCCATTCGCACCTCACCCAGTGTGACACCGCCAACCGGCGAGAAATCGAGCGTGCGGATGGGGAACGGTATGGAGATGCCTTCCCGGCGGAACGCCTTCCTGATCGCGATCATGGCCTCGCTGCGCGCCCCACGGTAGTCCGGCTCCCGGGCGAAGTCTATCCAGAAGCGAATGGTGAAGTTGATCGAGCTTTCCGCGAAGTCGGTGTAGTAGAGATCCACCGGTCGGCTCTCCAGTCGGGCATGGAGCGGCTCGATGGCGGCTATGGCCACCCGGCGTACCTTTTCCATGTCGGCTTCGTGGGAGACCCTGACTTCCAGGTCCACCCGTCGCTCACCCGTGGTGGAGAAGTTGACGAGCGGGTTGCTGATGACGGCCTTGTTCGGTAGCCAGACCATCTCCCCGGTGAATTGCTGGACAGTCGTGGACTGGAGGGTGATGTCGCGGACCGTGCCAGTATGCTCGTTGCTCCGGATCACGTCTCCGATCGAGAAGCTCTGCCTTATGGAGAGTACGATCCCGGCCATGAAGTTGGCGCCGATATCCTGGAACGCGAAGCCGAGCGCGATACCGAGTATTCCGACACCGGCCAGTAGTGACGAGACAGTCTTGTCGAGGCCGAGTACACCGAGTCCCACGAAGATTCCCGTGGCGATGACGCCCATGCTCGCCGACTGGGTGATGAGGGAGACGATGGGAACGGTGAGGGGTGTGCGGATGAGCGCGCGTTTCAGGGTGTCGCGGACCGTCCTGGCAATGACCCAGAAGATCGCCAGGACGAGGAGGGCGACCACGAAGTTCGGCAGCTTCGTGACCACCACGTCCAACCAGCTCTGGAGTTTGGCGGTGAGGAGTGTTGCCGCGTCACGTACGGAAGCGATGACGACGGAGGTGTCGGTAGTTGCTGTTGTCTGCATGCGCGGCGCTACGGATGGGATGATGCGGACCGACGGCGGGTGTCGACGCGGATGTGTGGTGAGCGTGGTCTCGACAGGGGCAAGGTGTGCGCCGGGGCTTCGAACGCCGGCGCGCTGATGACGGTGACACCCAGGTGGGGACATCCCGCATGTCGATCCCTCACGCTGCCTCGCCTCGCGGCCTCACCTCACCCAATGTCACCCCACCAACCGGCGAGAAGTCGAGCGTGCGGATGGGGAATGGTATGGAGATGCCTTCCTGATCGAAGGCCTTCTTGATGGCGATGATCGCCTCGCTACAGGCGCCGAGGTAGTCCGGCTGTCGGGTGAAGTCGACCCAGAACCTGATGGTGAAATTGATCGAGCTGTCGCCAAAGCCGGTGAAGAAGAGAGTCACCGGGCGGTCGTCCCGTCGGTCCGGAAGGGCCTCGACCGCGGCGGTGGCCACACGCCGCGCTTTTTCAAGGTCGTCGCCGTAGGACACTCCGACGTCCAGGTCCACCCGGCGCTCGCCAGCGGTGGAGAAGTTGACCAGCGGGTTGCCTATGACATGCCTGTTTGGTAGCCAGACCATCTCGCCGCTGAATTGCTGGATCGACGTGCTCTGGAGCGTGATCTCGCGAACGGTGCCGGTGTGGTCGTTGCTCCGGATCACATGGCCGATGGCGAAGCTCTGTTTCACCGATAGTATGACACCGGCCATGAAGTTGGCGCCGATCTCCTGGAAGGCGAAGCCGAGCGCGAGGCCAAGGATTCCGACTCCGGTCAGCAGTGACGTGACCGCCTTGTCGAGACCCAGGACGCCGAGGCTGACCACGAAGCCTGTGGAGATGACCATCACGCCGATCATGGTGGTGATGAGTGAGACAACGGGCGCGGTGAGACGGGTGCGGTGAAGCCCGTTCCGGAGGGTATCGCGGACGACGCGGGCGATGACCCAGGCTATGCCGACGACCAGGAGGGCCACGACGAAGTTCGGCAGCTTCGCTATCACCAACTCCATCCAGCGTTCCAGCTTGGATGTCACGAGCCCCGCCGAGTCACGGATCGAGGTGAGGGCGGTGGTGTCGGTGCTGACTGTCGGTTGCATCATCGTCAGGGTTCATGTGGGTAGGATCACTACCGCCGCGCCCCGCTTCGCCGGGGACGTGGGGTCAGTGGCTGGGCAGACGTGACATGCTGGCTGGTTGGAGGGTGAACGCCGCTGCCGAGAGTGCTCGCGGTGGTGGACGCGTTGGCGGATGGAGGTGGGTCCCGCAGTTGGTGGTACTGCGATCGGCTCGACGGCGCCTACCCCTCGGTCGCCGATGGCCCGCGCGTGATCCTGTCCATCTGCCGGATCGCCCCCATGTGATAGGCCAGATGGACGATGCTGGAGACGATACCGTCCAGTTCCTGCTGGCTCACTTCACGCGGCTCGGCCAGCTTCTCCAACCAGCGGTGCGCCTGGTCGCCCAGCCCGGCTCGCAGCCGTTGCCATTCTTCGTCAGTGACGGCCGTGCGTCGCCAGCTCGCCGCCCAGTCGGCGCCGGCGTAAGGGTTGGTGCCGCCAGCCCACCGGTTGAGCAGGGAGAGAGAGTAGTGGAGATGGTCCACCTGCGCGGCGATCGATGAGCCGCCTTCGACCGGCGCCGATGCCCGGGTTGCCGACAGTCGATCGAGTGAGGCGAGGAGTCCCACGTCGCCGCTGTTGAGCGTGTAGCCGTGGGTGCGGACGCCGTCCACCAGTTCGCCGAAGAGGGTGGCGAGGGTGCTGCCAGGGATGGAGGTATTCATGGCTGCTTCCAGGGATGGATAGGTTGCGACGAGGCGTCGCGGACAGAGCGCGACCGTTGCGCCTGACGGCCGGACAGTCGGGACGCGACCGGTCCCTGTCGGGTCGTCCACCGTCGTCTTGATCATCGAGCGGAGGAAGAAGATTCATGTCGCACCCGCTATGCGCCACCTGCGGCACCCAGTTCGCCGGGTCGGGGCCGCCGCCATCGTCCTGCCCGATCTGCCAGGATGAGCGCCAGTACCTGCCGCCTGGAGGGCAGCGGTGGACGACGCTGGAGGCGCTGAGGCAGACCCGTCGCAACTCCTGGCGGCGGCTGGAACCGGAGCTGTATGGCGTGGGCACCGAGCCCAGGTTCGCGATCGGCCAGCGAGCGCTGTTCATGCGCACACCGGGCGGCAACGTGCTCTGGGATTGCATCGCGCTCCTGGACGACGCCACCGCGGACATCGTGCGCGCGCTGGGCGGGCTGGCGGCGATCGCCATCTCACACCCGCATTACTACACGACGATGGTGGAGTGGGCGCACGCCTTCGACTGTCCGGTGCTGCTGCACGCCGCCGACCGCGAGTGGGTGATGCGTCCGGACCCGGCACTCCATTTCTGGGACGGGGATACGCGCCACCCTGCCGATGTCGGAGTGGACGGCGTCACACTGATCCGTTGCGGCGGGCACTTCGAAGGCGGGACGGTGCTCCACTGGGCGACTGGCGCGGACGGGCGGGGCGCGCTGCTCAGTGGTGACATCATCCAGGTGGTACCGGACAGGCGGTGGGTGAGCTTCATGCGTAGCTACCCGAACCTGATCCCGCTGGACGCGGCGAGTGTGCGGCGGGTGGTGGCCGCGGTGGAGCCGTACGAGTACGACCGTGTTTACGGCGCGTGGTGGGGGATGAATGTGGAGCGGGACGGGAAGGGTGCGGTGGAGAGATCGGCGGCGCGGGATGTGGAAGCGATGGGGGGGAGAGGGGGGGACACCCC
>CALCHX010000230.1 GCA_937906875.1 uncultured Gemmatimonadota bacterium | reverse complement strand
CCGGGCACGAACATCGAGTTCATCGTGATGCAGCTGCTGCGCCTGGGCAAGCTGGGCTCCTTCGACTTCAACTCGCGCTTCTACGCCGACGACGACCTCATCGTGGGCGCCGCCGATCCGTTCCAGCTGTTCCGCATCCTCGTCGAGGTGGTCCGCGGCGGCGGGCTGAACAGTCCCGACGTGGCGTTCATGCTCGACCAGTGCCACAACATCGAGAAGAAGATCCCCGGGCAGATCCGCTCGGTGCTCAACGTCCAGGAGATGACGGCGCGTGCACTCCTGCTCGACCGCGAGGCCCTCGCCCAGGCGCAGTCGGCCAACGACGTGCTCTGCGCCAACGCGATCATGATGGACGCGTTCTACACCGACGTGCGCCCGGCGCTGGCGCAATGGCGCGAATCGCGCGGGCTGCCGGCCGACCCGATGGCCGCCTACGCGGCATCCGGATACCAGGAGCGGATCGAGGCCGATCGCGTCGGCGGCGTGCAAGCGGGATGGGGCGCGTAACACCGGGCGCCTGGCCGGCCGGCGGCGCTGAGCACCGGGGCAAGGCTCGGTACGATTGTCGTCATGTCTGCCGATCGATGCCGGGGCGACGGACTGTTCGCCGCCATCGACATCGGCGGCACTAGCGTCAGATCCACCATTGCCCGTTGCTCAGCCACCTCGATCGAGATCATCGACACCGTTCGCATCCCCACGCCCTACGTGTCCGACTCTCAGGGCATCAGGTTCGATGCCGTCTCTGCGTACACGAAGGCCACTACGGCCTTGCACGACTATCGTGACAATCTTCTCAGCGTCGCCATCGACTCGTGGTCGGCAGACTATGCGATCGAGAGGCTCGACGGCTCTGTCGACCTACCGATCAGCCAGCGACAGGCCCGGACCTCCCGTGTGATCTCCACCGTGGACCGGGTGGCGCCGCAACACGACGTGTTCATGCGCGCCGGCGTGCGGTTGCTGCCCTTGCACACGATCTACCAACTGGTTGCGGACCGTGCCGCAGGCCGACTCGAGAACGCCAGGTCGGTACTGCTCATACCCGACCTGTTCGTCCACTGGCTCACCGGCCGTCGCACTGCCGAATACACCAACGCTTCGTCGACCGGGCTCACGATGCTCTCGACACGTGACTGGGACAGCATTCTCGTCTCCCGTCTCGGGCTCGCGGCCGAGATCTTCCCGTCGATGGTGCACGCTGGAGATGTCATCGGCACCGCGCTTCCTGCAGCGGGAATCGGATCGGCGCTGATCACCGCGGCCGCCTCCCATGACACCGCATCGGCGACCGTTGCACTGCCGACCGCCGATGACGAGCCGCTCTACATCTCATGCGGGTCGTGGGCTCTGGTCGGTACCACGACGGCCGCACCGGTCCTCTCCAAGGAGGCGTACGAGGCCGGTTTCACCAATGAGGCAGGCATCGACGGAGTCAACCGCTTTCTCCGAGTCTGCGCCGGCCTCGGTCTGCTCAACGAGTGTTTGCGCAGCTGGGGGATGTCAACGGACACTGCCGATCCCGGTTTCATCGCCTTACTCCGCCAAGCAGAAGCCGCGCCCCGATCTCCCCGGCTCTTCCGAGCGGAGGACATCACTCTCATGCAGTCCAGCGATCTGCCGGCTCACCTGCTCGAAGCCGCTCAGCTTCCCAAGGCGGATCTCACGCCCGCGGTCATCGTCCGCCTCATCCTGGATAGCCTCGCGGCCAGCTTGGCGCGTCAGATCGAGCTCTTGTGCCACGTGCTCAAGAGGCCACCGGGCGATGTCCACCTGGTCGGTGGGGGCTCGGCTATCGACCTTCTCTGTCGCATGGTCGCCGAAGCAACGGGGCGAACCGTATGGGCTGGCCCCACCGAAGCGACAACGGTGGGCAACCTCCTGATCCAGGCGCGTAGCGCCGGCATCCTCACAGCTGACGCACAGGAGCTGCGCGCGCTCGCACGGCGGTGGTTCCCTCCACGCCGATTTGACCCTCAGCCCGCCGTCAGGAATCGCGGAGGAGCAGCCGGGCCGCAGAAGCGTCCGTGACCAGGGAATCGACCAACCCCGACCTGACCACGGCGCGGATCGCGGCAACCTTGATTACTCCCCCTGCCACCGCGATCACCTCCGGAATCGCATCCAATTGCTCCGCGCTGATGCCGATGGATCGATCCGCCACTCCTGGCAGGACCGCCCCTTGTCGATCGACCACGATGGAGCACACCTCTGCCTGAACGTCTTGCGCGAGCAGATCTTCGAGCACACCAGCCTGCCGCGCATTGTCATACATCTGCGACTCCGGAGGATTCCAACTGCCTACGGCAACGAACGCTTTGGTGACCGAGCTGAACCGACGGAGCGTGCCGAGGATGCTCGGCTCGCGCCTTAGTGCGGTCGCGATCTGCGCACTGGAGACCAGGAGCGGAGCATAGATCGCATACATTCGTCCGCCCGAGGCGCGAGCAACTTCGCGGACGACATCAACCCCATTGTCTCGCTCTGGACCGGCGACGCCCGCAAGCTGAACCACACTGCACGGTGCTATCCGCTCGAGATACTTGGTCATCGCGGTCAGCGTCCGTCCAGCGGTGAGGCCCAGCACGTCTCCGTCCTCAACGATCTCGGTGAGCAGATCCGCTGCTGCCTTCGCCAGAGTCTCCCGCACTGCTTCGTCGTCGGGTCGTGGTGCGTGGACAACGATCGCGCGCCTCAAGCCGTATGACTCACGCAGGCGCAGAGAAAGGTCAAGATCGATGGAGTCGGGCGTCTTGACCACGATGGTCACGATGCCACGCTCGATGGCGGTGTCGAGCATACGCGCGACCTTGAATCGCGAGATCCCCAGTTCGTCGGCGATCTCCGTGCGTGTTCGGCCGTCTCGATAGAAGCGCTGAGCGACAAAGCCGATGGACACAGCCTCTGCAGGACGGAGGCTGGGCGTATCACTTGTCACCCTGGCCACTCTATCCCTACGCTCATCTGAGTACCGCAGCGGCTCGTTCGAGACCTTGTACCTGGGAGGCCATGACGGGCGCGGTAACCATCGTTAGATGTCTTGGTTCGTGGGCAGAAGGACCAGATCCCGCACTGTCGCGGTGGCTGGCCGTGTCAGAATGAATCGCGCGGCATCGGCGACATCGATCACGCGCAGTCCCTCGCCAGCCTCGGCGAGCGCCTCGACTCGGTCAGGGTCCGCACGGTCAGGCGCCGCCCTCTGCCACAGTTCGTTGAGGACGATCCCGGGCGCGAGCGATGAGATCCGCACGCCGCTGCCGACCAGCTGCCGACGTACACCATGCACGAACGCCTGCATCGCGTGCTTCGAGCCGGAATACACCGGCTCCCACTCGATCGCCTGGTGTCCCGACACGGAGCTGGTCACAAGGATGTCGCCTGAACCATGCTCGCGCATGTGCTCGACCGCCGCCCGCACAAGGTCCATCGCAGCGACGACGTTCGTCTCGATGAGCGCGCGGATCTCTCCACTGTCATTCGTCCAGATATCGCCGTGCACGTAGACCCCGGCGTTCACGCAGACAACGTCGACTCGGCCGAAGCGCGCCGCCGCCGCACGAACAATGTCACGGGCCGCATCCGGCCGTGCCACATCGACGGCAAACGTCTCTTCGGCCATCCCGGACGCAACCAGTTCTGCAAGACGCTCGAGGTTGCGCCCAACAGCGAAGACCCGTGCGCCTTCACCGGCCAGCATCTCCGCGAGTCCTCGCCCAATCCCCGAACTGGCGCCTGTGACGACAGCGACCTTTCCCTGCAGCATGTGGGCTCCCTTCTCTCGCCTGCATTCAGACGAGCGTGTATCCACCATCGATCACGATGCTTTGGCCATACACATATGCTGAGTCGTCCGAGGCCAAGAACGTCACGAGCCCACCGAGCTCCCGAGGCTCCCCCATTCGACCGATGGGGATACGACTCAACCACTCGGCGGCCATCGTTGGGTTCGAATCGGCGAACTGCTTGGTCATGTCGGAGGCGAAATATCCGGGTGCGATTGCGTTGACGCGCACACCGAACGGCATCCATTCGATCGCCAAGCACTGCGTGAGCATAGCGACTGCTGCCTTCGACACGTTGTAAGCCGTCTGCGGCTGCGGGGTATTGACGATGAAAGAGCTCATCGAGGCTACATTGATGATGTTGGCCGGGCGACCACGTTCGCGACTGCGACGTGCAAGCGACTGCGCACACGACCAGGTCGCCCCCAGGTTGATGTCCATGACTCGCTGCCACGCAGATTTCTCGACATCGATTGCGGCAGCGAGCAGCGACACTCCCGCGCTGTTTATGAGGATGTCGACAGGCGCCCCCAGCCCGGATTCGACGGCATCGTACGCTTCTTCGACTTCCGCGGCATCGGTGACATCCGCGACATGCCCGATGGTACGCACACCGGTTGCGGCGGAGAGCTCTGCGGCAGCGCCTTTGACATCGTCGAGAAGGTCGACCAA
>CALCHX010000229.1 GCA_937906875.1 uncultured Gemmatimonadota bacterium | reverse complement strand
CGTCGGCATGCTCATCGCCGGCACCATCGCCACCTCCGCCACCCCCGCGATCGCCGCCAGCATGCCGCTGCTCCCGCACCCCGCACCCCTTGCCGTCGCGGCATCCCCGTTCCAATCGGCGTCACCCGCCGCACATCGCAGCCAAGCAAGTATGATGGGCCGCCCGACCACGCCCATCCGGACCGCGCGGGCCGCGGCGGCCGGGCCGACGTGGACCGTGACGAAGGGCGACAGCCTCTGGTCCATCGCGGAGAAGACCCTGGGCAGCGGCCGCCGCTACCACGAGATCGCAGCCCTCAACGAAGGGCGCGTCCAGCCCGACGGACGCACCCTCGAGTCCGCGAACTTCCTGCTCCCCGGCTGGATACTGCAGCTCCCCGCCGGCGCACACATTCCGGAGGGACAGGGCGGCAGCCCGGCAACCGGTCCCACTACCGCTGGCCGCCGCACCGCCGAGACCGTGATCGTCGAACCCGGCGACACGCTGTCCCAGATCGCCCTCGACGAACTCGGCAACGCCAACCTCTATCCGGAACTCGCCGCCGTAAACCACATCGCCAACGCCGACCTCATCCACCCCGGCCAAACCATCCACATCCCCGCACCCGAGGCGCCGGCCCGCAGCGGGACGGATGGTCCGCAACGGTCTGCGGGCACTACCTCGGACGGCAGTGAAGCCGGGCCATCTGCTGCTGCACACCAGGCCGACGATGCGACGGCGCCAGCACACGAACAGGCCGGCGCGAGTAATCCAGGCGAAGCCACGGCCAGCGGCGTGAGCGGCCCGGACGCCCAATCAGATGGGGCAGGCAGCTCGGAAGTCGACCCCGCTGAAGGGGCCGCCGCACCAGATCCCGCTGCAGCCAGCGGTGACGGCAGCTCGCGAAGCGCGACTGCACCGTCGTCCGGCGCCACCGCTCCAAGCGATAGAGCCTCGTCAGTCGCCCCGAATTCGAGTGCTCCGGCAGCCACCGAGGCCGGACCGTCAGCCAGCTCTAGCCAGGAAACGCGGACACCAGTCGCTGGCGCAAGCGAAACCGGCGAGCTGTTGTCGCAACGCAACATGCTCCTCGCCGGCGTCACCACGCTGACCGCCGCGATCGCCTGGGCGGGGCTGCTACTCACGCGCCGAAGACTGGAGCAATCGCGTCGCCCGGGCCAGCGCACACCGCAACCGCCCACGGAGCTGGAAGCCCGGGCCGAAGGAGCCCTGCGCCGCCGCGCCAGCCGGAGCACGCCGGAGCGGATCAACCGAGCACTGCGCACGATCACGCCGATCCTCGCGAAGCACGGCGACGTCGGCATCGTCGGCGTGCTGATCGACACCGACTCGATAGAACTGCTTCCAGCCAAGCCGACCCCGCCGCCTGAGCCGTTTACCGGCAGCAACACCGCCTGGACCATGCAACTGCCGGAAGCGACGCCGGACGTTGCTATCGACTACGAAAAGCTCGCCGCACTCCCGGCCATAGCCACTGTTGGCACCACCTCCGACGGGCGCATCGCCATGATCAACCTCGAACAGATCGGCGCACTGCATATCGGCGGCGACCAGCAGCGCGCCGGCCAGCTGATCAACCACCTCATTCTCGAGCTGTCCCAATCGCCGTGGACCGACGGTATCCACCTCAACGTTGCTGACAGGGCCGATGGGATGCGTGCGCTCGATACGGATCGAATCCAGACCGTCAAAGACTTGGCATTCGAGGTGAAAGCCCTTGCCGTGCACACGAAATCGATCCGCGAACTGCTCCGCGACGAACGAATCTCCAAGACTCGAACGGAAACTGCATACGCCGACGCGTGGGAACCACACGTGTTGATCGCCGACGAGCGCGATATCGCCGCCGTCGAAGCGTCCGCCGACCTCATCAAATCACTTCAAGCCGGGCCGCCGGCCGCCGCCGCACTGATCACCAGCGGCCCCAACCCCGGCATCGCCACCAGCGTCGAGATCACCGCCGACGGCACCGCGATGATCCCAACGATCTTCGGCCGCGAGCCGATCACGATCGCCGGAACCACCGATGACGAATTCGCCGCGCTGATCGGCCTCTTCGCAGCCGAGCTCGACACCGACGAAACCGCTACCGACGAGGATGCGACGCACGAGGATGCCATCGACTTCCAGCGGCTCGGCATCCTCACGACCGATGTGACCGTGGATTTCGCCGACGGGAGTGCGGAGGTGAATGACGTCACACCTGATGTTGAGATAGACGGCGCCGCAGCTGTTCTCGCCGACGGCATGCCGTACGCAACCAACGGCACAGTCACGATCGAGGCGCGGGATCGGCCGAAGCAACCGGGCGGCCTGGCAGATGGCGACGTGTCTCGTGACCCCGACAGGCGGCTTGACGATGATCTTGCCGAGTGGCAGGCGGACACTATGCGGCGGCCGAAGATCGCGATCCTCGGGCCGGCGCGGGTGACCGGGCGCGGGCCTGCGCCGAGTAAGCCGCAGCCGCGGCAGGTCGAGATTGCGGTGTATCTGGCGCTGTACGCGCAGGGTGTCACCGCCGACAAGTTCATCACCGACCTGTGGCCCGATGGCGCGCAGCCGTCCGCCGGTGGCCGGCGGGTTGTGGTCTCCCGGCTGCGCGCCTGGCTGGGCCAGGACCCGGAGAGCGCCGAGCCGTTCATCCCGCACGGCGACAGCGGCTACTACCTCACCGACCGGCTGCTCGACAGTGAGCTTTTCGCTCGCCTGGTGCGCCGCAGCGAGCGCCGCTCGAAGGTCGGCGACGCCCGCGATGCGCTTGAGGATCTGCAGCGCGCGCTCGAGTTGGTGCGCGGCCCCGTCCTGCCGGAGGCCGGCGGTCAGGCTTACTCCTGGATGGCTGCCGCCGGGCGCTTGGAGGATAGGACACTTCCCATGGCGGTGATCGACGCCGCCCATGCCGCAACGGATCTCGCGCTCGCAATCGGTGACGTCGTCATCGCGGAACAGTCGGCGATGACCGGTCGCCGGATCGAGCCTTACAGCCCGATCCCGCTGTGCGACCTGATCCACATCGCGCAATACGGCGGGGACAGCGCCAGCGCCGCCAGCTGGGCGAAAGCAGTGCTCGCCGTCAGCGACGTCGATCTGCCCGAGGATCTACCTAAACACATGCAGAAACTTGTGGGCGATGCGCTGCCCAAGCCTCGCCGACGGCCTTTCCCCGATAGCGACCGGCGATGAAAGTTGAAGCCCGGATCAGGTCCGATCTGAAGCCGGCTCGCCCCACGCTTGCAGACTCCGCCATACGCGCGTGGCGGGAGGCGAATCCAGCTGGCTGGTGCGCCGTGGCTGCGGCCGTCGGGGTTGGGGCGTGGGCCGTCTCGACGGTGCGCCCCGCCGCGGCGATCGTCGTCTACGGAATCGGCCTCGTGGCCCTCATCACGGCGGCCATGATTGACGTGATCGAACAGCGGCTGCCGAATATCCTCTCGATTGGAACAGGAGCACTGGGACTCGTTGCCCTGACCGGGATCTCGCTCGCAACTGGTGAAGGAGGCCCGCTGCGTGCGCTTGCCGGCGGCGCGATCTTCGGTGGCTGGATCTTGCTCGGCGCGCTCATCGCCCGCGATGGCTACGGCCTCGGTGACGTCAAGATCGCAGCCGCCTGCGGCATCCTCGCCGGGTGGCTCTCCTGGACCGCGATCGCCGTCGCCATCCTCGCAACCCAGGTCGCCATCACATTCGTGCTCCTCCACGCAAAATCACGAGGCCGCCAGCAAGCCGCTCTCGGCCCCGCATTCGTCGCCGGCCTGCTGGTGGCTATCGTCGCAAACGGCCTTTGACGGTTCCTGCGGCTTTAGGCGGTTGTATCGCAGGGCTGACCGTCAGTCTGGGCTGCTGGGCACTTTCCCAAGCTGTCGCGTTACCGCCCGCGTGCCCGTTGCTGCATAGCGTTATCCCGGAACGCCCCGCCGCGTTCGGGCATGCGGGCTTCGGGCGCGAGCGTGACGTGGGCGCCTTGCCTGCGGTCGACGGCGGCGCCGGGGTAGATCCGCACGTCGGAGTCGGAGAGTGCGGTGATGTGGGAGCGGCGGTGCGCTTCGACGTGCGCACCTGCGTGCGCGGTCGCCGAGGCGCCGATGATGGCGACGGTGGCGGTGCCGGTGGCCGGGATGTTCAACGTGACGCGGCTGGGGATCAGGTCGGTGACGATCACTGCCTCGGTTCCCCAGTGGTTGACGTGCTCGACGGCCCAGTCCAGGGTCTGCTGCCCGCGTACCCCGGGGATGACGGGCTGCCCGTGGTGCAGTGGCGTGCCGCTCGGCTCGACCCCCAGCGCCGGGAACAGGTCGCTGTCCAGGTCGAGGTCGCGGCCGGTGTCGATCATCCACGCCGCGACGTAGCCGGGGTATTGGGCGCGGGCGCCCGAGGGGCTGTCGGCTAGTAGATCCGTGGGCGGCAGGTCGGTGCGCTCCAGCGGCCGCACCCGCCAGGCGCGGATCTCGCCGGA
>CALCHX010000228.1 GCA_937906875.1 uncultured Gemmatimonadota bacterium | reverse complement strand
AGGCGTTCGACGACCTGGTGGTCATCTACAACGCTCCCGACGATCCGGTGCTCATCCTGGGCGGGGGGCGAGTGGGCAGGGCGGCCGCCAAGGGGCTTGCTGAGCGCGGTGTACCCTACCGGATAGTCGAGAAGAACAGCGTGATGATCCGGGACCGCGAGACCTATGTCGAGGGCTCGGCGGCCGACCTCGCGGTCCTGGAACGCGCTGGGATAAGGGCTGCCCCGACGACGATCGTGACAACCAACCACGATGCGACGAACGTCTACCTGACGATCTACTGCCGACGGCTGCGTCCCGACATGCAGATCATATCCCGATCCAACCTGGAACGGAACATCGCGATGTTGCACAGGGCGGGAGCCGATCTCGTGATGTCGTACCCGTCCATGGGAGCGGATGCGATCTTCAACGTACTGGAGCAGAACGATGTCTTCATGGTCGCGGAAGGACTCGACGTTTTCCGTTACGCCGCGCCCGCCTCACTGGTGGATCGCACCATCGCGGACAGTCGAATCCGGGAGGACACTGGTTGCCTGGTGTTGGCAATCCAGGTGAACGGGGAGATGTTGCCCAGCCCACCGCCGGCGACGCGGATACAGGCCGGCGCCGAACTCATCCTGATAGGCACCACTGCGGCCGGACGATTGTTCCTGGAGAAGTACGTCCGTCACGATTAGCGACGGCGCATGGTTGCGGATGCCGCAACAGCTTGCGCATGATGGTTGCACGGCACATGATAGCCGTCGTCGACTCCGACAACTCTGAATCACCGGCCTGAATCGCCAGTCGTCCCCGTAGGTCATCGTCGGCACAAGACCTGACTGATCGGTTACTCGAACAACCGCTTCACTGCCCAGGAGGCCCGGAATGGCCGAGAGTGTGACTGCGTCCGTCTTCAGCATCGGGCGCATGGTGAGCTGGCTCATAGTAGCCCTGATGGCGGCCGCGTCGTTGTACGCGGCAGCGATCGCCATCCTCAACTGGGGCACTATCGGCGTCTGAAGCAGGTGTTGCTGCTGCCGGACCCGCTCGCTCCCAGTTCTGTGTTCCATCCAATCTCCGCTCGTGAGGCTGCCGATGACCAAACGACATACGCGGATGTTCTTCGTGGGCGGCACCCTGCTGTTCGCCGCCATCTTCCTGGGGATGACGATAGACAGTCATCGCCAGTTCGCCACGTTGACCAACGCCGATCAGATCACTCCCGCAGTGAGCGCCGGAAAGGACGTCTGGCACAAGGGGAATTGCATCAACTGCCACACGTTGCTGGGAGAGGGGGCGTACTATGCGCCCGACCTGACGAAGATCACCGATCAGCGCGGCGAGCCGTACCTCACGGCATTCCTCAAGGATCCGTCGCAGTTCTATTCCGAGAAGCAACACCGGCGGCTGATGCCCAACCCGAAGCTCAGCGAGGAGGAGATCGCGCAGGTGATCGCCTTCCTGGGCTGGGTGGCCAAGATAGACAACCAGGGCTGGCCACCACGCCCGATCCTCGTGAGCGGGGGGACGTTCCCGGGAACCGGCGAGGCAGAAGGGTCAGCGGCGGGAGTGGCCGCATCCGATTCCCCGGTTGCGCTGGGTCAGGAGCTGTTCCGCAGCACGCCTCCGGGTTGCGCGTCATGTCACTCCCTGGTAGCGGGCGTGAACCTGGCGGGGCCGTCGCTCGCCGGGCTGGCCTCCGAGGCAGCGAGGATCATTGCCAGTCCGGAGTATCAGGGTAACGCGACGACACCGGAAGAGTTCATCCGTGAATCCATCGTCGAGCCCAGCGTCTACCTCGTACCGGGCGCCATGTACTCGGCGGCTGGTCGCTCCTTCATGCCCGACAACTATCGCGAGATACTCGAGCCGGTCCAGGTAGAGAATCTCGTCGCCTATCTCATGACGCTCAGGTAGGGAGAGCCTCCATGCGCTACCGTTCCCAATGGGTTGCCTATCCCTACTTCGTCGTCGCGCTCCTGCTTTACGGCCTGCAGATGGTCTTCGGGCTGCTCAGCGCCGCCAAGTACCTGGGACCCGACCCGCTGATCAACCTGATGGCGTTCGACGTCACCAAGGAGATCCACACCAACCTGCTCATCGTCTGGGTGCTCACCGGCTTCATGGGCGCCACCTATTACGTGGTGCCGGAGGAGTCACGCACCGAGATCTACAGCGTCAAGCTGGCCTACTGGCAACTGGGCATCTGGACGGTGAACGGCGTGGTGGCCGTAGTCGGATACCTGTTCGGCTGGACGGAGGGCAACAAGCTGCTCGAACAGCCGGTGCCGGTGAAGCTCACGATCGTCGTCTGCATGCTGATGTTCCTCTACAACATCTTCATGACGATCCGGAAGTCGGGACGCTGGACCACCACCGAGGGCGTCCTGGTATCGGGCCTCGCCCTGGCGGCTCTTCTGTATCTCCCGGCGTTGCTGCAATTCCATAACTACACCGTCAGCATCTTCTATCGCTGGTGGACGGTGCACCTCTGGGTGGAAGGTGTGTGGGAGATGGTACAGGCCGGATTGCTCGCCTACCTCCTGATCCGGCTCTCCGGAGCTGACCGCGAGATGATGGAGAAATGGCTCTACGTCATCGTAGGCCTGGTATTCATCGCCGGCATCATAGGTACCGCGCATCACTACTACTGGGTTGGAGTGCCGCAGTACTGGCTCCCGATCGGTGGTTTCTTCAGTGCACTGGAGCCGCTGGCGCTCTTCGGCATGGCGATGTACGCGTATTTCGCCATGCGCCGCTCCGGCTTCGCCCATCCCAACAAGCTGGCCATCCACTGGACCGTGGGAAGCGCCGTATACACCGCCTTCGGCGCTGGACTGCTGGGCCTGGCTCACACCTGGCCAGCCGTGAACAAGTGGACGCACGGTACCCTTATCACGCCCATGCACGGACACTCTGCTTTCTTCGGTGCATACGTGATGATCGTGCTCGCCGTGATCACGTACGCGATGCCGCACTTCGCCGGTCGCGAGGACAGTTCCCGGGAGAGCCCCATGGGATACTGGGCGTTCTGGTTGCAGCTCAGCGGCATGTTCGGCATGACGCTCGCCTTCGCCACCGCTGGCATCGCCCAGGTATACATGGAGCGCATCATGGGAGTGGGCTATCTGGATACCCAGCTCAAGCTTCAGGTGCACTTCCTGATGCTCATCGGTGCGGCGATCATCTTCACCGCCGGAGTGGCATTGTTCATCTGGGACTTCTTCCGCGCGGTACCGATAAGAACGGCATTCCTCGACAACACGTCGGGCGACGCCAGCGTGCCTGTCTCGAGCGTGGCCTGAAGATATGATTGCAGTCAGTACTCAGCACCAACCCGTGCCGCAGCCCATTACCACGTCGTCAGACCACCAGAATCTCCGCCGCCTGGCGGCGGAGCCGTACTACGTTCCGGTCGGCGACGAGGTCTCCATCTTCGGGACCTGCCATGAACGTGGGTTGGCGGTGATGCTCAAGGGCCCCACGGGCTGTGGCAAGACACGCTTCGTGGAGCACATGGCATGGCGGCTGGGGCGTCCGCTGGTGACGGTCGCCTGTCACGACGACCTTTCTGCCAGCGATCTCACCGGTCGCTATCTCGTAAGAGGTGGCGAGACCGTCTGGCAGGACGGTCCGCTCACCATGGCGGCCAGGCACGGAGCCATCTGTTACCTGGATGAGATCGTGGAAGCGCGGCAGGACACCGTGGTGGTGATCCATCCCCTCACTGACGACCGGCGCATCCTTCCGCTGGACAAGGCAGGCGAACTGGTGGAGGCGGCACCGGGGTTCCAGTTGGTGGTCTCGTACAACCCGGGTTACCAGCACGTCCTCAAGGATCTCAAGCCGAGCACGCGCCAGCGCTTCGTCGCACTCGATTTCACCTTCCCGCCACCCGAACTGGAGACGCGCATCGTCGCCCATGAGGGTGGCGTGGACGAGCCAACGGCGCGCGCCCTCGTCTCGCTCTCGCTTCGCGTGCGCAACCTGCGCGACCGCGGCCTGGCCGAGGTGCCGAGCAGCCGGCTCCTGGTGGCTACGGCACGTCTCATCTCCAGCGGGATTCCGCCCGTCGACGCCTGTCGTTCGGGCATGATGGCGCCACTGACCGACGACCCGGAACTGCTTGCCGCGATGCACGACCTGGTGAACGCGGTGCTGGGCTGACGGGAGAGAGAAGTGTCGGAGCCGGAAGAAGTACTCCTTGAAGGTGCACACGCAGCTACCACGTTCGTCAGCCGGCTCTGGCGCCGGAACCGGGCTGGGCCGCGACAGTTGGAACTGGTGGACGTGCGCCGACGCCTCGAGCTGCTGGTGGGCGCACTGCACGGCAATGCACCGCCCATAGTCGTGGCAGATGCGCCGGCGCGTCCGTCGTTCGTGGGCCGGTTGGCGCTCCGGATCCCGCGCCATCTGGTGGACGTGCGCGAACTTGCAGGCACCGACGGCACGCGCCTCCGCCTGCCACGCGCGCTACCGGCCGAGAGCAGCGACGAGGCGGCCTTCGCCAGTTTCCGCCTGCTGGCTGTACAGCAGGCGGCCCGCACCGGACGCGGCACGCCTCGTTTGCTGCAACCCGACCTGGATCCACTGGTGCGCGACCTTTACCTGCTGGCCGAGGCGGTAGCGATCGACCATGAGTTGAGCACGAACCTGCCGGGCATGGTGCGTGACCTCGTGGCAGCCCGCGCCGCGGCACTTGCGGAGCGGCCGTCGCCCAAGTTGCTCACCGCGCGGGAAGTGGAAGTGGAGCGACGGCTCCGGGCTGCCCTTGCCACCGCACCGGGAGCCGTGTCCACCGACGTTCCGCTCTGCGCCACCCCCCGCGTATCGCTGGACTGGGCGCTGCAGACTGCCCGATCGATGGCCCACATTCCCGGACGCTACCGGGGTGTGCTCGCCGTACCGGTGTGGGGTCGGGTGGAGGCCACGCCTTCTGCCCTCGAGCCTGGCCGACGAGACCCGAACGACGAGACGGGTCGCGTGGCACCGGAGCGGGTCCGCAACCTTGTGCGACGCCCGAAGACGCGGATGGCGCCGGATGACGAGGACGACGGCCACATGGGCATGTGGATGCTCCAGATGGACGACCCTCAGGAGCACGCCGAGGACCCAATGGGCCTTCAGCGACCCACCGACCGCGACGAGGATGCCGACCCCGGTGACCTCGCCGACTCGCTCTCCGAACTGCCCGAGGCGCGCCTGGTGGCATCCCCGGGTTCCCCCGCCGAGGTGTTGGTCAGCGACGACCCGCCAGACCGACGCGCCATGATCCAGGAGCCAAAGGCTCGCACCACCGGCGTGGCCTACCCGGAATGGGACTATCGGATCGGGGCTTACCATGAAGCCCGCGCCATCGTTCGCGAACTCTCGCCCGCACTCGGCGAGGCTGCGTGGGCCGACTCCATACTCCGGCGTCACAGCCAGGAGGTACAGCAGGTGCGGCGTCGGTTCGAACGACTGCGACCACACCGCGTGCGTCAGGGACGACAACCCGATGGTCCGGACCTGGACCTCGAGGCGTACGTGAGTGACTACGCCGACATTCGCGCGGGGTGCGCGCCCGACGACCGTCTCTACGAGTCCGTACGGCCGATGCGTCGCGACATTGCCATATCACTACTGGTGGACATCAGCGGCTCCACCGACAGTTGGGTCGGCGACGAGCGGCGAATAGTGGATGTCGAGAAGGAGGCGCTGCTGGTGGTCTGCGAGGCGCTCGACGCCCTCGGCGATCGATATTCAGTGATGGCCTTCTCGGGAGAGGGACCCGAGGCGGTCGCTGTCTATCCGGTGAAGGCGTTTGGCGAGCACAACGGGATCATGATACGACGTCGGGTTGCCGCACTGGAGCCCGATCGGTACACGCGCACCGGTGCGGCCATTCGCCATGCCACCGCGAGCCTCCTGCGCGAGAGCGCGCGACACCGACTGCTCCTCATCCTGTCCGATGGCAAGCCGAACGACGTGGACCTGTACGAAGGGCGGTACGGGATCGAGGACACGAGGCAGGCAGTGGTCGAGGCGCGCCTGCAGGGGTTGCACCCCTTCTGCCTTACTGTAGACCGTCAGGCCCCATTGTACATCTCGCGTATCTTCGGTCCCGGGGCGTACGCCGTGCTACGACATGCGTCCACGCTGCCCGGCGTGCTGGTGGAGGTCGTGAGGCGACTGGTGAAGAGCTGAGCCTGGGGCTTGCCCGGGCCACGTCAGACCCCGCAGCGGCCGCGGCTTGACACTCAACGGGGACGACCGCTTGATCCGGTGGGGACCGCCGACAGTCCGTGCGGAGTGCACGTGACGCACGCCGGATATCATGGCGTGTCGTTGCCATCCTCGAATCCGGCCAGAATCGCGCGGACCACGCTGTTCTGCAGCGGCCCGATATTCGGGAAATAGCCACGCGCATCCGTGCCCATGTTCTGCCTGTTGGTGAGCAGCACGATGCCGATCCCGTAATGAGGCACGCCCAGAACGTACGTGCCCGTGAAACCATTGTGTGAGAAGCTTCCCTCCGGCAGACCGGCCGGGCGCATGAAACCCAGGTAGTTGTCGTATCGATCGCGCGTGAGGAACAGGGAGATCGTCTCCGGACGCAGGTAACGACGACCGCCCACGCTGCCACCGGCATTCAGCATCTCGACCAGGACGGCCAGTTCGCCGGCGGTGGAGAAGAGGCCCGCGTGCCCGGCAACGCCACCATGCGCGTACCATGCGTTACCGTCATCCACCTCGCCGTCGAGCACGTACTGGCGCCAACCGTTCCACGCCGTCGGATCGCCGGTGTAGCGGTATCCGAATGTGGAGTCGTACACCATGTGACGCTCGTACACATTCCCCTGTTCGGTGGCGGCGAAGTCCGTGAAGCCGTGTGCGCGTGGGCGGAAGAGCGTCCTGCGCAGCTCCAGTGGCCCGTACAGCTCCCGCTGCAGGAAGCCGTCCAGCGTCGTGCCGCTCACCCGCTCCACGATGTGACCGAGCAGCATGAAGCCCAGGTCGCTGTAATGCCGGCCCTCGCCCACCCCCCATTGCAACGGCATTCCGCGGATCGCGGCGTACGCTTCCGCGGCACTGGAAGCCTGGTAGTAGAGCGGCCGCCACTGCACCAGTCCGGCTGAGTGGCTGAGCAGGTGACGCACGGTGATGCTGTCCAGATGCGGCCCACGAAAGTCCGGCAGGTATCGATTGACCGGCTCGTTCACGTCGAGCATGCCACGATCACTGAGGAGCATGACGGCCAGCGTGGTCGCCGCCACCTTCGTCACCGACGCCAGGTCGAACTGCGTCGATGGGCGCATGGGCAGCGGCGCAGCCAGTCGCTGTCCGCGAAAATCGTTGAGCGCTGCGTAGCCGAACGCCCGCTCGTGGATCATCGCGCCGTCGTGCGTCACGACAAGCACCGCTCCGGGGATCTCCACCTCCACCGCGGCTGCGATGAGCGAGTCGGCAACCGCCAGCGCCCGCATCACGGCGCGATCCGACGGCGCCCTCGCCGGCAACAGGTGGCTACTTCCAGTGCCAGCGACGCCTGTCTCGACTCCCACCGATGACGCCGGGGCACAGGCAGTGAGACCGACCACGAGAGCGCCAGCGAGTACGGCGACCACGGCTACGGAAGGCACTGACAACCCTGGCTTCATCGCTCCACCATCACCGTCGTTCTCCAGGACTCAACGCTCGCGCCGGCCTCGTGACTCTGCAGGGAAACTGCGCACCACCTCGCTGCGCGCGTCCGCTCCGCGACGCAGAGTGAAGGCGGCCGGTGCGTCGATGCGTAGCCAGTAGTAGCCGCCCTGCTCGGTGAGCATCGACGGCTGCGGGTGCAGAAAGAGCCCCGCGGCAGAAATCGTGTCCAGCGCGACCACACCACGCAGGTCGCCCACCTCTCTCACGCGAGGGTGCAGCCTCGCCACCGGCTCGTCGTAGTTCAGGGAAAGGTCGACACGGAATGGATCGGCGTGACCAGGCATCACCACGCTGGCCCCGACTATGATCACATCCATTGCCTGCCGCGCGTTCATGGGTAGCGCGTCATAAGCTGCGGGCGACGTACTCGCATAGCGGCCAGTAGCTATGGCATCCAGCGCCGATACCAAGGCGACGACGTTCAGGGCGCGCAGGCGCTGCTTCTCCGGGTCACCGGGCATCGCGCCGCTCTCCACGAGTACCGTACTGGTCCCCCACGTCTGCATGAGGTCGCCGAATGCGCGGGGGTTGAAGCTGTCGTCGTAGCGCGCCACCCGGCCCGGGATCTCCCGGTCGAGCACAGCAGCCATTCCTGCGGCCACGAGCCTGGCGTTGATGCGCGCCCCCTCGAAGGTTCGCTGCGCATTCAGGGCCGGAGCGAGAAGGGCGATCGCCGCCTGCTTCCCGCCATTGCCAGCCAGCGTACGGGCGTTCTGGTCATGAAGGTTGAAGCCGAACTGGGGACGCAGCGAGTCACGGAGTGCCTTCAATGCCCGCCCTTCGGGCGTGGCAAGCGACGCAGCATCCCTGTTCACGTCCACGCCCACGGCGTTCTGCCGCTGGAACAGCTCGGCGCCATCAGGATTCAGCATCGGCACCATCACCACCGTCAGTTGCCGCGAAATCTGGTCGCGCATCTCGCGCTGTGCTCCGGCGGGATCGGCGAACCAGCCCAGCAGGTCGGCCAACGACATCGTCGCGGTGGATTCGTCGCCGTGCATCTGTGACCAGAGCAACACCCGGGTCGGTCCACTGCCGAACGTGGCGGCCTTGATGGAACGCCCCTGAATGGATCGCCCGATTTCAGCCACGCGCAGGGAGGGAGCGGCGACGATGGGGTCGAGCGTCGCCCAGAGCTCGTCGTGTGTGAATCGTCGCCTGGTGATCCCCGTCGCGCGATAGCGCTCGGCCACCTCCCTACCAGCCTCCAGGCAGCACGGCAGGGCGGCAGTCAGTGTCGAGGAGCGAGTTCGTTCCGGTGCCGGGCGGGACGCAGCCCCGGTACCGACCGCGCTGCTGGAGCAGCCGACCGCCATGGTCGCGGCGACAACGAGCGTAGCGCGCGCCAGCCAGTTCTGCGACTGCGTGGCATGAGACATTGGAATGGACGAGGAATGAGTGGGAGTGCGACGCGCAGGTCGACGAGCCGTGCGCGCGATCGCCATACGGTGGGTCATGGTGTCATCATGGTCCGGCTGCGCGTGACGCCCTCCACCGCTGGCCGGCTGTACTTGATCGGGAAATATCGATCCACCTTCCAGAGTTCGAACAGGTCGCGATAGTGCGGGCTGGAGACATCACCGGACTGACCCGGCGTGTTCGTGCCAAGCGCGCCGTCCCAGTCTCCAGCCTCGACGATTAGCCTGAAAGATGCGCCGGAGGTCTGGTTCGGACCGTTGCCGGTGGCACCGGGAGTGTAGCTGTCGCCACCTCGCGGCCACGGTCCCACCTCGAAACGTTTACGTTGCTCGGCGTTCAGTGCAGGGCTCATGGGATGACGTATCGTGGCCTGATGATAGTTGCCCCATTGCCAACCGCTCATGTCGGCGCCGAAACGTTCAGCAAGATCAGCCACGGCGGCCCTCAGGCTGGCGAGGAGGAGCGAATCACGACCAGCCACCGGTGCCGCACCGAACTCGCCGCCGGGTGCGGTGAGCCACTGGATGATGCGCGTGGCGGACGGCGCGCCGAGCATGGCGCGCGCATCAGCCGGTGCCATGATGGCTGCGCTGCCGGCAGCAAGCTGGCGATACCATGCCTCATAGATCCCGGCTGGCACAGACTGGCTTCCGAGCACCCGGTCCCAATCAATGAGCATCCGGCGGGCGCGCTCGGTGGCGGCATCGGGCGATTTCAAACCGGCCAGCAGAGGGACCAGGGAACGGGCCGGAATGGATGTGTAGTCAGTCTGGAGTGCGGTCATGTCGGCCATGGTGAACAGCCTACCCGAGCCCAGCACCTCGGAGATACGAGCGAAGCGGAACGGATCGGCCCACGACCAGCCTATGGCATCGCGATGGAGATACGACTCGGGCGTGAGGTTGCTGTTGGCGGTGGCGATGAAGCCGCTGGCCGGGTTGTAGGCGTGCGGCTTCTCCATGATCGGGAGGTAACCGTCCCACTCATAGCGCCCGTCGCCGGGGACGGGTACGAGTCCGCTCCAGTTACGACGGACAGGTGCAATCCCAACTGACTGCCAGCCAATGTTGCCATCCACATCGGCCCAGACCATGTTCTCGCCTGGAATGTGGCTGAAGCTGCAGGCGAGCCGGAACTCTTCCCAGTTGCGCGCCTGGTCCATGCGCAGCGACGCCAGGTAGGGCGCTCCGCCGGGCTCCAGCCATGCCGGCCGTACCGCGTAGGCAACATGGCGGACGCTGTCCGAGTAGACCACCGGACCGTGACGCGTGTAGTGCATCGTGGCCACGCGCGGGGCGGCTCCCTTAACGGTGATGGTCTCCACGACGGCGCGCATCCGCTCCCAGTCACCGCGATAGCGATACTGGGTAGGATCGGCCGGGTTCGTCTGGTAGACGTAGAGGTCCTCACCGTCGGTGCTGAAGATCGTCAGCCCCCACGCCCCGTACTCATTGTGGCCGATGGAGACGCCGGGTATGACGGGCTCGCCGCCACCGATCACGTTCCAGCCGGGTGCCACGAGGTGGACGAAGTAGCGGAGCGACGGCGCCGACTGGGCGCGGTGCGGATCGTTGGCCATGAGTGCCCGTCCGCTGAGTGTACGGCTACCACTCACCACCCAGTTGTTGCTGCCGATGTCGCGGGACTCGTTGCGCTGCAGCGACGCTGTGGCCTCTTCCGCCGCGGCAGCCAGCCGACGCGCCGACAAGCTGTCGTTGCGGTAACCGACTGCGATGTCCTCGGGACGGAAGCGAAGCGGCGCCCGGAATGCCTCGTACAGCGCCAGGATGGGATCATGCAATCCCGACGCGTCGATGGCCGGATCCAGATCGACCACCGGCTCGCCGGGTCCCGGATGGAACCACTCCCACTTCTTCAGCAGGTCGGCTCCGTAGCTGGCCACCACGCGCCCGTTGGCGAGTTCCGCCCCGATGTTGCCGAGCAGGCCCTGGTGTCGTGAGATGACGACGTCCGGCGTCCAGCGGCCCGGCCGGATTCCCAACAGCCGCAACTCCTCCGGGACCAGCGTGCTGTCACGAGCCGCCTCGTCCACGTAGGCGTTGATCCCATCCACGAACGCGCCCACGATCTCCGCCCCCCGTGGATGGTACCGCGCCAGGTCGTCGTCCAGGCTGCCACGATAGCGGAACAGACGTGCCCCGATGTCACGCTCCACCTCGCGTGGGCCCAGCAGTTCGGCCACCGTGCCGGTGGCCTGACGTCGCCACATCTCGAACTGGAAGGCGCGGTCGCGGGCAGCCGTGTAGCCCTGGGCGAAGAAGAGGTCGTGCTCGTTCCGCGCATAGATGTGCGCGATTCCCCAGGCGTCACGCAGAACTTCCACCGGCTGCTGGAGGCCGCCGATGCGGAGTGTGTCGGCCGTCGGCAGCGCGGTGGCTGCCGCTGCCACCGGCGCGCCGACGATGGCGAAGCCCGCGGTGAAGACGGCGGCAGCCGCGACAGCGACGGAGAGCGCGATTGTGGCTGGTGAGATCCGGCTACGAGAGGCCATTACGTACTCCGGTGAGACCCTGTCGGCAACCGCCGTTGGTGAGATTGATCATCGTCTGGTCCAGATCGAGAGCGCGCTGGATCTGGCCCCGGTAGCTCCCGTCGTCGGCCAGTTCGAGCGGTGGCTGCCAGCCAGCCATCTCGCTGGCTCGTTGGAGTTCGCTGAACGCGCGCGCGCGAAGGGTGGGGAGCGCCAGTCCGGCGCCGACGATGCTGGCGGGGAAGGCTCTGCGGTGCGACATGGCCGGTCCACGTTGAGGGATGGCCGAATGTGCGTGCAGTGCTTCCATGCGTCCAGTAGTGCGACGTCGCCGGGATGGCCCTGCCTCACTATCGTGACACGTCATCCGCTGCTCCGGCTACCGACTACCAACCCGAGAGTGACCTCACGACCCCGCACAAACGGCAGGGATTGACGCTAGTCCCTGCGTCCCGCACCCTTGCCGGCGGCCCGACCGGTAGCCCAGCCCCAGAAGAAGTTGTAGCCTCCAATGGGACCGAAGGCATCCAGGAGTTCACCGCAGAGAAAGAGGCCGGGCTGGCGTCGGCTCTCCATCGTGCGCGGGTCGATCTCGGCCAGCGACACGCCACCCCCAGTCACCTCGGCCTTGCGGTAGCCTTCGTCACCCGTCCATGGCAGGTGACCGCTCACCAGCACGGCCAGCAACCGTCTTCGCTCTTCACGGGTAAGGTCACCCAGCAGCCTGACCTGCTCCACTCGCGCATCCTCCAGGAGCGCCGCAGCAAGTCGGTCCGGCAACTCGGCGCGGACCACCGCCCAGACTGTGCGACCACCCCTGGGATGCAGCAGGGCTTCCCATGCCGAGGCGTCATGCTCGGTCCAGCGCACCGAGAGTTCGGCCGGCGGCGTCGTTCCCTCCGCGCGCGACCTCACCAGTACGTGTGACACGTCCAGTACCGACGGACCACTGTAGCCACGATGCGTGAAGAGGAACCCTCCGCTGGCTACCGCATTCCGACCACCTCCCCGGGCGGTCAGGTTGACGGGCAAGGATACGCCGGCCAGTGATGCGTACGGAGCCGGCTCGGCGATGAGGGGCGTGAGGGCGGCGTAGGTGGGGTGCATCACGTGCCCCAGTCGCTCGAGCAGGCGGAGACCGGTGCCGTCGCTGCCGGTGTTGGGCACCGAGAGGCCGCCAGTCGCCATGATCACGGCGTCGCAGTCCAGCGGCGGAGCATCCTCGCACGACACCCGCCAACCTGCACCATCGGGCGCCACATCGACGACCCGTGTGTCCATCAACAGGCGGGCACCGAGCGACCGTGCATGCTCGAGCAATCCGTCGCGCACGTCGCGGGCCCGGTTGGACCGCGGGAACAGCTTTGCCGACTCCTGCTCCTCGGAAAGCGGGATAGCCAACTCCTGCTCGAAGAATTCTCGCTGCTCGGCCAGCGGCCAGCTACGAACGATCTTCCGGAGCGTATTCGGCGAGGAATCCGTGACGAAACGGGTCTCGTCGAGCAGTGCCGGGAGTACGTTGCAGCGTCCACCCCCACTGATGAGGATCTTCCTGCCGCCGTCGCGCGTGCGTTCGACCAGCACGGTCTCGGCGCCTGCGCGGGCGGCGAATATCGCCGCCATGGTACCTGCAGCACCGGCGCCGATCACCACGACGCGCCTCATCGGTGTGCCCGATGCCTGACTGGAAGGGATGTTGGTGTCATGCCACAATCCTAACAGACAGTCTCATCTCCCCGGCAGGATCGGGCGAACAGGGGCGGAACAGGAATCGGAGTTCGGTCCCACGTCGCGGCTGCCGTCAGCCAGGCCGGCAGTTCAGCGAAAGGCGTGACTGACGCCCACCGCCAGGCCCTGATCGCTGGGCGCGATAGTGACCGCCTTCAGATGCCGGTCCATCCAGTTGTCTGGGTTGGCCTGGGCGTTCATGCTGACCATGCGGCCGACAATCGTGCCGATGGCTGCCCCGAGGACGACATCGCTGAGCCAGTGGCGATCGTCGTAGATGCGGGCGGCCCCGACGGCTGCTGCCCCACCATAGAGAAGCGGGGAGGCTATTCGCGCGACGTCCGGGCGCCAGTACTGGAGGTCCGTCGCCACCACCGAGGCGAAGGCGAAGGCCGCCGTGGTATGACCCGACGGGAAGGAGGTCCGCCCGACTCCCCTTCCCCCGCCAAGATCGAATTCGGTGTTCGCGCCCACCTCGACGTAGGGCCGTTGACGTCCGGCGACGATCTTCAGCAGCATCGTCGTCGTGCCGCTCAGGATGATCGCCTGGGTGGCGTGCGCTCCGATCGACGTCAGGCGCGGCTGTCCGGCCACCCGACCCACCCCGTACATGGCCACTGATGCCAGGAGGACTCCGGGCTGGCCGACGCTGTTGAATGTGGCCGCGCCGTTGTGGAGCAACCGGGAGTTCTGCGGCCCCTCGCTACGGAATGCCCAGGCGACGTGGACATCGAGCGGGAACGCAGCCATCGTGGCGACAGCGGCTCCGCCGACGCCAAGCATTCCCAGACGCCAGATGGAACCCGGTGGAGAGAGCAGCTCCGGCGGCAAGCCCGCCACGGGGACGGAAGCTGAGTCGGCGCGGACTGCGGGATCCTGCGGTTGCTGGGCCGCCAACTGGCCGGCCGTGCCGGCCAGGAGGAGGAGAGCGAGGATGCGACGGTGCAGCAGGGTCTCCAGTCATGGATCGTGATACCGCCAGGCGCCCCGTGCGCGCTCCTGTCTGACGATGACATAACGCTCCTGCCAACGATTCGCAACATCGCCTTGACACGAGAGCTCGCCCGCTGCCGGTGGGGCGGCGCGACAGGCCCTGACGGGGCGAGCCCCCGGCCATGATCGGCCTAGCCATGAGCCATGCGCAGGAACTCATCGCGCGTACGGGCATCGTCCAGGAAGCAGCCTCGAACGGCCGATGTCACCGTACTCGAGTTCTGCTTCTCCACGCCGCGCATCATCATGCACATGTGCTCGGCCTCCACCAGTACACCCACACCGAGTGGCGACAGCACGTCCTGGATCGCATCGGCCACCTGGTCGGTTAGCCGTTCCTGCACCTGGAAGCGGCGGGCGAACACATCCACTATCCGCGCCAGCTTGGACAGGCCGAGGATGCGTCCGTCGGGGATGTAGGCCACGTGAGCCTTCCCGTAGAAGGGGAGCATGTGATGCTCGCAGAGCGAGTAGAACTCGATGTCACGTACCATCACCATGCCGTCGTGCGACTCCTCGAAGACGCCCTCGCCAATCACGCTCGCCGCCGTCTGCTCGTAACCCCGGGTGAGGAATGCGAGAGCCGACGCGGCGCGTTCCGGAGTGCGCAGCAGACCGGGCCGCGTGGTATCCTCGCCCAGCAACTGCAACTGGAGGCGAATCACGGTGGCGAGCTGCCGCTGGATCTCATCGGCGTCGTCGAGTCGGTCCTCCGGCTCCTCCCGGAATCCGTCGTCGACCACCATCAGCCTGGGTACGAGCACGTCAGAGCGACTTGAGATATTCGATGAGATCACGCTTCTGCTCCGCGGTCAGCCGCAACTCCAGCGTGCGGTCGTAGTGGGTCACGACGTCGGCGAGCGTCGCCGCGCTGCCGTCGTGGAAGTAGGGCGCGTGCTGGAAGAGCCCGCGCAACGGAGTGGTGCGATAGGCGCGGGTGGCTGTGCGCGCGGCATACGCTCCGTCCATCCCGGTCTCGGCAGGCTGGTGCAACCGACCACTGTTGACGTCGGTGAGGAGGGCGCCCGTGTGACAGGTACTGCACCTGCCCTGCGACATGAAGACCACCCGACCACGGGCAGCCGCGGCTGCGTCGTACGAATCCGGATCGGGGCGTGGACTGGCAAGGCTCAGTTGATAGTCGCGAAGCGCGGCCAGCTTTGGAGTCACCAGGTCGGGCGACTGGTCGACGCGAATTCCCAGCCGGGGATCGGAGAAGTTGCCCTGGCCATGCATCTGGGTAACGGCCACGTAGGCATTCCAGTACGAAACCGGCCCTTCGCCAGTGAAGGTCTCCAGCTTCACGCCGCGCAGGCCGTAGGCTGGTGGAATGACAATGGGGGTGTTCCGGCCATCGATATTGATGCGTGGGTCGTAGCGGCCGGGGCCCCACGACCGCAGGATGGCCTTCGTTGCCGCATCCACGGCTGGCGACAGCGCCACGATCGTACCCGGCTGGAGGGTCGTGTTGGCCCAGCCGTCGAGCCGGTTGCCAATGCCCGGGAGGAAGGAGTTGTCAACGGTCGAGTGACAGAGCGCGCAGGTGACCCCGACCCGAACCAGGGAATCACGACCGTTGATGGTCTCGACCTGTCCCTGGACGCCCACCACGGCGTTCATCTTGAGCAGGGCAACCGTGACGGCCGGATCATCGAGGTTCACCTGGCCGGCCAGGATGGCCTGCTTGACGGCCTCCGGCAATGCGTCCACATCTACCTTGAGACCGACCGCGAGCGCCGTGGCCGGACTCACCGCGGCCTGGATGATCTCGTGCAGGCGCAACGTGTCGGTCCAGTATTTCTCGTCGCCGAATGTGTCGTAGCGGAAGATCTCGCGGCCCGCATCCACGAGCACCGGGTCGAGTTGCGGCACTGTCGGGCTGTCATCACTGCAGCCAGCGAGCAGGCCGCCTGAAAGCATGAGTGCGGCGAAGGCGCGCATCCCCGCGCGCGACGGGTTGGATTTCATGTCCCTGGCTCCGGAAGATGGTTTGCGGCCGACGCCGGGAGAATTCCCGGCGCCGACCGGATTCGTCACTGGAAGTCCGTCACCTGGACATGCGATCGAGAATGGTCTGGGCGCCCATCATGTGTCCCTGGAAGGCGGGCGCGACCTTCACCACCAGCTCCTTCAACTCGGCGTTCCGGATCGCTGGCAGCAGCGTGCTGTTCACGGCGTCGATGACCGCCTTGTGGAAGGCGATCTCATGCTCCAGGTAGGCGCGGTCGAAGGCGGCGCCAGAGAGGGCGCTGAGCCGCTTCATGGCGGCCGCGTGGTCAACAGCCGCCTGATCGGGCTTCGGCGGTGTCGGGGTCACCTTGAGCTTCGTGGCCAGGTCGCGGCCGAGCTGGCGGACCATCTTGTGATCGCGAACCATCATCGCGCCGAAATCACGGACCTCCTTCGACTGCCCACGATCCACTGCCAACTGGCCAGTCTCGATGTCGACACTGTTGGCGGCGTCGAAGATGGCGACGATTGTGGCGTCATCGAGTGCCTTTGCCGGTGCCTGAGCGGTAGCGCTGCCTGGAGTGAGAGTGAGCGCGGCAAGGAAGAAGGTCGCGGCAGTGGTCGCACGGAGCGCCGGCAGGGAATGATTGAGCATCGGAGTATCTCCAGTTGGTTGACGGTTCGTGGCGGGCCCGGTCCCGGTTCCTGGCTTCAACCGAGCGGCTACCATCCACGGCGAACATCGAGGTTCCCGACGATAGCACCGATGGAATATTATGTCAATGAGTAAATGGAGTTATTTGACATGAGGCCCCCTGTTCAAGCATATTTACATCGATGGATGTCGCCTTCCGGGATGTACCAGCGAGCGGGCGTGCACCATCTGACGGCGACCGGGATCAACGCCGCAATCGCTCAGGAAACACAGGAGGAACCGTGTCTACCTTCCGACTGGACAACCGCTTCTTCGAGAGCACCCGGGGTCAGATTGTCCGCCTGCTGCGTCGCGCCCGCCACACGGTCGACGAACTGGCAACCGAGCTCGGTCTTACCAACAACGCCGTGCGGGCGCACCTGGCCAGCCTGGAACGCGATGGCATGGTGCGAACAGACGGAGTCCGGCGTCTCCCAGGAGCAGGCAAGCCGGCGACTGTCTACGAGATCGACCCTCGAGTGGAGCCACTGCTCTCGCGCGCCTACGTTCCCCTGCTGAACGCCGTGCTGGGCTCACTCGGCGCCAGCCTGCCACCGGAGCAGCTACGCGCGGTGATGGGCGATGTGGGGCATCGCCTGGCCGCCGCTCATCACCCGCTCGTCGCCGAGGACTTCCCGACGCGCGTCCGGATGGCGGCCGAGGTACTGGCGGAACTGGGTGCCGAAGCCACGGTGGAGCAGACCGGCGACACCATCACCATTCGCGGCTGTAGCTGCCCGGTGTCCGCCGCGGTAGCCGAACGGCCTGAAGTCTGCCGGGCGCTCCAGGTACTCCTCGCCGACCTCACCGGCGCAAAGGTGGAAGAGCGCTGCGACCGCAGCGACCGCCCACAATGCTGTTTCGAGCTGTCGGAATCGGCCTAGCGTTCCCCCGAGCCGCAACCCGGCCTGACGGGCAACGGATTGCCTGGTCTGATCCGCTCCCCTTTCATGCCAGTTCGCGGTGGGCCAGCGCGGCGATTCTCACCAGCGCCACTCCATGCCGGCGTACAGGGCTCGTCCAGCGACCGGTTTGGCCGATGCGTCCAGGTAGCTGGCGTCTCCGAGGTTCACCAGGTCGAGATTGAAACGCGCATCCTGGAAGTTGTACGAGAGGCGCGCGTCGGCGCGTCCGTAACGTCGCTCACCGGCGTGCCCGGCTACCCCCGCATCCACGGCGAGGAGGAAGCCGCCGCCAAACGGAACCCGCGCATGCGCGCTGACGGAGCGGGTGAGCGGGCGCAGGGCGTAGCGACCGGTCCAGCCGGTAGCCGCCGCAGCGTCCACGGACGTCGTCGCCGCCCGCACGGACCAACTGGCGCCGCGCCATTCCGGCAACCGCAGCTCGCCCTCGATTCCACGGAAGGTGGCGGCGGCCACATTCCGTGTGCGCCATGGCTCGGCGCCTGGCGCGCCCACCGGACGAGCCCAATCGATGAGGTCGTGGGCACGCCGGGCCCAGCCTGCCATGTCCAGGTAGACACCGGCACCGAACTCCAGCCGCGCGCCCAACTCGCCCACCCAGAAGGTCTCCGGCAGCAGTTCAGGGTCGCCGATGCTCACCGGATCCTCGTAGTACCGCTCCGTCCAGGTCGGGGCCCGGAATCCACGCGAGACGCTTCCCCGCAGCCGCAGTCTCTCGCCAACTCCGACACCAGCGGCCAACGACGGTGATACCACCGTACCGTCCCGCGACGACCAGTCGGCGCGCAAGCCCGCGTTCACCGTCGCCGTGCTGACGCCCTTGCTGGCCTCGGCGAACAGCGCGCCCCGACCGGCCTCCCGATCGCCCCGCCTCTGGCTGCGCCGCCAGGCACCCGACCCTGCACCTCC
>CALCHX010000227.1 GCA_937906875.1 uncultured Gemmatimonadota bacterium | reverse complement strand
ACGCTCGACTGGTCGGGCAAGCCACCGGTCATTCCCTCCAGTTCGCTCTACGACCTCGCCTCGCTCACCAAGGTGGTGGGTACGACTGCGGCGGTGATGATCCTCTACGACGACGGCAAGCTGGAACTGGACGCACCCGTGAAGCGTTACGTACCCGGCTTCAGCGGTGGCCTGAAGGATCAGGTCACGGTCCGCCAACTTCTCACCCATCGCTCGGGGCTACCCGCCGGACGCGATCTCTGGCGGATTGCCCGAACCCCGGATCAGGCTCGCCAGGCCGTCATAGACACCAAGCTCGACTACAAGCCTGGCGTCCATTACGAGTATTCGGACCTGGGCGCCGACATGCTCGGCTTCGTCGTGGAAGCCATCAGCGGTCAGCGGCTGGATGCATTCCTCGAGAAGCGCATGTTTGGCCCCCTGGGAATGGACAACACCGAGTTCCGGCCGGCCGACTCCGTGCGTTACCGCAGCGCTCCCACCGAGGTTGCTCCCCCGCGTGGTTATCCGATCCGGGGTGAGGTCCACGATGAGAACGCCTACGCGCTGGGTGGAATCGCTGGCCATGCCGGCCTGTTCAGCACTGCCGCCGACCTGTCCGTCTTCGCCCAGATGATGCTCAACGGTGGCGTCTACAACGGTGTGCGGGTGCTGAACGAGGAGACCGTTCGCCTGTTCTCCACTCGTAGCGCCGGCAGTCGAGCGCTTGGCTGGGATACCGCCGAAGGAGGGGTGGGCGCTGGCCGCTACCTGTCTGATCGGGCCTTCGGCCACACGGGGTACACAGGCACCTCGATGTGGATCGACCCTGACCGGGAAATGTTCGTCATTCTCCTGACGAACCGGGTCCATGCAGCCCGCGCGCGACGCCCGGCCAAGGTGATCGCCGATGTCCGGGCCGACCTCGCCGACGCTGCCGCCTTCGCTGTCGTCGACCTCCCCAGCTACTACATGGCGACGGCGGTGGACTTCCGCGCCGACCGCGCCGTGGGCTGGAATGAGCCGGTAGCGGTGAGAAAGACCACCGCCGCGCAGTCGGCTCGCAGCAAGGCCGCGGCACAGGCACGCGCGAAGAAGGCGAAGGCTGCCGCAGCTTCCAAGGCAAAGGCTACCACAGCTTCCAAGGCGAAGGCTTCGACAACTACCGCTGGCGCTGGCGGCAAGGGAAAGACGAAGGGGAGTTGACCCCGCCGTCGGCCAGACGATTTCAGGGGCGTTCCTGCATGGGACGCCCTTGCTCTTTCCCGGCACCGACCACGATCTTGGAACGGATACTGAGCCGGGCGCCCCATCCGCCGGGCGCCGCTGGACAGCAATCCGTCACAGAGGAGACATGATGTCGGACCACGATCTTTCAGAGCCGTCTGCTGACGGCCAGCCCATAGCCAACGCGGTTTCCGCCGAGCCCGCCGCGACGGGGGCCGCGCCTTCAGGTGATGCCCCCGCACAATCCAGCGTCAGCGTGGAGAAGGTCACACTGGCCCTGAGACGGGTCAAGGATCCCGAGCTCAACCTGAATATCGTGGACCTCGGCCTGGTCTACGATGTGCGCGTTCACGGCGACGTGGTGGCTGTGGATATGAGTCTCACCTCACCCGGCTGCCCCTCCGGCGCCGAGATTACCGGGGACGCCGAGCAGGCGATCAGGGCAATTCCCGAAGTGAGCGACGTGACGATCAATCTCGTCTGGAGTCCCTACTGGACTCCGGAACGCATCGAGCCACGGGTCCGGGCGTATCTGGGCTTCTGAGCAAGTTCCGTCACGCGTCTCTGTACGGTGAGTCCGAATCAGCCTCGGCCTTCCTTTCCCCCTTGGCCGACGTGGATCTCGCCTTCGCGGCTGCAGCGACGGAATCGGAAGTGGCCTTCGTACCCGGGCGCGGCGCTGGAGCGCCGGTGGCGTCCCCCGACCTGACATCCGGGCGCGG
>CALCHX010000226.1 GCA_937906875.1 uncultured Gemmatimonadota bacterium | reverse complement strand
CACTGTTCAGGCTCAGCACGATGTCGGCATCGCGCACCGCATCGGCTTCGGTGGCCCGCGGATGGGCGGCAGCCGGAACGACGACCCGCGGGTCGTACGCCCGGACATCGGCGCCGGCCGCCAGTAGATCCGAGCCGATCGCGCTGCCCGCCTCGCCCCACCCCAGCACCGCGATCCGGGGCGATACGGTCCAGTCGGAGGAAGACGTCATCGCTGCGCGGCCCAGTCTTCATATTTCAGGTATTCCACGCCCAAGGCGGGGAGGCGGTCCCTGATGCCGTATCGGTCGAGCCCCAATTCCCCGGACTGGAACGCGCGTCGCGACGCGTCCTCCTTCTCGACCCGGGCCCGCGAGCCCCGGATCGCCTGTTCGACATCCGCGCGAGGCACGCGCAGGACGCCGTCGTCGTCGGCGACGATCACATCGCCCGGATCGATGAGTTGGTTGCCCACGACGATCGGGACGTTGATCGCTCCCGCCGTCGCCTTCACTGTGCCCTGAGCCGATACGGCCGCCGACCATGCGGGGAACTCCATCCGGCGCAGGTCCGCTGTGTCTCGGACTCCGCAGTTCAGCACCACGCCGCGTACTCCGCGGTGACGCAAGGCCGTGGCGAAGAGTTCACCGAAGAGGCCGTCGGTGCTGCGCGAGTTCGTCGTGACGACAAGGACGTCGCCCTCGCGGCATTGCTCGACGGCTACATGGATCATCAGGTTGTCGCCGGGCCAGCAGACGACCGTGACGGCGGTGCCGCCGACCTTCGCCCCCGGCCAGACCGGACGGATCGCCGGATCGAGCAGCCCGACCCGGCCCATCGCCTCATGGACCGTGGCGACCCCGAAATCGCCCAGCCGCGCGGCGTCGCCGACGTCGGCGCGCGGTGGATCCGTCACCACGATGGACCTCATGCGAGCTCCTTCGTGACCTGCGGATACACCCGCATGTACGCCTCGCCCATCGTGTGCGCCTCGAGGCCGAGGTTCGGCCCCGCGTTGCGTTTGAGCTGCACTCCGCGCCTGGTCGCGAGATCGGTGTAGTAATCCCACAGGTGTTGTTGCGCGACGAGCGACTCCATCGCCTTGCGCTTCGTGTCGAATACCTCCGTGATGTCCAGCAGCACCTCGGGTTTGAAATCGCACATCTCCGGCTGATGGGGCTCGAACATGAACACGGGCGGCGCTCCCAAGGGTTCGCCGGGCGCCTGGTATCCCACGGCTTGCGCGAGCACCCGGGCCTGCAACGCCATGCGTGCCGCGGCTGGGTGGTCACCGTTGTAGGGATCCGTCAGCGTGTGCGTCAGCACGACTGTGGGCACGACCTCCCGGAAGAGACGTACGAGACCGTCGATCACCTCGGGCGATTCCAATAACGGGTAGTCGCCCGCATCGAAGAACCGCACGTCCGCACCCAGGATCGATGCGGCCTGTTCTGCCTCGTCACGGCGGATCGCCTTGATCTCGTCCAACGACTTGCCGTCGCGCCAGGCCCGGGCCGACTCGCCTCGTTCGCCGTACGTCAGGCAAGCGATCGTCGACTTCTGGCCGCGGGCCGCGGCAAGAGCCAACGCGCCCCCGGCACGCCATACGAAATCGCCGGCGTGCGCGCTCACCACCAAGAGGGAATCCGTGCTCACATCAGTTCCTTTCCATCACGCACTGTGCACTCGCCCCAGATCGGGGTCGGATTCGTCGGCCAGGATCGTGGCCACCCGTTGCAGGTGGTCACGCATCATGTCCTCGGCATCCTTGGGTCGGTGGGCCCGAATCGAGTCGACCACGCTCGAAAGCTCGGCCAGCGACTGTTCCGGACGGCCGGGCCGCAGCGAGAGACGGAACTGCTGCCGAACGAGTTGCGCCTGCAGCCGCTCGACGAGCTCGATGGCGTTCGGGTGGCGGGCGACGGAGTGGATGAGGTCGTACAGCCCGCTGATCCGCGTGGAGTAGACCACCAGGTCGCCGGCCTTCAGACTCTCCTTCATCAGGCTCACATGCGCGCGCAGGCGGTCCACGTCGTCGTCGTCCGCGCGCTCGGCCGCCTTGCGGGCGAGCAGCCCCTCCACGACGGCCCGGCACTCGGTGATCTCGACGGCGTCGGACACCGTCAGTTGGCGGACCCGTGCCCCCCGATTCTTCACGCGCTCGACCAGACCTTCGCCGACGAGTGTGTCGATGGCCTGCCGCAGGCTGCTGCGGGTGACGTCGTATTCCGCCGCCAGTTCCTCCTCGATCAGGCGCTGCCCGGGTACCACGTCGCCGCGGGATATGGCCGAACGGAGCGTTGATTCGGCCCAACGACGAGCCTCTGCGCCAGTTCGGACGGCCATGTCGAATCCTCCTCCGTACGGTCAGGAGCCTAGTTGATCGTTGACGATATTGTCAACAAATGCTGAGCGCCCGGCGTGTCGCCTGTTCGTCCGGAAGATACCCCGCTGCGGCGCGTGTCCCGACTGCGGCGCGAGCGGATTTTCGACCCGACCCGCCGCAGAGCCATTGACTGACGACAAAAGTGCGAGTAATAGTGATGACCATCTTGTTAACAATAGTGTTGTCAGGGTCGCGACCTGTGCGGACGGCGGCCTGAAGGGAGGGTGCCGAGATGTCGGAGCGCGCGTCGGCACGAGTACCCACCGAGGTGGCGTACGAACGGCTGCGCGCCCAGATCGTCACAGGCCGCCTGACCGCCAATCAGCGACTGGTGGAGGCCGACCTGGTGGCGGAACTGGGGGTGAGCAGGGCGACGATCCGGTCCGTGCTCGCCCGCCTCGAGTACGAGGGTCTCACGGTCCGGGAGTACAACCACGGTGCCCGCGTCCGGATGGTGTCCGCCGACGAGGCGGTGGAAATACTGCAAGTGCGCAGTGCTCTGGAGGGCCTCGGTGCGCGGCTCGCGGCCGTCCATGCCGACGACGAGGACATCGCCAAGCTCCGTGCCATCCGGGTGGGGATGCTCCAGCGGATCGAGGAAGGGGACCTCCTCGGCTACTCCGACCAGAACTCGCGGCTGCACAAACTCGTCATCGTCACGTCCCGGCACACCGTGATTCGACGCCTCATCGACGGACTTAATGCTCAGATGGTGCGGTTCCAGTACCGCACCATCCTCGTGCCCGGACGCCCCCAGGAGTCGCTTGCGGAGCACACCGGCGTCATCGAGGCCATTGCCGCCCACGACGCTGATGCGGCTGAAGCGGCCATGCGCCATCACCTTTCGCAGGTCACCTGCACGCTGCGAACCATCACCAACGATCCACAACAACAAGCCAGCGTCATGCAAATGACGCGACGAGGAGGCTGACCATGGCTGACGAACACCCTCAGCCCTCTGCGAACGGACGCGCCATCGTGGCGTCGTCATTCGATCTGCACGTCCATGTCGCACCCGACGTCATGCGGCGCCTGATCACCGACACGGAACTTGCCGCGCGATACGGCGACCGGGGCCTGGGCGGGTTCGTGCTCAAGTCGCATTACGCCTCGACCGCCGAGCGGGCCGAAGTGGTGCGCGCCGCGGTCCCGGGTGTCAAGGTCCTCGGCGCGATCACCCTCAACGGATCTGTCGGCGGCATGAACGCCTCCGCCGTCGAGATCGCGGCTCGCGGCGGCGCCAAGCTGGTGTGGATGCCGACCGTGGACAGCCTCAACCAGCGTCGCTCGCTCGCGAAGGACCCCGTCGGCGCCAAACCTCCCATGTGGAAGATGCTCCAGGAGGAGCTGACGGAGCAGGGCATTGCGTCGCCGCCGGTCCTGGTATTGGACGATGACGGGAATGTGCTCCCGGAGGTGCACAGCGTGCTGCGGACGATCGCACGTCACGACATCGCTCTGGCGACCGGGCACCTCAGCCGCGACGAGATCATGGTCCTCGTCGATGCGGCCGTCGCGGACGGGGTCAAGAAGATCATCGTGACCCACCCCGAGTTCACGTCACAACGCCTCAACGCAGCCGATCAGCGAATTCTTGCCGATCGCGGCGCGCTGCTGGAACGCTGCTTCACCACTCCGTACACCGGCAAGGTGCAGTGGGCCGAGATGTTGGACAACATTCGGGCGGCCGGTCCGGAGAACTCCTTCCTGTCCAGCGATCTGGGACAGCCGTTCAACCCGCCGGTGGAAGACGGCCTCGCCCTGATGACGGATCACCTGGTGGAGGCCGGGTTCACCGGGGACGAGATCCGGCAGATGGCGGTCATCAATCCTGCCCGCCTGGTCGGCGAGGAGTCCTGGTGACCTCGGCCCACGAAGCGGGACGGCGATGAGCCCGCTGCACGCCGCGACGCTGGCAAGGCCTCGACCGGACGACACAGACCATAGGAGGTTGACCATGGCCCCAGTTCTGGAAATCAACGGGCTCGCGAAGCACTTCCGCAAGAAGGATGTCGAGATCGTCGCCCTACGCGATTTCGACCTCACCGTCCAAGCCGGAACGTTCGTCACCATCCTCGGGCGATCCGGCTGCGGGAAGTCGACGCTGCTCAACCTGGTTGCGGGGCTGACCACGCCGAGCGCGGGCGAGATCGTCTATCGCGGCACGAAGCTCGCCGGACCGCGCAAGGATCTCGGTTACCTCACGCAGTCCGACACCTTGATGCCGTGGCGCGACATCCTGCGCAATGTGGAAATGCCGCTGGAGCTGGCGGGCATGTCGCGACAGGAACGGAGGCCGCGCGCCCTGCAGCAGATCGACGCGGTCGGCCTGTCGGGGTTCGAGCATCACTATCCGCGCGAACTGTCCGGTGGCATGCGGCGACGGGCGAGCCTGGCGCGGATGCTGTGCGCAGGACCCGACACGCTGCTACTGGATGAGCCCTTCGGAGCCCTGGACGCCCAACTCCGTTCGGAGATGCAGCGCGAGCTTCTCCGGCTGTGGACGGGAACCGATCGCACCGTCCTGTTCGTGACGCACGACATCCAGGAAGCCGCTCTGCTGGGCGACCGCGTCATCGTGCTCGGACAGCTGGGGCGCGTCATTCTCGACAAGAAAATCGATCTGCCGCGGCCGCGGGATCTCGAGTCCCTTCGAATGGCCCCTGAATTCATGGAACTGTTCCACGAATTGTCCGATGCGTTGAAGACCGGAAGCGAGGCGGACCAATGAACTCGACCATTCCCCGCACCTCCGCGGCGACGCCGGTAGAAATCGACCGACCGCGCTCCTGGTGGGAGCGCAACGGGACATCGGCGACCATTACGGCGCTTCGTCTCGGCCTCCTTGCGGTGGTCGTGGTCGTCTGGCAGATCGTCTCCGGGCGCCTGATCGACCCACTGTTCGTCAGCAAGCCGACCGCGATCGTGGACCGACTGATCGAATGGGCCCGCAGCGGCGTGCTCTGGTCGAACAGCTGGATCACCCTCAAAGAGATCCTCATCGGCTACGCCATCGGTGCGCTGGCCGGTGTGGCGTTCGGATTTCTCCTCGCGTCGCAGAAGATCCTGTATCGCGTCCTGGACCCGTTCATCATGAGCCTGTATGCGATTCCGAAGGTGGCCCTCGCGCCGCTCTTTATCGTGTGGCTCGGCATCGGCATCGAGATGAAGATCGTGCTCGCCGCCGTGACCGTGTTCTTCCTGGTATTCCTCAACACCGCCGCCGGGGTGCGTGAGGTCGATCGCGGCCTCATCGATGCGGCCAGGCTCATGAACGCGCGGCGCCGCGACATGATCCTGAAGGTGATCCTGCCGGGCTCGATGTCCGGTGTCCTGACGGGGTTGCGAGTTTCCATTCCGTATGCGCTGATCGGCGCCGTGATCGGCGAGCTCGTCGCGTCCAATCGCGGCCTCGGCTATCTGATCAACAACGGCGCGGCGACATTCGACACGGCTGGCGTATTCGCGGCGCTGATCGTTCTGACGGTCATCGCGGCGGTCCTCAGCGCCTTGGTCAATCTCTTGGACAGATCCGCCAATAAATGGCGGCCTGCGAACAACTGATCAATCAGTACGGAAAAACGAACACGAGGACCTCGTTGTTCGATGATGCAGAAAACCGACAGATGAATTACGACGAAGGGAGCACCACCATGCGGTTACGATCGCGCGCAGTAATGGGGTCCGCGTTGTTGGCCGTCGCGGCCATGATTGTCGCGTCGTGCGGCAGCGCGAGCACCGGCAACGAGGCGACTACGGCGCAGGGCGCGTCGAGCGAGCAGGCGACGTCAGCGCCTGCGCAGGAGAGTTCTACCGGCGGCAGCACCGAATCGGCGCAGGCCGCCGGGAGCTCGTCCGAGGCCGCCAAGCCGTCATACACGCTGGAGATCGGCCAGATCAGTAAGTCGGTGGCGTTCTTCCCGATCTTCGTGGCGCGGGACAAGGGCTATTTCCAGGAAGAGGGCCTGACGGTCAACGAGCCCACCCTGCTCGGCAGCGGAGCCAAGCTGGCGGCCGCCCTGGTCTCGGAGAGCATCGAGGTGGGCGGCGGCGTGATGACCGACGCCTTCAATACCGCCAACGCGGGACATTCGGTCGGCGTCATCGCGAACCTCGTCGGCCAGTACTACGTGGACATCATCGTGGGCAACAATGCGAAGGTTGCGCCCGACGATGCCCCTCTCGATGAGAAGATCAAGTCACTGGCCGGGCTGCGCATCGGGATCACCGGCCCGGGCAGCGGCAACGAGGCGCTCGTGAAGTACCTGTTCTCGCTGGTCGGAATGGATTCTGCGACCGACGTGACGCTCGTGAATCTCGGTGCTCAGGCGACGGCGGTGGTCGGTGCGCTGAAGAACAACCAGGTCGATGCGCTCTCCTTCTTCCAACCGATCGGGCAGGAGGTCGAAGCGCAGCAACTCGGCAAGATCTACATTTCGCCGGCCCGCGGCGACGTGCCCGACATCGAGGGCCAGGCGCACGGCGTGGCCATGGCGTCCGCCAAGGCGATGGCCGAGAAGCCGGATGCCCTCGTCGCCTACATCAAGGCGATCGCGAAGGCGGAGGCATTCATTCACAGCGCGGATCCGAGCGAAGTCGAAGCCGAACTCGCGAAGTACGAAGGCAACATGGATCCGGCGACGGTCAAGGCGCTGGTCCCCACGCTGCAGAGCGAGATCCCCGAGACGCCGGAAGTGACCCAGAAGGGGTACGACATGGCGACGCACTTCCACGAGGCCGCAGGCATGATCAAATCGGCGCCGGCGTACGACCAGCTGGTCCAGACGGGCCTGATCCAGAAGGCTCTCGGCTGATCGTGCGGTGCACGCGGTGGTGGGCCGGGCGCGATACCCGGCCCACCACCGTCGCGTTTTCGGGCGCGCGCTACCAGGCGCCGCGGTGCTCCGGCACCCGTGCGATCAATGGCATG
>CALCHX010000225.1 GCA_937906875.1 uncultured Gemmatimonadota bacterium | reverse complement strand
CGATCGAGTGACGCCCGGCGATCGAGTGACGCCCGGCGATCGAGTGACGCCCGGCGATCGAGTGACGCCCGGCAATCGCAGGACATCCGGTGACAGAATGGCGACCGGTGGTCGCCCGGTATCCGGCGACCTCAAGATACACGGTGATCGCATGATGCCTGGTGATCGCATGACATTCGGCGATAGAATGGCGCCGGGCGCGTACGTCATATCCGGCTATCCCGTGGGGTCCTGTAGTCGCATGATGCCAGGCGATCAAAGAAGGCTCGACCGCATCGTTGGTGATCCCACATCTCGCGCAATCCCGTGCCGTGTGATCCCATGCCACGCGACCCACTGAGCGACGACGGGCCCAGGCGCTCGCGGAGCGATATCCGTATCGGCATCCGTCGCGCCTTCCGCCTTGCCACCGGTCGCGGTGGGCAGTTGGCCGAGCAGGTGGACGAGGAGATTGCCCTCCACCTCGAGCTACGCGCCCGGCAGTTGGAGCAGCGCGGAATGACTCCGGAGGCCGCGAGCGAGGAGGCCGCGCGCCGTTTCGGCGCACTCGACACCAACCGGCGGGCGCTCACGCGCACCGCCGCTCAACGGGAGCAGACGATGCGTGCACGCGAGTGGTTCGAGTCGCTCTGGTATGACGTACGTCAGGCCACCCGGTCGCTGCTCCGCGACCGCAGCTTTGCCGCCGTCGTCATCGTCACCCTGGCGCTCGGGATCGGCGCCAACGCGAGCATGTTCGGGGTCATAGATCGGCTGCTTCTCAGCGGTCCGGCCCAGGTGGTCGACGTGGATCAGCTACGACGGATCTATGTCACTACTCAGGAGCCGGGAAAGCCGGAGCAGGCGATCTCCAGCTTCGACTATGTCACCTACACCGCCTTTCGTCAGCAGGTGCCGGCGCTGAGTGCTGTGGCCGCCTATACCGGCGGCCGTGACGCCACGATGGGGCGCGGGCTGGACGCCGAGCAGGTGCGCGTCAACTACGTGACTTCCACGCTCTTTCCGCTCCTCGGCACCCGCCCCGCGCTGGGACGCTTCTTCACCGCCGATGAGGAACTGCCGCCCGAGGGCGAGGCAGTGGCGGTGCTGGATTACGGCAGTTGGCAGCGCCGCTTCGGCGGCGATCCCGGCGTGATCGGCCGCACCGTCGACATCGGCGAACGCGCCTTCACCATCATCGGCGTGGCGCCGAAGGGCTTCACGGGGGCCGAACTGCAGCCGGTGGAATTCTGGCTGCCGGTGAGCGCGAGTGTCCCCATACCCGACTGGACGACGAGCCAGAACGCGACGTGGCTCAGGATCGTCGGACGTCTGTCCCCGGAAGCGAGTATTGCGCAGGCGGCTACCCAGCTCGACGCCGTCTACAGGGCGGCGCAGACCGTCCGCGAGCCGGCCCCCGGTACGCGTCTCGCCCTCCGTCCGCTCTGGTTCGATCAGCATGGGGTGGAGGCGTCAGAGGTGAGGGTGTCGCGCTGGCTGGTGGGCGTCTCCGTGGCACTCCTGCTCGTGGCCTGCGCCAACGTGGCCAACCTGCTGCTGGCGCGTGGTATGCGGCGCCGCCGTGAGATCGCCGTGCGGCTGGCCCTCGGAGTGAGCCGTCGCCGATTGGTGCGCCTGCTCCTGACCGAGGGGGCGTTGCTGGCCGTTGCCGGCGGCGCGGCTGGTCTGGTGGTGGCTTACTGGGGCATGCGGCTACTCCGCCTGACGTTGCTGGACGGCATTGCCTGGTCCGGCTCGCCGGTGGATGGTCGTGTGCTGGCCTATACCGCCGCCGCTACGTTCGTAACGGCGCTGTTGGTGGGACTCCTGCCGGCAATCCGGGCCAGCGATCCACGCCTGGCGGCCTCACTGGCCAGCGGCAGCGCGCAGTCCGGCTCACATCGATCACGACTCCGCTGGGGACTCACCACCGCCCAGGCGGCGCTATCCGCCCTGCTTCTGATTGGCGCCGGCCTGTTCGTCCACAGTTTGTGGAGTATCCAACGGCTGGACATCGGCCTTCAGCCGGAGCGCGTGCTACAACTCTCGCTGGACTGGGCGTCCACGGGCGGCGGCACCGACGAGGAGCGGGCGGCGGAGTCAGCGCGTCGGCGAGCAGTACTGGACGGAGCGCTGGAGCGAGTGCGGGCGATACCTGGGGTGGCCAGCGCGGCGCAGGGTCTCGGCACGCCGTTCTACGCCTCGTACTGGGGGTACCCGAAGATTCCGGGCTACGACTCTCTGCCGTCCATGCCTGGTGGCGGCCCGTACATGATGGGCGTCTCAGACGGTTATTTCGAGACCGTCGGCACACGCATCCTGCGCGGGCGGGGCATCACGTCAGCGGACGTGAAGGGCGCCGAGGGTGTGGTGGTGGTGAACGAGACGATGGCGCGCACCCTGTGGCCTGGAGGCGATGCGATAGGGCAGTGCTTCGTCGCCGTCAACGGACAGAAGACGTGCTCACGCGTCGTCGGGGTGGCACAGGACACGCCACGGTTTGAGCTGCGGGACGAACCGGCATTCCAGTATTACCTGTCCGGGAAGCAGGCGCTGGGCGGCGGAGTGCTGCTGGTCCGAGCGACGGCGCGACCGGAGGCTCTGGCCGCCACACTCCGCAGTGCACTCCTCCAGCTCGACCCGAGCCTGCTGGACGTGAAGGTGGAGTTGTGGAAAGACATGCTGGCGCCCCAACTACGTCCGTGGCGCCTGGGGGCCACGCTCTTCGCCCTCTTCGGCGCGTTGGCGCTGATAGTGGCCGCGGTGGGGCTGTACAGCGTGATGTCGTACACCGCCGCCAGCCGCAGCCGCGAGATGGGAGTCCGCGTCGCCCTCGGCGCACAGCCGGCCAACGTGCGCTGGTTGGTGATGCGCCAAGGGCTGCTACTCGGCCTGGGTGGGATCGCCGTGGGTCTACTTCTCGCCATTGTCGGCGGCCGCTGGGCGGAGCCGCTCCTCTTCGGCACCTCGCCACGGGAGCCGCTGGTACTGGGAGGGGTGTCGGTAGTGCTGGTGGTGGTGGCACTGGTGGCCAGCCTGGTTCCAGCCTGGCGAGCGTCCCGGGTGTCGCCGTCGGAGGTACTGCGGGGTTAGGAGCGGAACATGGATTCCGGCTTTCGCCGGAATGACGCTCCCGACCCCCGTCACGCCAGCGAAGGCCCGTCACCCCGGCGAACGCCGGGGCACCCCGGCGAAGGCCCGTCACCCCGGCGAAAGCCGGGGCACACCCGGCGAAAGCCCGTCACCCCGGCGAACGCCGGGGCACACCCGGCGAAAGCCCGTCACCCCGGCGAACGCCGGGGCACCCCGGCGAAGGCCCGTCACCCCGGCGAACGCCGGGGCACCCCGGCGAACGCCGGGGCACCCCGGCGAACGCCGGGGCACCCCGGCGAAAGCCCGTCACCCCGGCGAAAGCCGGGGCCATAACAGCGGTCAGCCCACCTGAAACGTATTCATTGTACCGGAGCTCATGCAGGCACCACATCCCGTCCGTCTCCGGATCGCTGCACACTCACCCGAATACGCACCCGATATGAACCGTTTCCATCCGCTCTCCGGCGCCACCTTCGCCGTGCCGCTCATCGCCGCCGCGCTCCTGGCCTGCTCGCCGAAGGCTGGCGACGACGTGGCCACGGACGACAACGTGCAGGCCATCCACGACCGCGTGATGACGATGGACACGCACGTGGATATCAACCCGGCCAATTTCCAGGCTGGAGAGCCGAACTACGCCACCAGGCTGCCGCGCACCCAGGTGGACCTGGACAAGATGGAGAAGGGCGGACTGGACGCCGTCTGGCTGGTGGTCTACACCGGCCAGGGCGAGCTGAACAAGGCTGGCTACGACAACGCCTACCAGCAGGCGATGGAGAAGTTCGCCGCCATCCACCGGCTCACCGACACCATCGCACCTTCCCGTGTCGGCCTTGCCCGCACTTCCGAGGAGGCCCGCCAGATCTACGCGAGCGGCCGCAAGGTGGTGTTCATCGGAGTGGAGAACGGCTACCCGATCGGCACCGACATCAGCCGGGTGGAGCAGTTCTACAACCTCGGCGCACGCTATCTCTCGCTCGCCCACAACGGCCACAGCCAGCTCTCCGACTCCAACACCGGCGAGCGCGACAACGTCTGGCTGCACAACGGCATCAGCCCGCTCGGCAAGCAGGTCGTGGCGGAAGCCAACCGGCTCGGCATCATGCTCGACATCTCGCACCCGTCCAAGCAGACGATGCTGCAGTTGGTGGAGCTGAGCAAGGCGCCGCTCGTTGCCTCGCACTCCGGCGTGCGGGCTATCTGCAACCACAGCCGCAACCTGGACGACGAGGAGCTTCAGGCGCTCAAGAAGAACGGCGGCGTGGTCCAGCTCGTGGCCTTCAACAGCTACGTGAAGTGCGACCCGACGGCGGACGCGGCGCGCAACCAGCAGCGCGACTCGGCCATGACCGAGCTCCGCACGGCCTTCGGTCTCCCGGAGCCGGAGCCCGGCCGCGGCGGCTTTGCCGCGATGCGTGCCCTGGTGGATTCCATGCCCGAAGACCGGCGGAACGACTACACGGCGCAGCAGGAGCAGATCATGACGCGCTTCGCGGGGCCTAGGGCCACCGTGAGCGACTTCGTGGACCACATCGATTACGTGGTGAAGCTCATCGGCCTCGAGCACGCTGGAATCAGCTCTGACTTCGACGGCGGCGGTGGCGTGGACGGTTGGAACAATGCCGACGAGACGATCAACGTGACGCGTGAGCTGGTGAAGCGCGGCTACAGCGAGGAAGACATCGCGAAGATCTGGAGCGGCAACCTGCTGCGAGTGCTGGACGAGGTGCAGGCGGTAGCTGCCAGGAGCTCCAACAACCAGAACTAGAGGACCATCCAGTTCTGGATGTAGGCAGGGGCGCACCGGGATCCGGTGCGCCCCTGCTTTGCAGCTGCTTCACTGTTCTCATCTCCAGCCGGACTGCAGCCAAGCAACACATGGAGACGACTAAACCTTCTGCTCCGTCGCGCATCATCTCATCAGGACAGAGCGCGGATCATCCAGGAGGCGGCTGCGGTTGCGTCTAGCTTGGCGACGGCCGCGCCAGTCTGGGTTCGCCAACCGCCCCGCGCGATGCGGACGTGCCGTCAGTCTGTCAGCCGTAGGAGAGGCCGACCGGCGTTGCAGCTACGGCCGGACGCCACACCGCGTGCGCGAAGCAACCATTTCACGACGGAGGTGCTCTCATGGACGCGATTACCCGTGGCTCCTCAAGGGCGGACTAGATGAGAGTTCAGGCGATGGGCGCGGTGCCACCGAACGCGACGCGGTCATTCCTTGCTGCACTCAGCATTCTCACGCTGCTCCTCGGTTGTGGTGAGCCAGCAGGGGGCCACAGCTCACAGCTATTCCGTGATCTCCCGCCCGCGGAAACGGCCAACTCGCTGAGCGCCAAGCCGGTCGAGCTGAGGCAAGTGGCGCATATCGGCTCCCTCTCCGGCCCCCATGCCTTCGGTCAGATCGGTGCTGTCGCTGCCCGGGATGACGGGCTCATCGCGGTGTACGACCAGCAGAGCTGTGAGATCACGCTCCTCCGGATGGACGACGAACTAACCCGGCGCTTCGGGCGCTGTGGGGGTGGTCCCGGTGAGTATAGAAGCGTGGTGAACCTGGCCTTCCGCGGTGACACGCTCCTGGTGAACGACGAAGACGCATCCTCACTCTTCTTCGTCGACCTGTCCGGCGCGCAGCTACGCTCCATCCGTCTCAGCAACGTGCTGCCCCATGGAGCGGCTGGCCTCGGCGCGGTTGACGACACAACGCTCATCGTCGGGAACGTGCTGTTGCCGTCGGAGGACGCGCGCGCTGGCGACGACCCGGGTCGACAGCTCGTGCTCTTCCTGCAGGCACGCGATGCCACGATCCAGACGGGGGCAGTCCGCGCGTCAGACGTGGCCGAAGTTAACCCTGGTCGTCGCATAGCTGAGTTTGCGGAGGTCTGTCTCGGCAGGGAGAACGGCAAGCCTGTCATAGCAGTTATGAATGCGTGGGCATTCGAAGGAGTCACGATCGATGCCCATACACGACAGGTGATGTCGCACACTCTCACGCCACTGAAGTGGCATGTGCCTTTCTCGCCGCGATATCCTGGCCGAGCACCGTCGCTTGCCTACCGACCCGGTCCGCACGTGTCGGCCGTGGCATGTACGGCACGCGGTGCGCTCTACTGGGCACGGCGCAACGACTGGGAAGCTGTGCCACCCAGGAACATGGGCGCCTACGCAGAGTTCCGTGGCTATGACGGATCGCTACTCTATAAACGGTTCATCCCCGCAGACGATTCGTTGTACCTGGGCCTGCCGATGGCAGGCTGGGGCGAGTACGTGATATTCGTAAGGAACGGCCCCGACGTTCCGCACCTGAGCATCGTCCAGGTCCGGCCACGATCCTGAGGAGGGAGCACGTGAGGCTGCCACGTTTTGCCGAGTGCGTCGCACTCGTGAGCATTGCCACAGGATTGTATGTGGCACGCGCTTACGTGCGAGAGGCGGAGGCCCGCGAGAGCGCCGAAGTGGAACTCTTGCGCACTGACAACCGGCGTACGATCGCGCAGTCGGACGTCCGGGAGCTCACGCGCTCACTTCTCGCCGTCCGTCCCACCTCGCCCTTCCTGACGGGAATCGACGTATCCTCCGGCACCTTACGGGTGATCGAACGAGACCAACCGGTGCTATACGTCGTGTTCTCCACCAAGTGCCCAGCCTGCGCGCGGATTCTGCCGTTTCTCGACACGCTAGCTACCAGCAATCCTGACGCAGTCGTCGGCCTATCGTTCCAGGACACGAGTGCGGAACTGGAGTCATACGTGACCGGGCGACGGCTGAAGTTCGCAATGTTACAACATCCAGATGGGTATCTGGCAGATGTGCTACCGCGACATGCGACGCCCGTCTTTGTGGTGGCAGACAGTGATGGGCTTCGGTTGCTCAAGATCGGCCTATTTACGGACGCTGAGCGCGCAGCGGTGAGGAGCCTGGTCGATCCAGACTATGGGGCCTGAGGGTATGCTCGCGACAGGTCGTCGGTTCGAGTGGGCGTTCGTGAGGCGCGACGCTTGCTTATCAACTTCGAGCATTTACGGGGTAGTGGCAAACGGGGATCCGCGTCAGCCAGTCGAAGATTCGTGCTCACCGTTTCGCTCCCCCTCCCAGAGCGAGCTGTACCGTTCACGGATGCGCCGACGAGCCTGGAACAGGGTGGTCTTCACGGTGCCGGGCGCCAGGCCCAGTTCGTCGGCAATGCAGCGGACGGGCATTCGGGCGTAGTAGTGCATCAGGAGGATGACACGCTGGCGCGGCGGCAGCCCGATCACCAGGTCGGTCACGTCGTCGGGCCGCTCCTGGTGCGCCGTCGCTGCACGGACCGACTCTCTCGCTGTCAGGCCGGTGTCAGGAAGCAGGTCGTGAGACAGTGGAACACATCTGCCGCGCGCGCTTCTGCATTTCGGCACTCGCAGCTTCGCCGACGACGTCGCTTTCGAGAGCGACGGGACGCTGGTGGTCACCATCGGCGAGGGGACGGTGGGCCGTGGCGGCGGAACGATGACGTACGAGGAGCGCAGGCTGCGTGCATCCGACGGTAGGGAGGTGGCCCGACTGCCGGCGCCTGGCATCATCCGGGCGATCCGGAATGGGAAACGGTATGCGACGGTCAGCGACCCATTTCCGCAGGTATTGCTCTACCGACCCCGATGATGGCAGGTGATGATGGCTGGTGATGAACCGCCGGAGGCTCATCGGTGACCGCGCCACTCGGTGCCGTTGTCATTCCTCTGGCAGCTCACACCGGTTAAGGAGGTTCAGAAGCTGTCACTCGCAACTCACACCGCCATAGGGTTCAGAAGCGGCGAGCAGAGACCGAGGGATAGCGATAGACCAGCGGCGAGTTTCAGCGTGCTGGCCGGCTGCTGCACACGGGCTGTTCCAGACAGCCGCTATTGCGGATGCTCCGCTGCGGGATGCAGTATGGAGCGCTACCCGGCGTCGCCGGTTCATTGTGGCGGCTGCGCAAACGCCCTCTGGAGGAGCCAACGATGCAAGCAGATCCCCCACGCCCGCGTGACGGAATGAATGACCGGCCCGATCACAGACCTGATCGCGCCACCGCGAACTGGTGCCTGCCGATCCTGCTCATGAGCGCCATGCTCATTCCGCTGTCGGCGCAGGGTCAGAACATCATACCCGATGTGGCACCGAACGCCGCGATGGCGAACCGGTTGACCGTCGCCGTTTATTTCGACTGGGAGGACGTCAGCAACCCAGCGCTCTCCCCCGATGGCAAGCAGATCCTGTACACGCGTACGTGGATCGACAGAATGAATGACAAGCGCGAATCATCGGTGTGGTTGATGAACGCGGATGGCTCGAGGAATCGCTTCCTGATGAAGGGTTCCAATGCGAAGTGGTCGCCGGATGGTGGGCGCGTGGCCTATACCGCTCCCGGCGAACCCAGTGGCTCGCAGATCTGGGTGCGCTACATGGACGCCGAAGGCGCTACCACACAGATCACGCGGCTCACGGAATCGCCCGGTAACGTGGAGTGGTCACCGGATGGCAAGTCGATCGCGTTCAGCATGCTGGTGCGGGGTAACGATAACTGGCGCATCCCGATGCCAGCCGCACCGCGCGGCGCGAAATGGACGGAACCGCCTCGCGTGGTCACGAAGGTGAAGTACCGCTCCGATCGGCAGGGGTTCCTGGAAGATGGGCAGCAACAGGTATTCACCGTGCCGGCCGATGGCGGTACGGCACGGCAGATCACTACTGATGAATGGGCGTCGAATGGCGCCAGGTGGATGCCGGACGGAAGGAGCCTGCTGTTCACGTCGCTGCGTGTGAGTGATTCCGAATATGCCTGGCGCGAATCGGAGATCTATCGCGTGGATGTGGCCAGCGGAGCGATCACGCAACTTACCAATCGAAAAGGCCCCGACAACAATCCCGTGCCGTCGCCTGATGGCAAGTTGATCGCCTACACGGGATACGACAGCACCGACGCCACGTGGCAGGATGCCGCACTCTACGTGATGGACGCTGACGGGTCGAACCCGCGATCACTGACGCCCTCACTCGATCGTTCGCCCAGTGGTGTGATATGGGCGCCGGACGGAAAGGGTCTGTACTTCACGGCCGAGAATCATGGCGCGCGGAATCTGTATTTCGTGTCGATGCAGGGAGATGTGCGCGAAGTGACGAAGGGCGCACAGGTGCTCAGCACGGCCGACGTGGGAGCCAACTTCATGGCTGTTGGAATTGCGGGAACCACGCAGAAGCCCAACGACATCGTCACCTTCGACGTTCGGTCGCCGGTTCTCAGGCAGCTCACCGATGTGAACGGTGACGTACTGGCCGGAAAGTCTCTGGCTACGACCGAGGAGGTGTGGTACACGTCGGTCGATGGCATGAAGATCCAGGGATGGATCGTCAAGCCACCCGACTTTGACGCATCAAGGAAGTATCCGCTCATGCTGGAGATACACGGTGGCCCGCATTCCATGTACAACGTGGGCTTCAGCTTTGCGCGCCAGGACCATGCGGCGAACGGATATGTCATGCTGTACACGAATCCGCGTGGTTCGACCGGCTATGGCTCGGCGTTCGGCAACGCGATCAAGAATGCATATCCGGGCAAGGATTTCGATGACCTGATGGCCGGTGTCGATACAGTTGTCAATCGCGGATACATCGACACCAATCGACTGTACGTGTTCGGTTGCTCAGGCGGCGGAGTACTCACTGCATGGACAGTTGGACACACCAACCGATTCGCGGCCGCGTCGTCGAATTGCCCGGTGATCAACTGGCTGAGCTTCGTGGGCAACACCGATGGTGCCAGTTGGTACCACAACTTCGCCAGCATGCCGTGGGAGGACCCGAGCGAGCATCTGCGACGGTCACCGTTGATGTACGTGGCCAACGTCAGGACCCCGACGATGTTGATGACGGGAGTGAATGACCTGCGCACACCCATCAGCCAGACGGAGGAGTTCTACCAGGCCCTGAAGCTCAATCGTGTACCGACCGCGATGGTGCGGTTCAACAACGAGTGGCACGGAACCAGTTCCACGCCCTCGAATTTCATCCGGACGCAGTTGTACCTGCGGAGCTGGTTTGAGAGATACAAGACGCCACCAACGGCCGCACGGGCCACGCAGGGCAACCGCTAACAGATGGATCGGGCGGCCGCAGCTCTCGACGTGGCATGAGACGGCAGGAGAATGGGCCTGGCGCAAATCGATGCCAGGCCCCGAGGCGTCCGGGTTGACGCACCCCAGCAAGAGAGCATGGTGGTCGGCTGCCGGCTGGTGCGGCTGATGCCACCGTTCCGGTTGGGACTCATGCAGCGGGACGATGGACCCCAGCGTCCAGCGGTGCCAGGCAAGTATGCGCATGACCGCAGCGTGCCGATTCCGCCTCCTGTGGGCTCCACCCTCACCTGCCACGCATTGCAGGTGATGAATCCGCCCGAGCCCGACGCGCACCGCTGCCTTCCGGAATGGATTGCTGGAATCGCGCTCTGGATAGGCGCCTGCGCCGTGGCCCTGGCCCCGGCACATGGGCAGGGGACGCGACCGGATGTGGCTACCGCCTGGCCCGAGGCGCGTGCGGCCACCAGATTCGGTCGAGTGTTGCAGAACGAGGACGCGCTACCCACCGGACTTCGACTCGACGCTGCTCTCACGTACGGAAAACCGTTCCTCGACGATCGCGGCAAGTCGACCTGGGAGCGAGTGGGCACCTTCGGCGCGGGCGCCGGCATCGCACTCGGCGTGGGCTATGACTGGTCGGGGTACGGCGTGTCGGTCGAGCTGGACGCGGCGAACAGCGGGATTGGCGGGCGACACGCCAGTATCCTGTCGCTCGTCGCACTGGCGCATTGGTACCCTGGCGCGTCGCTGGGTGGAGCAATGGCCACGTGGCGTCCTCGGGTGACGGTCGGCTATGTGCGGCAGGCGTTGGGAGGTCTCGACGTCACGCGCGGTGAACTGCCGCCTTCACTGGCGGGAGAGGCTGATCCGTTTCTCCCCCACCTGAATTTCGTGGTACTCGGCAACGGCGCGCGCGTGGGTGCGGCGGCAGAGCGTCCGTTGCGAGGCCAGTTCACACTGCAAGTCGGCGCAACTGTGGATGTCGTCTCCTCCGGCACGGCGACGCTGGACGGGTTCGACACGACGCTGCGCCCATCGGGTCGCTCCATCCGTCCGCGCGGAGCCATCGGCATCGTATGGCGACCGTTCTGAGATTCACCAGCGCCCAGCACTGCACGACCACCGTGTCACCGCTCGTCGCACCTTCCTGGTCACGCCGCAGACCGCTGCGCGGGCCAACTCGAGCGTTGATGCCACCGTCAGGCAGCGGAACCCGCTACGCGCCGCGAGCGCGTGGAGTCGTCGGCCGTGCCGTGCGCCAGGACTCACGATGACGCTCGCCGAACGTGGCGAAGTACGCCTGATGTCGCAGGTCAGCGTTCCAGAATATGCCGGCCCTACCTGAAGCTAGCCACGATACTCTGGGTCAACAGCGCCCACCCGTCCACCAGCACGAACAGCAACAACTTGAACGGCAAGGAGATCATGGCCGGCGGCAGCATGAACATGCCCATGCTCATGAGCACCGACGCGACCACCACGTCGATCACGATGAACGGCAGGAAGAGGGCGAAGCCGATCTGGAATGCCGTCCGCAACTCGCTGGTGACGAATGCCGAGGTCAGGACGACGAGCGGCACGTCGTGGATCGTCGCCGGCTCGGGAGCGTCGCTCATGTCCAGGAAGGCGCGGATGTCGCCGTCGCGCGTCTGGCGGGCCATGAAATCGCGGAAGGGCACGACGCCACGACTGAGCATCTCCGACTGGGCTATCTCCCCGTTCATCCATGGCTCCAGCGCATTCTGGTTCACGTCGCGCAATGTCGGCGCCATCACGAAGCCGGTGAGCAGCAGCGCCAATCCGGCCACCAGGTGGCTGGGCGGCGCGCTCTGGGTGCCCAGCGCCTGGCGGACGAAGTGCAGGACGATGAGGATGCGGGTGAAGCCCGTCATCATCAGGATGAGCGTGGGCAGGAGGGTGAGCAGCCCCATCATGACGATGACGCCTACCGTGCCGCTCAACCTCAATCCACCGTCCTGATCGCCCATCCGCAGGTCGACGCTCGGCGCCAGTCGGGCGATCATCTCGTCGGCGCGTGCGCCGGTGCCGCTCCCGGCACCCGCCGGGGCGGCCGCACCAGCCGCGGCCGCCGGTCGTGCCGTTGCGGCTGCCGCTGTCGCTGGCTGGGCGGCGGAGCCCGGCGCTGGCACGGGGACCACGGACGGCAATGGCGCCGGCGTGAGCGGCCGTGCCTGACCGGCGCCCGTCGGGGTGGAGGCGCCCGTAGCACGCGGCGGTATGGCCGGCTGACCTGCCGCCGGCTGACCCGTGGCCGGCTGACCAACCGCGCCCTGGCCGGCCGCCGGCGGTGTCGCCGGTGGCTGGATGGCTGGCGTCGGCGGTGGCGCAGGCTGCTGGGCGCGCGCGATCGTCGTCGTGCTCGACAGAAGGATCAGCGCCACGGTGACCACCGCGCTCGTGCGGAGTGCCGCACGCAGCATGTTGCCGAAACCGCTCGGTGTCTCGGGTATGGAGGGCATCCCGACGAGAGCATGGGCGAGCGCGGATTCGGGATCGGTGTGCATCCCTGTGTGAGCCGAGGCGACCAGCGGTCCGGAAGTGACGCGCGCTGTGGAGTGAGCGTGCGTGAAGCGCGGTCCAGGCGTCTCGTGCAATCCGGCATGAGCGACCGTGAGCCGCGGGTCGGGTACGGCCGCCATTGGCGGCAGCGGCGAGAGGAGAGGCGTGCGCGTTCTCGCCACGGGGATCGTCGTCGTCACCGTGGCAGGCACCGAGGCGCTCGCGGCGCTCTCGACCTTCCCTGCGGGCCTCGCAAACATTGCCGCCACGCTGGCCGGCATCGCCGACATGGCAGTCGTCAACGAGTGCCCCGCGAGCGCGGTTCGCTCGGCGAGCAGCGCCTGCTCGGCCTCGCCCAGTTCCGCCAGCGGCCGCACCCCGCCTTCGCCCAACGAAACGGCCAATAGCCGCTCCCCTACCCGGACCACCGCAATCCCCTGCTTGGGCCCCAGCGACAGTCGCTGGACGACCTCCATCGGAAGTTGACCACGTCCACCGCTGTTACCGATGGCGAAACGGCGCAGCAGTCGCACGGCGACGCCGAGTACGCCCAGGACTATGCCCAGGGTGATGCACACCCAGAGCACGGATCCGATCGTCACGCGTTCGTCTCGCTGAGCGGATTGTGATTCACGATGCGTGTGATGCGCACGCCGAAATGCTCGCCGAGCACCACCACCTCACCTTCGGCAAAGCGACGCTCGCCGACATAGATGTCGATCGGTTCGCCGGCCAGGCGATCCAGTTGGATCACCGATCCACGGCCGAGTCGGAGGATCTCCTGGACCGTCATGGACGTGCGACCGAGTTCGATCGATACGGGAAGGGTGAGGTCGAGCAGCATTGACAGCGGCACCTCGCCCTGCGGCCCCATTCCGGCGCCGAGTTCATCGAAGTGCGGATTGAGACCGCCGGACTCGGCGGTGGGCGGGGCGTATGTCTGGGACATGGCGAGGTTGGCCAGGGAGGAGTGCGGGTGCTGGTCTGGTAGGACGCGGGAGTGTCCGGCGATCAGGTCAATCGACTGCGACTGCTTCCGTGGCGGTCGCGATTTCGGGCGGCGCGCTTGCGGGCTCGTTGTCCAGATGATGGACGTCGAGAATGCGGACGGCGAGCTTGCCGGACGAGCGGCCGGCGGTGGCCGTGAAGCGTTGCTGTCCGCTGACCATCACTTCGATATTGGTGTCAGTCGGGATTCCCGTGGTGAGGATGCCGCCGACATGCAGTCCGGCGATCGTGTTCAGCGGGATATTGAACAGAGGGAGACGCGCCGCCACCTGAACGTTGGCTGCGCGCAGCGAACTCTCGGTGAGCTCCCGGCTGACTTCACGCTCGCGCTCGGAGCCGGCAACGGTATTCCCGCGTCGATTCGTGCCACCAGCAAAGAACTTGTCGAGCACTGCGAATGGCAGGCAGACCAGCACGAGGCTGTTCATCTCGGCGGTGCGTACCTCGATATTGGCCACCAGCACCGGATCCTCGCGGTTGACGGCCTGCAGGATCTCAGGGAAACTCTCGAAGCCCGCCAACTGCAGCTCGAGCTTCACATGATCCTGCCAGATCTCGTCGAGCTGGGTGATCATCCGCTCGGCCACGCCCCTGACGGCCATGCGCTCGATCGGTGTGAGCGAGCGATCCATCGAGGTGAGGTTGCCGCTGCCGCCGCCAAAGAACCGGTCGACGAGGAAGTAGGCGAACTCGTGGCCGATGTCGATCACGCCCTGCTGTCCACCGGAATCGGCGATGTCGAACAGGTAGGATGCGCAGGGTGTGGGGAGTGAGAAGATGAATTCCCCGAAGCTGAACGGCTCGATGCTCTGGAGCTGCAGCTCTATCTGGCCACGTACACGTCCTATGAGCCATCCTTCCAGCGACTTCACGAGCCTCTCGTACATCGATTCCAGGGCGCGCAGCTTCTCCTTGGAGACACGACTCGGACGGCGGAAATCGTAGACCTGGATGTCCATCGCGGGCACGCTGGCCGCGGGCACCGGTGCCGCCGCGCCGCCGCGCTGGAGCAGGTTGTCGATCTCGGACTGGGAGAGCGTCTCGGATGACATGGTGCGCGCCTACTGTATGACAAACTGCGGAAAGTAGACATCGCGTACGGCATCCTTGCCGAACCGCTTCTGCACTGCCGTACGGAGCTGGACCTTTATGGAATCGCGCATCGTGATATCGGTCAGGGATGCCACATCACGTGATCCAATGTCGCGGAGGATGATGTCGCGCAGTTCAGGATCCCGCTCGGTCATCGACTTCACGACCTCGGCGTCCTTGACGGCGAAGGCGACGGAGAGGAGCAGGAATCTCGAGCCGCCCGAGCCGGCGGGATTGAGCACCATGTTCTCGACGAGGTGGAGCGGTGACGAGGCTGTCTTCCTGCCGCCAGCGTCCTTCTCCCCGTCGTCAGCAGAATCAGCGTTGGTATCGGCATTGGCTGTCGCGGCCGGTTTGGGCAGGCTGCCGGCCAGCAGTGGGCCAGCCATGTAGACTCCCGCGCCTCCACCGCCCACCACGCCAACGACGATCGCGGTGATGATGAGGAGCTTCTTCGACTTGGACGGCGTGGGAGATGCCTGATCGTCGGCTGTGGACATTTGAAGCGCGGGTGATGGGATGTCGGACGAACTGCGCCCAACCTGAAGGCAGGCGCTGTACCACTCGGAACGCTCTCCGGGATGACGCCTGAAGAGCACCGCAAGTCACGCCCTGACAAGCGTATACGACATGCGGCGAGCGATCGTCTGTCGTCGCTCGCCGCATGGGCGCTCCTGCCGATCGGCAGGAATTGCCGGGTGTGGTCCGGCGGGAAGTGCCGTCGGCCACCAGGGCCGACCCGGCGCTTGCTGGCGCCGGGTCGGTCCGAGTGCATCAAACCGTGAGCGTCGCGGAGTCGATCAGCGCTACCGCTTCAGGTTCACCACTTCCTGGAGCATCTCGTCGGAGTTCGTGATCACCCGGCTGTTGGCCTGGAAGCCGCGCTGGGCGACGATCATGCTCGTGAACTCCTGCGCCAGGTCCACGTTGGACATCTCCAGCGCGCCGCTGGTGACGAACGACTGGCTCCCCTCGAGGGCGAAGCCGAGTACCGCGCCGCCGGAGTTGCCGGAGACACCGTACATGTTGTCGCCCACGCGGAGCAGGCCGCCGGGGTTGTTGAAGTCGGCGAGGACGATCTGGGCCAGCGAGACGTTGACGCCGTTGGTGAAGGCGCCGGTGATGAGACCCGTGCGGTCGATGGAGAAGTTCTGCAGCGTACCGGCCGCGTAACCATCCTGATCGCGCAGCACGACGGTGCTCGTACCGGCGAACTGCGACAGGCCATTCACGCCGACGCCTGGGTTGAGCGTGATGGCCACGGTGTCGGTCCCCGGCGGATCGAAGGAGATCACGGGGAGTGGCGCTGGCGTCGTGATCGTGCCGTCGTTGCCGAAGGTGAAGGAACCCGAGTCACCGCTGAAGTTGGTCACGCCGGCGGCGAGCATGTCGGTCTGGTCCACCGCCCAGTTCCAGGTGTCGGCGGCGGTCTTCCACATGTCCACCTTGAGCTCGTGCTTCGTGCCCAATCCGTCATAGACTGTCATCGACGTCTTCACGAAGGCGCCCTTGTTCACGTCGAGCGCACGGTGGGCAGGATCGGTCGGGTCGCCGGCCCCGCCAACGCCGTCGGTGAACAGGGGCGCCGAGGCGTCGAGGTTCCCGGCAATATTCACGTTTGCCGTCGCCGAGGCGGCTGTCTTCTGACCGAATGGGAGACGGATGTCCTGGATGCCGTCGATCGGCTTGCCGTTGTCGTACATCTTGCCCTGCACCACGAAACCGTTCGTCGGCGACACCAGGCGGCCGTCGGCGTCCACCTGGAAGTTCCCCGAGCGCGTGTAGTAGTGCTCGTTCCCCTTCGCCACGACGAAGAAGGAATCGCCCTGGATGGCGAGGTCGGTGTTGGCGCCGGTCGTCTCGATGTTGCCCTGGACGAACATCTGGTCGATGGAGCCGATCTGCATACCCAGTCCAACCTGGATCGGGTTGATCCCGCCATGATCTCCGGGCGGGCGGCTGGCGCCCTGCAGGAGCTGCGCGAAGCCTTCCTTGAACGTCACCCGGCCGGCCTTGAAGGCGACGGTGTTAACGTTTGCCACGTTGTTGCCGATAACATCCATGCGGACCTGGTGGTTTCGCAGGCCTGAGACGCCGGCGAAGAGAGAGCGCATCATTGGGACCGTCCGTGTTGTGGGAGAGAGTCTGAGCAGGAGTGTTGCGTGCCGGTTGCCGGGAAGGGCAGCCGGCGCGTGCGCCTGCATTCAGCCGTGTTGCCTTGTCGTGCGTGTCGTGCCGACTCGTGCCGCGTTGTGGATCGTGCCGCGCTGTCGTACTTCCCGTTCGTGCCGGTGTCAGCGGTCAGTCGGTGTGGTGACGCTGATGACCTGTCCGATCGGGATCGTTATCCGGCCCGCGGTGAGCACCGCGCCGCTGCTGCCGTAGGTGACACCGTTGACGAGACCCTTCACGTACTGCTCGACATCCACTGCCTTGTCGCCATCCGCCACCTCGACCTCATAGCGGTAGAGCCCTGGTCCGGCCTTCATGCCGATCTCGCCCAGGTTGAACGTCTGCCGTCCGCCGCCGACAACGCCGAGGAACTTGGAGGAGACGACCTTGCCGTCCGGATCGAGCAGCCTGAGCGTCGCCCTGCCGCCAGTACCGTCGACGGCGAAGGTCACCGAAGCGTCGTCGACACCGGACTCCGGTATCTCCACCTGGTTGCCCAGCGCGAAGACCTCCTTGCCGATGGTGCCGAGGGCGACATTGCTGTTGGTGGCCTGGAGCATCGCTGCCGCTCCAGCGGACTGCGCCTCGATGCTCTTGTTCAACTCCACGAGTTGTTCGACAGTGGAGAACTGGGCTAGCTGGGCGGCCATGTCCTGGCCATCCATGGGATTCATCGGGTCCTGATAGCGAAGCTGGGTGACGAGTAGGTGGAGGAACTCCTGCTTGCCGAGCTTGCCACCCGCTCCTGCGGTGAGCGAGTTGGGCTCCGCCGATCCGGTATAGGTCGATGTGGATGAAGTGGGAGCTATCACTTGTGGTTCTCCTCTGGTTCGCGCCGGGGGCGGTGACGGGGCGACGGGTCATCTGGCTGCCCGTCCGGGGTCTGGCGGCCGTCACGCTCGCGTTGCTGCGTCGACGACTGGCCGGCATTGGCGTTGCTTCCGGCGCGCAGGCCCTCGCGCTCCAGGGTGGCGCCGACGATGCGACTGTTCATGTCCTGCGCTTCCGTCGCGCCAATACCAGCGCGACGCACCTGTAGCGAGTCACTCTGCAGCCCGCGCTGCTCCAGCGCATGTTGCAGCTCACCCAGGTTGGAGGTCACCCGATCCCGCAGCACCGGGTCGCTCAGTTCCAGGACAGCTCCTGCCTGGGAACCGCGTACGTCCACACGGATGCGGTCAGAGCCGCCGGCCGCGTTGTCGAGCGTCAATGTCAGGTGTGACAGTGGACGCGAGGCACTACCGTCGCGCAACGCATCGATCCGGTCGATCCGGTTCAGGGCGTCGGGAACGTTGGCTCCGGTGACGGCGGACGTGCGGTGCGCCGCCAGCGTGCCTCCACCGTCGCGCTGTCCGTCGCCGCCAAAGAGCGCGTTGCCGTCCACGTTCGCAGATGCTTCACCATGCGTCTCAGCGCTCCTGTCGTCTCCAGCCGATCGCGCGCGTGCCTCAGGCGAGGCCTGTCCGTTTGCCGCCGCCAGTTGGGTGGCGGCAAGGGACGTCGACGACGCGGTGGCGGACTCCGGAACCGCCGGCCTGGTCGCGCCGGTACCATCGGTCGCGCTGGCGGCGAAGGTGTTGGCTGAACTGGTCGTGGCGCCAACGGACGCGGTGGTACCGGGCACCCGGTTTGATGCCGTGTCACCTCGCACGCTGCCGCCGTTTCCTTCAGCGGTCACTCTGCCGCTGGATCGACCTCCCGGAACGGCCACCCGTGCCACGCGCGCGACGGAGGCGACCTGCGCCACCGTGGCTACCGGGGCCACACGGGCCAGTCCGGCGACGGGCGGCGCAGCCGAACCGCCATTGCCAACCCGCGCCGGCGTGTGAGGCACGTCCATGTCCACCTCCAGGCTCTCCACCAGTGCGCCAGCATCGCTGGCCAACTGCGTGAGTGCCGCCAGGTCGATACCCGCTGTCGCGCCGCCAGAGAACGCACCTGTTGCAGCCCGGCCCGATCCAGCCACCGACGCGGGCAGTTCCAGGTGGCCAGGATCGCGCATCCCGAGGGTGTGCAGCCCTTCCTCGCGAGCTATGCGTTGCAGCGTGGCAAAGGCGCCTGTGTCGCTGTAGCCACCATTCACCATCACGTCCACCGCGCGTCCCTGGGTGTGTCGGGAGTTCCGCGTCCAGGTCACGACCGGCCCGGGCCGGCTGCGTCCCTGCGCGTGCAGCAGATCCTGGCGAGCCTGCGTGCGGTATCCCTCGGTGACGTCCACGGTGATGCCGAACTCGTCGCGCATGCGCTCCACCACTCGTTCCACTCTCTCGCGCAACTCTGGCGCGATCGTGTCCAGCGCTGCGGCGGACCGTGCTGACGGCACGGTAGTCGGGATCTCCGAGGCGCCGCTGGAGATGACGGCGGATGACAGCCTCGAGGTATGCCCCGTGCCGGAAGCTCCGTCCGCCCCCTCGATATCCTGACTGTCGACGGCGCCGGCTTCCGCGCTTCCGCGCCCGTCGCCAGGGCTGGACAACGCGGCGAGACCCGCCGTGCCCATGGTCGTGGCGTAGATGCCAGCGGCCTGGAGTTCCGCTTCGGTCATGAAGCCTGGCTGCGATGCCGCGGACGGCTCGCTGGCAGCATTGTCGAGCAGCGTCAGGATGTCGTCTGGTGCGGCACCAGCGTTGCCGCCGGCTGGACTCTTCCCAGGCTCGTCGGCTGCCGTTCGCATGCTCCGCGCCGGGCGTTGCTCGCCGTTGCTGCCCAGGATGGCTCCCAGCAATGCGCTGAAGGGCGCGGCAGCCGAGGAGTTCTCCGACGACCGACTCGATGTTGTCGCGGGTGCTGTCTCGCGTACTGCTGCGACGGCGGCCGGTCGGACGAATGGCGACCGTGATGCGGCGGCGCCTGGCAAGCTGCTCATGGTGTCTCCCGCGCGAGGCGCATGGTGGTGCCCGTGATCTTCGCGGCGCGTTCAGGGGGAATGGAGCCCATCACGGCCGCAGCCTGTCGGTCGCTCAGGTAAGCGATCAGCGTTCGTACGTCCTCGTCCCCCAGCTCGGCCAGCACCCTTGCCGCATCGCGCGGCGCCATCGTGCCGAAGATCTTGGCCAGTCGGCGCACTGTCACCGTCGGTGTCGTGTCCGCGGACGGGGCCCGTGCAGCCGCCGCCACCGGCGCGGCAGCCGGAGCAGCCGTCGGAGCCGGCGCGGTCGCCGCCGCCAGTTCGGCTGCCGACTTCGCGCGTCCGCCGTCGGCTGCCGCCGCGGCGCGAGCGGCGCCGGCCGGGTCATCGGACGCACCGAGCACATAGGCTCGAGCCAGAGAGTCCGTGCCCGAGCTATCGGCAGTCAGGCCGTCAGCAAGCGCGCTGTCGGCGAGCGTGCTGTCCACACTCACGGCCACGGCAGTCGTCGTGTCGGCAGCCGTGTCGGCCGCCTGCGCGGCGGAATCGGCGTTGGCAGCGATTGCGGTCAATTGAGCACGGCGTGCACCGAAGCCCGCGCCGGCGGCAAGAGCGGCCACGAAGATGCCGATGATCAGTGGAAGGAGCTTCTTCATTCCGTCCCCGGGCCGGCGTTCCTGTCGCGGACAGGAGCATCCGGTGAAGTGGTACGCTGGCTGAATCGGGCCAGGGCTATGCTGTCCATCGTCTGGCGGTCAGCCTGTGCCTCGGCGTCGCGCCAACCGGTAGCCTGCCTGTCGCGCAGTCGGTCCAGTACCCTGCGCTGGACATGCGCCTCACTCAGGTCCTGACGCACCGCGGCGGCCGCGTCTTCCGCGGCATTCATCGCCGTCGCCGCCGCTTCCACCTGGCGATCCAGTTGCTCGACGACGAAGGCGATGTTCCGTAGCTGTCCCACCGTACCGTCTCCGCCGGTCGCGGGGAGCAGCCCGGCGCGACCGGTGTCACGCGCGGCCTCGACGTTGGCAAGGATCGATCGTCTCGCCTCGCAGATCGCTTCCGCCTGGATCATCTCGACGGACTTTGCCCTCTCGTGGGCGGTGCGCAGGTCCAGCAGTCGCTGGAGCCTGAACTTGAACATCGTCATTGACCTCTCCGAACAGTGGCGGCATCTATGCGCTTGGCGAGCATGTCGAGCTGCGCTCGCGTCTCGTCGTACGGTGTGCTCTCCCCTGGCAATTGCTGCAGGTAGCCAAGCAGGCTCTCGCGAAGCAGGACGGCGGCGTCCACCATGGGGTCACTGCCCTTCTGGTAGGCACCCACCATCAGCAGGTCCTCCTTCTCCCGGTATGCCGCTTCCATGCGCAGCATCTTGTTGGCTGCCTGTCGCTCCTCCGCGCTCAGCAGGTGGTCGCGGACACGGCTCTTGCTCTCCAGCACGTCCACCGCCGGATAGTGGCCGGCGGCGGCGAGCTTGCGTGTCAGAACCACGTGACCATCCAGAATGGAGCGCGCCGCGTCGGCCACGGGTTCGTTGAAGTCGTCGCCATCCACGAGCACGGTGTAGAGCCCGGTGATTCCACCCACCGCGCCGTTGCCCGCTCGCTCGAGCAGCCGCGGCAGTGAGGCGAAGACCGACGGTGGATACCCCTTCGTGGTTGGCGGCTCGCCGACGGCCAGCCCGATCTCGCGCCATGCCATGGCTACCCGCGTCACGGAATCCACCATCAGGAGCACCTGCTTCCCCTGGTCGCGGAAGTACTCGGCGATGGCAGTGGCCACCAGTGCGCCACGCGCGCGCACCAGCGCCGCCTGATCGCCCGTTGCCACGATGAGTACGGAACGCGCCAGTCCTTCCGCGCCGAGCGAATTCTCCAGGAAGTCGCGCACCTCGCGTCCGCGCTCGCCGAGCAGCGCGATCACGTTCACGTCGGCCTTGGCCTCGCGCGCGATCATGCCCAGCAGCGTGCTCTTGCCCACGCCGGAACCGGCGAATATGCCAACTCGCTGGCCGCGGCCAATCGTGAGTGGACCATCTATGGCCCGCACACCCGTCTCCAGAGGCTGGTCGATTATCTGGCGCTCCAGTGGATTGGGCGGTTCGGCACTCAGCGGCACCCGCTCGGTCACTTCCAGCTTTCCCAATCCATCTATGGGATGACCGAGGCCGTTGAGCACGCGTCCGAGCAGTCCGGGTCCGACATCCACACCGAACGAACGCCCGAGCGGGGTGACGCTACTGCCGGGGTGCAGTCCGTCCATCTCCCCCAGCGGCATGAGCAGTACGCCGCGTTCGTGAAAGCCCACGACCTCGGCGAGCGTGGATCGCTGCTCGTTCAGGCTGGTGACACGACAGAGTTCGCCCAGGCCTACTTCCATGCCGGCAGCTTCGATGACGAGGCCGACAACGCGCGTCACACGGCCATGGGCGGCGAAGCGCGGGGTCTCGTCCACCCGCTCGAGTAGCGCGGCGAGCGATCCGGCGTCAGGCATGGTTCCCCGTCATGCGTCGGTAGATTCGCTCCAGCGCGGCGTCCACGCGACCATCTATGATCCGTTCACGACCCTCCACGATGCAGCCACCGGGCAGGACCGCGGGGTCGGCAATCCAGCGCGTCTCGCGGTTGGGTGCCACGGAAGCGGTTCCCCCAGGGCCCTCGTCGGCCGGGTGGGAGGCAGCCAGCAATGCCAGGTCCAGCGGATTCACGCGTATGCTCACCGGCTGGTCGATGGGGAACTCGCTGAGGGCACGACGAAGCAGGTCGGTGAGTGTGCCTGGATCACTCTCCAGCTCACGGCCGATCACCTGCCGGGCGACCGCTACGGCGAGCGCGCACACGTTGTCCTCCAGTTGCTCCAGCCAGTACGACTCACCTGCGCGCAACTGGTCCAGCGCCTTCTCCGCGGTTGCAAGTGCTGTCGCCAGGCGCGCCTGCTCCTCAGCGCGGCCGGTGGCCTCGCCGGCGGCGTACCCTTCGGCGCGTGCGTCGGCAATGAGACGAGCGTGCTCGTTGGCCAGCGCGGCCTCGCGCGCCTCCTCAGCGGCCGCATGCACTTCTTCCGGAGTCGGCTCGCCAGCGCTCGGCATCTCGTGGAATGCGTTCGGCGCGATCGGCGAGAGTTCGTCGAGCAACCAGGCACCCATGCCGTCGGACTCCCGGCCGGGACTGCCCGTGGGGGTGCCCCGGAGCATCGTCGGCCTCAACGGGAAGCGGCTCGACGGCACGAAGGTGCTATCCGATGACCATGTCATCCGCACCTCCGCCGGCGATCACGATCTCACCTGCTTCCTCCAGCGCTCGCACCTGTGCGACGATGGTCGCCTGTGCCTGCTCCACATCGCGCAGGCGTACGGGCCCCATGTACTCCATCTCCTCCTCCAGCGCCTGCACCGCTCGCTGCGACATGGCGCCGGTGATCTTGCCACGCAGTTCGTCGCTGGCTGCCTTGAGGGCCAGGGCGAGCTGCTTGGCATCCACTTCGCGCAGCAGCCGTTGCAGCGAACGGTCGTCCAGCGACGCCAGGTCCTCGAAGACGAACATCAGGTTCTTGATCTCCTCGCAGAGCTTCGGGTCGCGTGCCGCAACACCATCCAGGAGCATCTTCTCCAGCGAGCCAGCGGTGAAGTTGAGGATCGCCGCAACCGCAGCCGGTCCGCCCGAAGTGGCCATTCCCTGCGCCAGCGAGAGGTCGGCCTCGGTGCCTATGGATCGCTCGATCAGGTGCAGCATGTCCGGCGACACCTTCTCCATCTTCGCCATCCGGAAAACCACCTCGCTGCCAGTGGCCGGATCCAGTTCCTTGAGCACCGCCGCGGTGTGTCCCGGCTCCAGGTGGGCGAGCAGCAGCGCGATGGTCTGCGGGTGCTCATTCCGGAACATGCTGCCCAACTGCTGCGGGTCGGCCTTGCGCAGGCGATAGAGCCCGGCGGTGTCGGCAAGCTGGTTCTGGATGCGCTTGAGGATCTGGGTGGCGCGCGATACTCCATAAGCCTTCTCCAGGACCTCCCTCGCGTACTCCAGTCCACCCGACGAGACGGAGCCCAGCGCGAGAGTCAGTTCCAGCCACTCGATCAGAACCTGCTCGGCCTGCTCTGCGGTTACCGCGTCGAGACGAGCGATCTCGTAGGAGATGGCCTCGGCCTCGTCATTGGTCAGTTGCTGGGTGATGCGGGCAGCCGACTCCGAGCCCAGCGCCATGCAGAGCACGGCCACCTTCTGACGACCGGTGAGACGAGGCTGCGGCGGAGGCGCGCTCAGGCGGGCGACTGCGGTGGACATCGTCTCAGCTCTCCCTCATCCAGCTGCGCACCAGGCGCACGGCCACTTCGGGGTTCTGCTCGACCCCGGCCAGGACCTGATCCCGCAGTACCATGGTCGCCGACGGTGCTCGCGCTTCCAGGACGGCAGGGTGTTGCGGAGCCCGCACGTGCACCACGCCATCGTCGTCTGCTCCATCCTCGCTCTCGCCCGTGCCTAGTGCCGGTGGCGACAGTGGAGCGGGCAGCGCCGGTACGGCACGCAGGGCGCGCAGGATGAGCACGGCAACGATGAATGCGAGTAGCAGCCCGAGTGCGCCGAGCAGCGTCTGGCGCTCCTCGCTGACACGGTCGAGCAATGTCGGAATCGGATCAGGCGTGCTCATGTCGATCGTGGGCGCGAAGGGCATGCTGACGACGTTCACGACGTCGCCGCGCGCCGAGTCGAAGCCAACCGCGCTCCGGACGAGCGCCTCTATGCGATCCACTTCCTGCTGATCGCGAGCGACCACGGTTGGTGGCGAGGCAGAGTCGGCGCGAGGTACCAGGCGGTCGTTCACGAGCACCGCGACACTGAGGCGCCGGAGATCTCCCACGGCCGCCGAGATCGTCTCGACGGAGCGGGAATTCTCGTAGCTCGTCGCCACGTTGCTGGATGCGGCGCCGCCCTCGGCGCCCGGCGTGATCTCCGCCTTCTGTTCGGTGCTCACGGCCTGGCGATCGGGATCCACCGACTGCACGGTGCGCTCGATACGGTCGAAGTTCATTGCCGCGCTGACCTGCACGCGAGCGTTGCCGGGGCCCACGAGCTGACCCACCAGATCCTCCGCCTTCCCTTCCAGGTAGCGCTCCACCTCCTGCTGCATGGCCAACTGGCGGCTCGTCATGCCGGACATCGAGGACGGATCATCGGACATCGAGAGCAATCGGCCGGCGTCGTCCAGCACCGTCACGCGCTCGCCGTCCAGGCCGTCCACGCTGCTCGCCACGAGCTGCGCGATACCGCGTACGACGTCGTCCGCCGGTGCCTGCCCGCTGGTGAGTCGGAGCACCACTGACGCCTGCCCTGGCGTATCCGAGGAACGGCGGAAGCTCTGCGTCTCGTGCAATGCCAGGTGAACCTGGGCCGCTTCGATCCCGCGCATCTTGCCGATGGTGCGCTCCAGTTCTCCCTCCAGCGCGCGACGGTAGTTGACGCGCTGGGTGAAGTCGGTCATGCCCCACGACGGCTGATCGAACAGCTCCAGACCGGGGCGTCCTCTGGAAGGCATTCCCTCACTGGCCAGCAGCACGCGAGTCTGGGCGAGCTTGGGCGTCGGCACCGTTATCTGCGAGCCGCCGCGCTCCAGGCGAAACTGGATCCCCGCAGCGGTGAGCTTGTCCGTCATCGAGGTCACCTGCTCGAGCGGGACATTGCTGAATACCGGCACGTACACCGGTGCGCTGGCCCAGCGCGACAGGGCAAGAATGAGGACGACGGTGGCCAGGCCTATGAGCGCGATGAGCGCCCGGCGCTGCCCACCCAGGCGGTCCACGTACGGCTGCAGGAAGGTCGGCATCTATGTCAGCTCTGCATGTTGATGACGGTCCTGTACGCCTCGGCGAACTTGTTGCGCACCTCGACCAGCAGTTCCAGCGAGAGACTAGCCTCCTCGGCGGCGGCGGTCACCTGATGGAGTTCCACCGGCTCACCGCGAATGAAGGCGCCGGTCATCTGGGCCGACCGCTCCTGCGCGCTGGAAACCTCATTGAGGGCCCGTGAGAGCGTCTCGCCAAAGGCCGGCGATTCCCCGCCCGGACGGGTGAAGGGGACCGGGATGCTGCCGTCGCCGGGACCGCCGGCCTGGCCGAACTCGGCCAGGGCACGCCTTGCCGCCGCCTGCGCCGCGTTGGGCGTGACGTTCTGGATGCGCTGCGAGATGCCAGCGCCGAGGCCGCCGATGGGATTGCTCATCCGACTCAGGCCTTCACATCCAACCGGCCGCCGCGCATGCTCGGCGACGCGGCGGGTGAAGCTGTCATGCGTCCATAGGTGAGCGGGCCCATCGTACCCACGCGGGCGAAGAAGGCGCGCTCCTCACCGGTGAGGACGCTCCACAACTCGGGATCGGTGCCCGGCGGGGCCGACGCGGAGAGCGACGACTGGGCAGGGTGGGCGATGCCACCGACAGTGGCCCGCAGCGGCGGCTGGGCGATGGGCCTGGCGATCGAGCGCGACGGATCCTGATCGACACGAGTGCTCCTGTTGCCGTCAGTTCCGGTGGCTGGACGCTGGATGGGGCCGAGCATTCCGGCGAGCGTGCTGGAGAGCGGATTGATGGACATTGTCTGGTGATCAGATATCGATGGCCCGACGGAGCATCTGCTTCGCCGACTGGAAGACGGTGGCATTGGCCTCGAAGACGCGACGGGCGTCCATGAGGTCGACGATCTCCTCGGTGGTGCGGACGTTTGGGTAGCGCACGTAGCCGTTGGGATCGGCGTCCGGATGCCCCGGGTCGTAGACCAGCGGGCCCTCCGACGGATCCTCGACTATTCCCGTGACCTGCACTCCGACGCCGTCCTCGGCGCCGGGTCCCATCGCCGTGCCGAGCGGCGTTGCCGGCGGCACCGGGGCGGCGCCGAGTCGGCCGTCCATGAGCGATGGCAGCGACGGGAAGCCGGGTGCGCCGCCGCCCGGACCGGCCGTGGTCATCTGCACCGCTCGCCGACGGTAAGGACCGCCCTCGTCGGTGCGGGTGACGTCGGCGTTGGCAATGTTCTGGGCAATCGTCTCCATGCGCATGCGCTGAGCGGAGAGCCCGCTGGCGGCCACCGAGAGCGTGCGGAACATCGGCTTGACCAGTTGCTGCTCACCCACCATGGGGAGCAGACCGACCCGGAATGGACTGGACATCAGCGGTCCCTGATGGAGGTGCGGATCTGCTGATAGGTCTTCTGGAGCAGCTTGGCCGTGGCTTCGTAGCGGAGTTGTTCGTCCGCCAGGCTGGCCATCTCGGCCTCCAGGTTCACCGGGCCCTGCTCGCTGCTGCCGGCCGTCGACCCCAGCTCGGCCAGCGCGAAACCGCCATTCGGCTGTTGGAGCGACGCCTGTGAGACGCGGCCGGCCAGCACACGGGTGCGCTGGCTGCTGACGTCGAGCGCTGATTTGAGTGGGTCCGCTGACGAGACGCGGCCTATGAATCCGTAAGGCATCTTCCTCTCCCGGGCGAAATGGTACAGTCCGTCGCCGGTGGAGAAGGCAACCCGGGTGCCAGTCGCGACGGTTGTCAGATTCGTGATGCGGGTGACACCTGCTCACGAGGCTAACGACTGTCAATTCAAGGGGTTGATGGATGACACCGAGAGCAGTGAAAGTGGCAGGAATCGGCCAGGGCGAGAGCTCTCGAGGGCTGCAAAGCCTGCCGCTAGGCACTTTCTGCCTACCATTCATGCTCTTCCGAGGCCGTCGGCGACCCGGCGGGCAGCCGGTGAGCGCCGCGCCGTGGACGGGTAGCCCCGCGGCCAGCTCAGGCGGTTTTCGACTTCCTGCATGAGCCGCGAGCACCGTCAGTGCGGACGAGGCAACTCCAGATCGCGGAGACGGTCCCTGACCGACTGACCCGCCAGCGACCGCCGTGCTGGTGGCGTCCCGGAGCAGCCGGATGCGAAGCGAGCCCGGCGCGCTGATTTTCTCGCGCCGGGCTCGCTCAAGGATCTGGTCTCACTCAGTGGGTGCTACTGGCCGCCACGGGTACGGGTGCGGCCGGCCGCAGGGGCGCCAATGACGCCGCTGGAACCACCACGGGAGCGGGGGGTGACGCCACCGCCCGTGCTCGCACTGCCGCCCGTGCCGCCCGCGCGCGGGACGTAGATGGTGCCGCCGATCGGGAAGGTACCACCGCGGCGCGGAGAGCCTCGACGCGGCCGGATCTCGCAATGGTCGCCGTCACCTATGCTTCCACCCCGGATGATGACGCCGCCCAGTCCGCCCCATCCGCCGCCGCTGCCACGGCCCACGTCGCCCGAGCCGGCGTCGCCCCAGCCACCCGGATCGCGTGGCCTCGAGTCACCAACGCCGTCCGCGGTGGTTTCCGGGCCGGCCATCACGACAGGCTCGGGGGTCGGCGCGGCGGCGGGCTCGGGAGCTGGCGCCGCGGCCATCGTCGCGGCGGGCGCCTCGACCTGCTCGGTGGCCGGCGCCGGAGTATCCTCGGCCACGCTGGCCACCGGTGCCTCCACCGTCCGCTGGGCGGCATGACGCAGAAGCGGGGTACGCTCCGTCCGTGCCCGCGGCGCCGGCTTCGGGAGTGGCGCCCGGTCACCGGCGAGCGTGGCGCCCGCCCGACCGGCCTCCACGCCCGATATCACCTCGGTACGGGCCCGCGAACTGCCAGCCAGCTCCAGCGAACTGGCCTGGGCCAGCTCCAGGTCCTTCTGGAGATCGGTTGCGAGCTCGGCCGTGTCGCGCTGCGGGGCGCCGCTGCAGGCCGCCAACAGGCTGACCATGCCAGCAATCGGGACCGCGAGCATGAATCGTGACATTCCTGGCATGAGCCCTCCTGGAGTTGCGGTCGACGCTTTCAGGTGGTCAGGGCGCACGCTGCGCTCCTCCGACCGCTGGACCCACAAGCGGCGACAATAGTCATTCATTACTTACGGCATGCGCCGCGCCAGAGATTCATACCCGGCGGACGTCGTGTTCACCCGGCAACTGTCCCACCCTTGGGACGCCACGTTGTCACGACCCGTGGACGGGGCGGCTCGAACTCGCCTGCCGCATCCATATGAAGATAGCGAGAAGGAGTGGCGGGCGCGGGTGGAACGATGGTACTCCCACTCGTGGTACGATGGTCCCACCGCAGGATTCCACCTTCGTCTGCATCGGGTCGACCCTCTACATTACCCCAATGCGCGTCATCACATCCGTACTCCCGCTCCTGCTGGCTGCCGCGACAATCAGCTGCGCTGTCACCGGCGACCCTGACCGGGCCCTCTCGGCGTCCGATCGGCAGGCCATCGCGACGGCTGTCGAACGGCGATTGCGCGACGCCACGGACCTCGGCGCCGGCGGCGATGTGGTCGCACGGATGCTCAGCCTCTACCCGGATAGCGGACGGGTCGTGTCGGCGAGCGCCGGGCATGTCACCACTGACCGCGACTCCCTGGCGGGCTCGGTGACTCACTTCTGGGAGTACATCGGCCAGAACATGCGCGAGCCCGAATGGCGCTGGGGCCCCATGCAGGTAGACGTCCTGGGCCCCGACGCGGCCGTGGTCACGGCGACCTACCGCATCCCTCATCTCACGCCCCGCGGCGAGCCACACGTAATCGGCGGCGCCTGGACCGCCGTCTTCGTTCGCCGTGGCGCTAGCTGGGTGGTGATTCAGGAGCACCTCTCCGACACTCCGGGACCTCTCTCGCCGACCCCCTGACGCGTTGGCTGCCTCAGTTCAGGAGGCGGACGGCGAGTTGAGCTTGTTTCGCAGCGTTCGTACGCTGATCCCGAGCAGTTCGGCCGCCCGAGTACGGTTCTGGTTGGCGCGCTCCAGTGCTCGCTGGATGAGCACACCCTCGGCTTCCGCCACGTTGAACGTGTGGAGCACGATGGCGTCGGCATCCAGGCCGGCCGCTGCCGCGGCTGCTGCGCCCAGGGATGCACGGGAACTGGCAGCGGCCAGCCCCATCGTGAGCCCGAACCGCTCACCATCCAGCGCACTGGCCGTCAGCGTTGGATTCGGGCTCAGGATGACCGCCCGCTCCACCGCGTGCTGAAGCTCGCGGACGTTACCGTGCCAGGCGGCAGCCTGGAGCATGGCCATTGCCTCCGGGTCTATGCCGTCGAACTGCTTCCCGGTGTCCTGCGCCGTACGCAACGCGAACCGATAGGCGAGGATGGGGATGTCTTCCGGACGTTCGCGCAGTGGAGGGATGGAGATGGGGATCGTGCTCAGCCTGTAGTAGAGATCCTGCCGGAACGCGCCCGCCTGGGCATCGGCCGCCAGGTTTCGGTTGGTGGTCGCGATGATCCTCACATCCACGGAGATGGGGTGCGAGCCGCCAACCCGTTCGAACTCCTGCTCCTGGAGCACGCGCAGCAGCTTCGCCTGCAGGTCCAGCCGCATCTCGCTGATCTCGTCCAGCAGCAGCGTACCCCGATGCGCCCGCTCGAACGCGCCTTCCACCCGCTTTATGGCCCCGGTGAAGGCGCCCTTCTCGTGGCCGAAGAGCGCGCTCTCGATCAGCCCTTCGGGGAGCGCGGCGCAGTTGAGCTTGATGAACGGCCTGTCCCGCCGGTCGCTCTGGTCATGGATGGCACGGGCAAAGAGTTCCTTGCCCGTACCGCTCTCGCCCTGCAGGAGCACGGTCGCCCGTGTCGGCGCGGCCATCGCGACCGTCTGCATGAGCCGGCGGATCGCCCCGCTCTCGCCAAGTATCTGGCGCTCGTTGCGAAGCTCCATGACCTCGCGGCGCAGCGTCTCGTTCTCCCGTCTCAGTCGAACGAACTCCAGCGCCTGATCCACCGCCAGCTCGAGTTGCTGCGGTCGCACCGGCTTGGTGATGTAGTCCACCGCGCCAGCCTTGATCGCCGTCACCGCGTGCTCGATGGAGGCGTAGCCGGTGAGCATGATGAGCGGGACGTCATATCCCTCCCGCTGCATCATCGAGATGAGTTCGAGCCCCGTGATCCCCGGCATGCGGTAGTCGGAGATGATGAGGTCCACGCCGCCCTGGGAGAGGACGTGAAGTGCCTCCGGGACGTGACGCGCTCCGATCGTCTCGTGGCCAGCGCGGTGGAGGGTGTCCTCCAGTATCAATCCGACCGAAGGATCGTCATCAACGTACAGGATCGTGGCCATGTACAGGGGCTCGGGCCGCTCAAGGAAATCGGGCGAGCGCCCGATACCCGGAAAGGATAACGCATGAGTGCGCTGACCGGCAATATTTGCCGGTCAGAGAATACTGCGGAGCGAGTCCAGGCGCGAGTCTCAATCAGGGAATCCGATGAGGATCACGAACAACATCACAACCCAGAACGCGCTCCGTAACATGCAGCGCGGCCAGCAGGAGGTCGCCGCGACGTCCAGTCGCGTCTATTCGGGGCTGCGCTTCGAACGGGCGTCCGAGGATCCAACCGCTGCCGCGCAGGTGATGCGCACCAGCGGCTCGTTGCGTGCGCTGGTACAGTACCGCCGCAACATCGACGCTGCCACTGCGCGTACCAGCGCCGAGGAGGGAGTGCTCGACCAGTTGGACAGTGTGCTCGTCCGGGCGAGGGAGTTGGGAGTCTCCCAGGCGACGGGGACGGCCAACGCCGACACGCGGCTGGTGGTCAAGGCCGAAGTGGACCAGTTGCTCCGCTTCGCCGTCTCGCTGGGCAACACGAAATCCGGGGACGCCTATCTGTTTGGTGGCTCCCAGGGCACGGTAGCCCCGTTCGGCATCGACGACACGGATCCGGCGAACCTCGATTTCACCACCACCAATCCCAGTGGTGAGCGAAAGATTGAGATCTCATCCGGCCAGTTGCTGAGCACCAACCATGACGGCACCGAGGTGTTCGGCACGGCCAGCTCGGGTCCGTTGGCCGCGCTGCGCGAACTCTCTCGCGCGCTCGGCGCCAACGATCAGGACGCCATCGGCGCCGCCACCGACCAGTTGAGGGCCACGGCCGGAGAGGTGCAGACGTTGATCGGTGACGTGGGTGCACGCATGAACCAGCTCGAGGTCACCGGAGCGAATCTGGGTGCGCTGGAGATCACCTTGAAGACATTCAAGTCCGATACCCAGGAGATCGACTTCGAGCAGGCGGTAACAGAGATGGTGGGACGACAGACGGCATTCCAGGCGGCCATGCTGGCCACCTCGCGAGTGATGGGCATGAACCTCACTGACTATCTCCGATGAGCCTCAATGCAGCCCTGGCCCGCGTGGAGTTCGCACCGCGCGAGAAGGCTCTGGCCACCGTGACCTCCGACCTCCTCGGCCTCGTACACCCATCGCCGTGGAGCACCTTCACCTTCCCCATCGGGCTGTTCGGCTTTCCGGAGTGCCGTCAGTTCACCCTGCTCACAGCCGGGCGACCCGGCATGTTCTGGCTGCAGTCGCTGGAGCACAGCGCTCTCACCTTCCTCCTCGCCGATCCATTCATCTACTTCGACGGCTATTCGGTGGAGCTCGGCGCGAGTGACAGGGCAGAGCTTCAACTGAAGGACGATACCAATGGCGACGACGTGGCTGTGCTCGTGATCGTGACGCTCCCGCGCACCCGCGATGAACTCCCGACCGCCAACCTGCAGGGACCGATCGCAGTCAACTTCGCCAGTCGCATGGGTCGCCAGCTCGCACTCCCGGAAGGCACATGGGGAGTGCGGTGCTCCTTCGCTCCGTGAGCCTGCGGGCCGCGACCCACGCAACCCATATCTGAAGGAAGCAGGTAGAGCACGGGCGCGTCTCTCACGGGATGCGCCCGTCGTTCCTTCATGAACCAGGCACCTGGTGACGTGACGAAGGCCGTCGGCTCGAACTGCTCGCTGATTTCTTTCGCGCGCCGCTAAAGTCCGCTGCGGCGCCGACGATACTGATGGCAGAGGCGAACGCCTCTACGACCACTCCGGAGCAAGGATGCTCCAGTCACCATTCGGGAAGGAACCCTACCATGCGTATCAACACGAACGTCGCCGCCCTCAACGCCTACCGCAACCTCAGCGACACCAACAACGCTGTCGCCGGCTCGATGCAGAAGCTGTCGTCCGGCTTCCGGATCAACAAGGCCGCCGACGACGCCGCCGGACTCGGCATCGCCAACCGGATGCGCGCCGATACCCGCGCCATGACCCAGGCGTCGAAGAACGCCGAGCAGGCCAATTCAGTGCTGCAGATCGCCGAGGGCGCAACCAGCTCGATCCAGAAGATGCTCGAGCGGATGAAGGAGTTGGCGACGCAGGCCGGTTCCGACAGCGTCGACGTCAACGGTCGGTCGCGCATCAATGCCGAGTTCACGGCGCTGAAGGAAGAGATCACCCGCACGGTAGACACCACGAAGTTCCAGGGTGGGCACCTCCTGAAGACTGTCGCTGCGTCGGCCGGGAATGCGGCGAGCGTGTTCAACGGCAGTCAGTCCGGCACCGCCGATTCCGGGAACACCGGCACGGCCACTGCCCCGACGTTCAACGGCACGTACAGCGGTCTTGTTGACGCGACCATCACGGTGCGCGTCCACGATGCGGCCGGCGCCAACTCCGGCACCATCGAGGCCGACGACTTCCAGGCGAGCGTGGATGGTGGTACCACCTGGGTTACGCTCGCCCAGCTCGCCACCAACACGGGTGTCACTGTCACGCCGTCGGCTGCCAACGCGGCAGACGGTGACGTCTGGACGATGGCTGCGACCGCGGCTTCGGGTCCTACGGAGGCCTCCGGTGGCGCGCGTAGCTTCCTCGTCGGCTCGAGCGAGCAGTACACCACGAGCGACACTCTGACAATCGCCGCGATCGATCTCACGCTCGGCGCGACCGGGCTGAACCTGGCCTCGGCGGCTCTCACCGACCTTGACGCCTCACGCGCGGCACTCACCTCGATCGATGCCGCAATGGAGAAGGTTGCCACGGCGCTTGGTGATATCGGTGCCACGCAGAACCGCGTGGAGTTCGCCCAGGGCAACCTGAAGACCACGATCCAGAACTTCTCCGCCGCCGAGTCCGTGATCCGCGACCTGGACATGGCCGAGGAGATGACGAAGTTCTCGAAGAACAACATCCTGGCGCAGGCCGGCACGGCGATGCTGGCGCAGGCGAACCAGAGCGCCCAGGGCGTGCTGCAGCTTCTCCGCGGCTGATCGAGGTTCGTAGCCCGGCGCCGGACGCTTCGCCGCCCACGCCGGCTGCGATTCACCACACCCCCGGAAACGGACTCCGTTTCCGGGGGTGTGGTGCATTCTTCAGGCGAGTCGCCGCGTCTCGCCGGCCTCGCCTGTTACGCACCCAGTCACTCGTCCGTCCCTGCATCACAGCCGCCCGGGCTCAAGCCCGGGCGGTTTGCTGCCGATAACTGAAGAGTAGGGGTCCGCCATCTGGTGGACCGACCCGCTGCGCACTTCCTCATCCGAGACTGATCCATGGCTTCGATCGCCTCATTCAGCGGTCTGGCAAGCGGCATCCAGTGGCAGGACATGATCGACCAGATCATGCAGGTGGAAGCCGCACGCCGCGTGAGCCCGCTCAACAACCAGATCGCCCTCCAGCAGAAGCGCACTGATGCATGGAATGCCTATCAGGGCGTGATCGGCAAGTTTGCCGACGCCTCCAAGGCACTCCGTGACGGCACCGCCTTCAGCGGCTACAAGGCCTCCGCAAGCTCCGGCGCTGGTGGGCGCGCGCTGGTCAGCGTGGCTGCCTCGGCGTCTGCCACACCGGGTTCATACAAGGTCGAGGTACTGGGACTGGCGACTGCCGAGAAGCTGAGCGGGAACGTCGTGTCCAGCGCCACCACCGCTCTCGGACTGAGTGGTGAGTTCGCGGTCAACGGACGGCGGATCACGATCAACACCAACGACACTCTCAGTACCATACGCGACAGGATCAATGGCGCCAACGGTGGTGGATCGCCTTCGCGGGTCTCGGCGTCCATCCTGAGCACGGGCAACGGGGAGTACCGAATGGTCCTCTCCAGCGAAGTGGCTGGCTCCTCCGGCATCGACCTCACTGACGGCACGGAGGGAGTGCTGGGCAAGCTGGGCTTCACGGATGGCTCGCTCAGCGCGAACACGACCGCCAGCGGTGGCACAGCCACGCGGGCTGTCAGCAGCGTCACGTCGGCCATAGCTCTCTCGCTCGGCGTCACGATGCCGGCACCGAGCACGATCAAGGTGGGCGGCCGGACGATAGCGGTCGATCTCTCGCAGGACTCCCTTGCGTCGATCGCTGCCAAGATCCAGGCGCAGGGGATCCCGGCCCGCACGGTGGCTCACACTGTGGACGGCACCACTTCCTATCGTCTGGAAGTGGAGGGCACTGTGGAGGGGCTGGCGGCCGGCGAAGGTACACCGCAAGAAGTTTCCGACAGCCAGCGAGCCATCGAGGTTCTGGGCTTCGCACGTGCTGGTCGTTCGGCAGTGCGTCAGGTGGTCTCGGGCGAGCAGGCCTGGGGAGACGGCGAATCGGCGGCGACGGGCAGCTCACTGCTCAGCAACCTGCAGATCGGAGGTACGTCGGCCGGCGTCGTGGCTGGCGACACGATCACCATTCGCGGCACCAGCGGTTCCGGAAGCCCCGTGCTCGACAGTCTCGTCGTCGCTCCCGGTTCCACCGTGGACGACCTTCTGGGGCAGATCAATAGCGCCTTCGCGGGCAGCCGTTCGGCCACTGCCACGCTCGACGCCGACGGCACCATACGCCTCACGGATTCCGAGGGCGGTGAGTCCAGGTTGGCCTTCTCGCTCTCCGTGAAGCATGCGGCGACCCCGCCCGAGGTCGCTCCTGAAGCCGCACTCCTCGGCCGTGCCAGCGTGTCCACGGCAGGACGACAGCGCACTGTCGCTTCCGGTAGCGACGCTGTCGTGCGAGTGGATGGCGTGACGATCACCCGCAGCAGCAATACCATCTCCGATGCCATCGGCGGCGTCTCGCTCAGTCTTCAGGGCGCCGAGCCGGGTACGGAGGTCTCCGTCAACGTCACCCGCGACGATGACGCGGCGGTGAACGCGGTCAAGCAGTTTGCCGCAGCGTACAATGATGTCCTGTCGTTCGTAAACGCCCAGACCGCACAGGGCGCGCCGCTGGCCGCCAACGGTACGTTGCGTTCCACGAAGGCGCAGCTCACCAACGTGCTCCTCACGGACCTCTCCGGCCTCACCAGCGGTGCCGCCTTCAACCGGGCGACGCTGGTCGGAGTCAGCCTGTCCAGGACCGGAACGTTGGAAGTCGATACAGCCGCCCTCAAGGCAGCGTTATCCAGCAACATTGGCGACGTCAGGGCGCTGTTCGGTACGGCCGGTGTCCCGAGCGACGCATCGTTGGAATACGTGACCGCGAACGCCAGGACGAAGCCCGGGCATTACGACGTCGAGATCGCCACGGTTGCCGAGCGGCCATCGCTGGTCGGAACCGGTTTTGGCGGGGTCTACGCCGCTTCTGGAGCGTCCGATCGGCTCAGGATAACGGATTCCGTCTCCGGCAGGACGATGGAGCTCGGCCTGGAGGACGGTGCAACCAGTGCGCAGATCGTCGCGCTGCTCAACACCGGCTTTGCCAGGGACGGGCTGAAGCTGTCCGCAGCTCTGGCTGACGACGGCAGGAACCTGGTCATCACCGGTGACGAGTATGGATCGGCGGCTGCGGTAACCGTTGAATACCTGCCCGAGATAGCCGGTGCCGACCCCTTCGGCCTCGTCGGGACCAGTACCGGGGTGGATATCGTCGGGACCATTGGCGGCAGACCCGCGACCGGCGTGGGGCAGACACTCACGGGCTCTCCCGGTACGGATGCGGATCCGAATCCAGCGGAGGGGCTGGCGATCAGCCATCACGGCCTGGCGACCGGCCTTGCGGGCAGGGTGGACTTCTCGCGCGGCGTGGGCGGGATGATGACGCAGGTGACCGATTCCATCACACGGAGCGGCGACGGCACGATCGCCGCACAACTGGAGTCGCTGGATAGCTCCATCACCGGCCTGTCGAAGCGGGCTGAAGATGCCACCCGGATGCTCGAACTCCGTCGTGAAGCCATGACGAGGCAGTTCGCGGCGATGGAGGCAGCGATCGCCCGTATCCAGTCACAGGGCAACTGGCTCTCCCAGCAGATAAGCGCACTCAATTCCAACCGACAGTCATCGTGATGACGCTGGGTGGTCAACTCCGTGCAGTTGCGGCCGATACTCCATGGCAGACCCCAACGCCGGATGAAAAGTGAGCTACGCCAATCACGCTGCCCAGTACCAGGAAGTCGCCGTTCGCTCTGCCGCGCCGGGCCAGTTGGTAGTGATGGTCTACGACCATCTCCTGCTGAACCTCCGACGCGCGCGCCTGAGCATCGAACAGGGCAATGTCGACCTCCGACTGACCTCGTTCGACCGTGCGCGGCAAGCGCTGGGCGAACTGCTCTCGACGCTCGACCTCGAGCAGGGAGGGGAAATGGCACGTCAACTGAACGCACTCTATACGTTCGTGCTGGCCGAGCTCACCGACCTGGGTCTCAATCCCGAACCCGGCCGCCTGGAGCGCGTCACCCGCATAATGAGCGAACTTCGTGAGGCATTTGCCACCGTTTCCCAGCATCCTGCGGTGAGGGAAGTCGCATGACGAGAGCGGCGCTGGTCCTACGCGCGGCCACGCGCGATGAAGCGGCCACTACGGATCACGGACAGGGTGTGACAGCCTTCTCCCTGGCCCACCAGGCCGCCCGGGCGCAGGTACTGCTGGACCGTATCGCTGACGTCTCTGCCATGCCGGACACGGACGCCGACGAGGCTGCCACCATAATGAGCCTGCTGGCGCGACTGGATGAGCGAGAGGCGCTGCTGAGCGACCTGGAGCCAGTGGTGGCCGAACTGAGTGTGGTGCGCGGACAGTTGGCTGGCCAGCGGCCGCCGACCGCGGAGGCTCGTGCGTTGGACCTGGCGCTCGCCCCCGTCGAGCTCGCGGCAAGGCGAGCACTGAGCTTCCACGACCAGTTGCTGGACAAGATGCAGGCAATGCGCGACGAGATGGTCTGGGAACTGGATCGGCTGGATCAACTCGGCACGGTGGCCCACGGCTATCTGGCGGGGGTGCCTGCCCCGGTGGCCCGGCTGGACATCCTCCGGTAACTCCCGCCCGGCCCGGACCCCGTCCAGCGACCCCGACCCCGCCCAGCGACCCCGACCCCGCCGAGCGACCCCGACCGCACGTTACGTGTCGCCGGGGTCGCTCGTCTTCAGGCACCGGTACCCAGGAGCTAGCCGTGAGGAGGTTCAGTTGAGCACCACGCGAGAAGGCGACCGACGCCTGGCGATGTCGTACTTCAGGTACGCGTCACTGGTGACTGACGAACTGGCTGCGGAGACTGAGTCAGTAGCCGGGAGCCTGTCGCCGGCAGCAGAGGCGGGAGCGGTGGAGCGAGAGATGGAGTCGGTGGGCGAAGCGGCAGATGCCGCCGGTCTCACGACAGCCCTCTGGCGGGCGGCGCATGCGCTGGCTCCGGCAGCGGCGCTCGCCGAACCGGCGGCCGAACTGGCGGGGCCGTACGCGGTCACTTCGGTGCGGGAACCGACATCGCCAGGTGGCGGTGTGGGACATCTGGACCGACTGGGCTAAAGTTTTCCCTGACCGTGGCCGATACCTGGGGAACAGGAGGAATTCATGCGAATCAATCGTAGCAGTATCGAAGCGCAGCAGGCGGAACTCGTCAACCGGGCCCGTGAGGCGGCGGTGCGCCCGGCGCCCGCCGGCGGCGGACCGGCGCAGCCGGTTGGAGCGGTGCTGAAGGTGGACCGCGTCGAGATCTCCGACGCTGGCCGCGCACTCTCCGCGAAGAACAGCTCGGATGCCAATGCATCCAGAGGCATGAGCGCGGAACGCCTGGCCGAACTTCGTCAGCGCGTCATGAGTGGCGCATACAACTCACTCGAGGTGGTGGATCAGGTGGCCCGTCGGATGCTCGACGCGGGCGACGTCTGACCGTTACCGAACCAGACAGATCGTTCGCGTCCGATCCCGGCACGCGTCGCCCCTGCCCCACATTTCCACAGGTATCCACTCCATGAAGTTTCTCGTCGTGGACGACTCCGCCACGATGCGGCGAATCGTCGTGAACTCTCTCCAGCGCGTCGGATTCTCGAGCTGCGTCGAAGCAGGCGACGGTCGTGAGGCGCTGGACAAGTTCGACGCATCGGTGAGCTTTGTCATCACCGACTGGAACATGCCGAACATGAGCGGTACCGAGCTGGCGAAGGCACTTCGCGCTCGCTCCGATTCAGGGAAGACGGTCCCTATTCTCATGGTCACCGCGCGAAGCGTGAAGGAGGACATCCTGACCGCCATGGAGTGCGGTGTCAACAACTATATCGTGAAGCCGTTCACGCCCCAGGTCCTGAAGGAGAAGATCGATGCTCTCCTCCTGGCCCCGACAGCGAGCTGACCCATGACGAACAATCGCGCGATGGAGCTGCTGTACGACTCCGAGGCCTCGCTCCGCCTCGTGGACCACGAGCTGGAGGCGCTGCGGGAGTTCACTGATGGAGTCCAGGAGAACATCGTAGCGGCGGTGCCGACGGCCGCCGAGCCGACACCCACCTCCGCGCTCGCCCTCGTACCCGCCATCCTCCAGCGCGCCAATGCGGAGATCGTGAACGTCCTGCAGAGCCTGCGGCAGTGCCGTTCGGCGCTGGAGAATGCCACGACCGACAAGCTGCAGATCACGCATGAGAAGATCCGCGAGGTGACCAACGCCACGGAGACAGCCGCAACCTGCATCCTGGACGGGTTGGACCGTGCCCAGATGATGATAGATGAACTGGACGCCGAGGCCGACGCGAATGGCGACGCGTCCGAGGCAGCCAGGGACATCCGCAACAGGTTGCGCGACGAGATCTTCATGATGACCGGTCACCTGCAGTTCCAGGACATCACGACACAGCAGCTCACATACGCGGCCAGTGTGCTCGTGGACATGGAGAGTCGCCTGTCGGAGATTGCGCGGCTGTTCGACCCGCGCCGCTACGGTGCGCCCGAACTGCCGCCCGAACCTCGACCGATCCCGGCGACTTTCACCCCGGACGCGACGATCACGAACGCGGAGGAACGTCAGGCGCTCGCCGACGAGGTCTTCAAGGTCACGCCCGACATCTGAAGGAGCGGCTGTCGGCTCTGGACGGAAGTGCACGACGAGGACGCGACGAGGCGCCCCATGGGGCGCCTCGTCGCGTCTGTGGTGTGCCCTTCGCGAATGAACGGCTTCCATCCGGCCACATCGTATGTGGCACGCTCTCAAGTACCTGCCGCTCGAGCCGACACTCCAGAATGCACACGCGTCCCTGGCCCGTCATCAACCGTTCGGGCAGTTGCCCCTCTCTGTCACCGATCCACGCTCCATGCCGCGGAAGAAGTCTCGCACCCCCGACTCCTCATCCACCCAGCCAGATGACGCCGGAGTGCCGGTGCCGCCGGACACTGCGGCCGGTGCCGGCTACGATGTCGACAGCTCACTGGCCGACAGCCCGGCTGCCCGGAGCGACACTGCGGTCGACATGAGCGATCACGGTGAACAGTTCGTGATCGACGACGTCGCCACCCTGCTCGTGCAGCTCGAGGTTGCCGACACGACGGAGCTGGAACGGGTGCGGGCAGCGCTGATGCGGTTGGCACGCGAGACCGACGACCTGGATGCTGCCTTCGCACTGGGTGGTGCTGCGACTCAGGTTGCGGCGGCCGCCGCAGGTGAGGACGAAGTGATCCGCGCGGCCTCGCTGGCGCGTGCCAACCGGTTGCTGGAGGACGCGATGTCGCGCCTGGACAGTGCTGCCAGCGCGACGGTGCGTTCGACCGGTGAGGCGGCAAGCGGGAGAACAGTGCCGGCGCAACGCTCAACGCTCGACTCTGTCATAAGCCCTCTCCCCGACGGTGAGCTGGACCTGATGGCGGCGATGGCCGAGGATCCGGCATGGGCCGAGGTGGCCGAGGAACTGGCAGCCGAGGAACTGGTAGCGCAGGCCGTGGCGATGCATCGCTCCGGTGACTGGCCGGTCATCTCCGAGGACTCGAGAGCGGTGGCCGCGCAGTCCGACGCGCTGGTGCTTCCTGACGACATAGACGTCGACCTGCTGCGCGACTTCATCGCCGAGAGCAGAGACTGGATAGATGGTGCCGAGGCGGCTCTTCTGGCCCTCGAGCACGATCCGGACGACGAGGAATCGATCAACACCGTGTTCCGCGCGTTCCACACCATCAAGGGTACAGCGGGATTCATGGGGCTGTCCGGTATCTCCAATTTCGCCCACCACGCCGAGTCGCTGCTGAGCAGGGTGAGAGACCGTGAGATAGCCTTCGAAGGCAACTGTGCGAATCTCTCGCTCCGCGCGACAGACATGCTGGCGACGATGCTGGTGAGCGTGGAGGAGGCGCTGGATGGCGGTTCCCTGGAGGTACCCGAGGAGCATGACGCGCTGATGCAGGCGCTCATCAGGCTGGAGCAGGGCGACGTGGCCGGTTCGCTGGCTGCCCTCGAGGGCAGCGCCAGTGGGTCGGAGCACGATGCCACGCCGGTCGACCCCCGGTCTTCAGACCGTCTTCAGGGCGAGCAACGTCAGGACGATCAGCGTCAGGACGATCAACGCCAGGGAGATCGACGTCAGGGCGATCGACGTCAGGGCGATCGACGTCAGGGCGAGCGTCGCCAGGACGGCGACGCCGAGCGCTCCGTGCGGGTGCGCACCGAGCGCCTGGACCGTCTCATCGACATGGTGGGCGAGCTGGTGATCGCGCAGTCCATGATCAGCCAGGATCCCAGCCTCCTCAGCGGTCGCGACCAGGTGCTCGGCGTGAAGGTAGCACATGCCGCCAAGCTGGTTCGCGACCTGCAGGATCTCACCATGTCCATGCGCATGGTGCCGCTCAAGCCCACCTTCCAGAAGCTGGCGCGGCTCGTCCGTGACCTTGCCCAGAAGGCCGGCAAGCAGGTGGAGCTGGTCACCGAGGGTGAGGAGACCGAGATCGATCGCAACATGGTGGACATCGTCGGCGATCCGCTGGTGCACATGGTCCGGAATGCGATCGATCATGGCCTGGAGACGCCGGCTGAGCGGCTGGCGGTGGGCAAGAGTGCCACCGGCACGTTGCGGCTGCGCGCCTATCACGCTGGCGCCAACGTGTGCGTGGACCTCGAGGATGATGGGCGCGGCCTCAACCGCACGAAGATCCTGGACAGGGCGCGCGAGCGCGGACTCGTCGCCAACGACAAGCATCTCTCCGATTCCGAGGCTTTCGAGCTGATCTTCGCGCCGGGCTTCTCGACTGCCGACGCGGTCACCGATCTCTCCGGACGCGGCGTCGGGATGGACGTCGTCAAGCGCAATGTCGAGTCGCTGCGCGGGCGGATCGATATCGCTTCGGAGGCCGGGCAGGGAAGCACCTTCTCCATCAGACTGCCGCTGACACTGGCCATCACCGACGGCATGCTCGTGCGCGTGGGAGGGGAGAGATACATCGTGCCCACCACGGCCATACACATGAGTTTCCGGCCGGAACGGTCCACCCTGTCCACCGTCAACGGCCGTGGCGAGGTCGTACTGTTGCGCGATGAGCTGATGCCGATCATCCGCGTCCACCGCCTGTTCGACATCCAGGGCGCGGTGGCCGATCCGGCCGAGGGGATTCTCATGATCGTCGGCGATCAGGAAAAGCGGACGGCTATCCTCGTCGATGAACTGCTCGGTCAGCATCAACTCGTCGTCAAGTCGCTCGGCGGCAACCTCGGCGTTGTCCCGGGGGTTTCCGGCGCAGCCATCCTGGGCGACGGCCGCGTGGGACTCATCCTGGATGTCGTTGGCCTGGTCGCGCTGGCCCGAGCCCGTTGTGGTGACAGCAGCGACTCTGAGCGCAACGCCGCCTGAACCACCACCGATCCCAGTCCGGAACACCGTATCCTGAAACCCTGGCCTGAACAATGACCGCACCTGCATCCGAACACACCATATCCCGCGCTGGCAAGTATCTCAGCTTCTTCCTCGACAGCGAGGAATACGGCGTCGAGATCCTGAAGGTGCAGGAGATCATTGGCATGTTGCCGATCACGCGCGTACCCCGCGTGCCCCACTTCGTGAGGGGCGTCATCAACCTTCGGGGCAAGGTCATCTCGATCGTCGACCTGCGGGCGAAATTCGGCATGCCATCCGTGGATGCCGTGGAGAGCTGCATCATCGTCGTGCAACTGCAGGGCGTGCATCTCGGCGTGCTGGTAGACCGGGTGAGCGAGGTGAAGGCGATCGGCATCGAGGAGATCGCCGATCCACCGTCGTTCGGCACCGAGGTGGACACCGAGTTCCTGCTCGGCATAGCCAAGGGGGCCGGCAGGGTGACCTTGCTGCTCGATATCGACCGGGTGCTGACGGCGGCCGAGGTACTCGACCTTAAGCAACTGTCGTGACCTCCACTGTCGCCTTCGCCAGTACGGCGCCCGAGCTCACGGACGAGGACTTCAGGCGCGTTGCCGAGCTCACCCGGCAGACCGCCGGGATCAACCTGCAGCAGGGCAAGGAAGGATTGGTGCGGGCCCGTCTCTCCCGGCGCCTGCGCGCGCTCGGGCTGACCAGCTTCGGCGACTACCTCTCGCTCGTCTCGAGCAGCAGCTCGTCTGCCGAGTTGAAGGAGATGGTGGACGCACTCACCACCAACAAGACGAGCTTCTTCCGCGAGCCCCAGCACTTCGACTACCTGCGTCAGACGCTGCTTCCGGCGCACGTGGCAGCCGGAACAGCGCCGCGCATCTGGAGCGCCGGCTGCTCCACGGGTGAGGAGCCCGTGACGCTGGCCGTCGTTCTCCATGAGTGTCTGCCGGAAACACTCCTGTTCCGGTCGCGCATCCTCGCCACGGACATCTCGGCGCGCGTGCTCGACCGCGCCAGGGAAGCGCGCTACCCAGCCGAGCAACTGGCCGAGTTGCCGCGAGACATGGTGCGGCGGCACTTCGTGCCAGCGCCCGGCGGAGCCACCTGGCAGGTTGCCGGGCAGCTCAGGCGCATGATCCACTTCGCAAGACTGAACCTGATGGGTGAGTGGCCCATGCGAGGGCCATTCGACGCCATCTTCTGCCGCAATGTCATGATCTACTTCGACAAGCCCACCCAGGCCCGGCTGGTCAGGCGCTTCTGGGATATGTTGTCACCCGACGGATACCTCTTTGTCGGCCATTCGGAGAGCCTCACCGGGCTCGATCACGCATTCGACTATGTGCAGCCCGCCGTCTATCGGAAGGAGGATGCTCAGTAGCGATAGCGGCCAGAGGCGAATCCGGGTCCCATGTCCGGAACCGTAGTCGGCATGGCCGACATGAAGGTCTCCGCATCAGTAGACGACTCGCTCGTCACCTATGCACTCGGGAGTTGCCTGGGCATTGCGGTCTATGACCCGACGGCGCTCGTGGGTGGTCTGCTGCACGTGATGCTGCCACTCTCGAGCATAGATCAGGCAAAGGGGCAGGAGAACCCGGCGATATTCGTGGACACTGGCGTCCCGGCTCTCTTTCGAGCATGCTATCGGCTGGGCGCGGTCAAGCAACGCATGATCGTCAGAGTCGCCGGCGGTGCATCCGTCGGGGCACCGGGCGATCCCGACCAGTTCCAGATAGGCAAGCGCAACATGCTCACCCTTCGCAAGCTGCTCTGGAAGAACGGCCTGTTGATCCAGGCACAGGACGTCGGCGGCCACAGGCTCGCACGCAACATGACGCTCAGGATTGCCGACGGATCGATCACCATCAAGACAGCGGGCGTCACCGCGGCGCTGTGAACCGCAACCTTCCATCCCGGCCATGCAATTCAACGTACTGGTAGTGGACGATAGCGCGGTGATGCGTCAGATGATCCTGCGTACGCTGCGCATGAGCGGCCTCCCGCTCGGCGACCTTCACGAGGCCGCCAACGGCGAGGAGGCGCTGAAACTGCTGCGCGAGGCATGGGTGGACCTCATGCTGCTCGACATCAACATGCCCGTCATGAATGGCGAGGAGGTAATCCAGCACCTTCGCACGGACCCGGAGACCGCTGACCTGAAGATCATCGTCGTCTCCACCGAGCGTAGTGATGCGCGCATAGAGCGTCTGGCCGAGATGGGGGTTGCCTTCGTGCACAAGCCATTCACGCCCGAGATCCTCCGTGACACAATACTTCAGGTAACCGGCATCTCCCATGAACAGTTTGCAGCTTCAGACGATGCTATATTCGGCGACGGCCTCGACTTTTGAGGCGTTGGCGCTGCTCTGTCCATCGGCGGAGCTTGGCAAGGAGCAGCGTCTGATGCCGCTCGTTGGAGGTGCGCGGGTGACCTTTGATGGTCCGCTTCGAGGCATGCTGGTGCTCAGTGTCACCGAGGATGTGCTGGGTGCGGCAGCGACGAACATGCTGGCCTGCGACAGCTCTCCTGCGATGGCCATGCAGCGCGATGCGATCTGTGAGCTGGCCAACGTCATCTGTGGCAGCCTCCTGCCGCAGATCGCCGGGCGCCGCGCCCTCTTTCGCCTCGGCGTCCCGCAATGGATCGGCACCGAGCATGGTTATCCAGGCGAGCGGGTCGCCGCGATGTCGGAGGCGCGGGTCGGGCTGGACGAGGGTCGTGCGGAAGTCGCCCTCTACCTGGCCAATGCGCGTATGGCGGCCGGGGCCGACTGACCATGATCCGGGTGCTGGTGGTGGATGATTCCGCCTTGGTGCGGCGCATACTCTCGGAGGAACTCGGCCGCGAGCCTGACATCGAGGTCATCGGTACCGCGACCGACCCGTATGTGGCACGCGACCGCATCGTGAGACTGCGCCCGGATGTGGTGACGCTCGACGTGGAAATGCCCCGCATGGATGGGCTGTCGTTCCTGGCGAAGCTGATGAAGCACTTCCCGATTCCCGTCGTGGTAGTGAGTTCGCTGACTCCCAGGGACAGCGACAATGCCGTGCGTGCGCTCGCCCTGGGCGCGGTGGAGGTGGTTGCCAAGGCCGGATCCTCCCTCTCCACCCCGGACATCCCCGGCGAACTCGCCAGGGCGATCCGACATGCGGCTGCAGTGTCCGTGCGCGCGCTCGGAGCACGGAAGGTGAACGTTCCGGCGCGATCCGTTCGCTCGCCAGTGCTGGCCGGTGCGGGCGCCGGTGCCGGAGCTGGCCCTGCTGCTCGCAGTGCCAGCCTCCGCCTCGAGACGACGCACAAGGTACTGGCCCTGGGTGCCTCAACCGGCGGTACCCAGGCCATTGAACGGGTGCTGCGCGCGCTGCCCGCCGATGCCCCGGGTACGGTGATCGTCCAGCACATGCCCGAGCATTTCACCGCCGCCTTCGCCAGGCGTCTCAATCAGTTCTGTGCGATGGAGGTGCGCGAGGCTCGCGATCAGGATGCGGTCGTGCCAGGGGTGGCCCTGATTGCACCCGGCAACAAGCACATGCTGCTCCAGGCGAGTGGGGCGCGCTATCTCGTACGCGTCAAGGACGGACCGCCAGTGCACCATCAGCGGCCGGCGGTGGACGTGCTCTTCCAGAGTGTGGCGAGGGCTGCGGGCCCCAACGCGGTCGGCGTCATCCTCACCGGGATGGGGGCCGACGGTGCCAAGGGATTGCTCGCCATGCGCGGGGCTGGCGCACGAACCTTTGCCCAGGACGAGGAGAGTTGCGTGGTATTCGGCATGCCCAGGGAAGCCATGCGGCTGGGCGGTGCCGAGGAAGCGCTACCGCTGGATGACGTGGCCGAACGCGTGCTGGCCGCGCTCCATTACCAGTGACGACGGCAGGCTGATCGTGACGCGTACCGCAGTCGCCCACCTCAAGCGTGCCGACCCTGTCCTCCGGCGAGTCATGGAGAGTGTCGGCCCGTGTCGATATGCACCGCGGAGCGACGGCAGTCACTTCGACGCCCTGCTGAGAGCCATCCTCTACCAGCAACTGTCGGGCAAGGCGGCGGCGACTATCCATCAACGGATGCGCGCCGTCTACGGAGACCGCGATCCGCTGCCCGGCGAACTGCTCGCTACTGCAGACGAGACCTTGCGCGCCGCCGGCGTCTCGCGACAGAAGACGGGCTACCTGCGCGATCTCGCCGCTCATGTGGCCGATGGCCGGCTGCCGCTGGACGAGATCGCGCTGCTGGAGGATGAGGAGGTGATCAACGCGCTGGTGAGTGTGAAGGGCATAGGTCGCTGGAGCGCGCAGATGTTCCTCATCTTCCGCGTCGGGAGGCTGGACGTCGTGCCGGAACTGGATCTCGGAATCCAGAAGGGAATCCAGCTCGCCTATGGCCTCCCTGAATTGCCCCGCCCACGTGACGTGCTGCGCATCGCCGAGCCATGGACACCATATCGCACCATCGCAAGCTGGTATCTCTGGCGACTGCTGGACCAGGACGACCCTCCACGACCGGAGCCTCGCTGACGTCAGCGATCGCTCAGTCCAGTTGGATCACCAGCCCCTCGTCGCCCCCCAGCAGGATCCGTCCCTCCACTCGGGTGCCCTCCCTGCCGCGATAGGTTGCGCAGGCGACTGTGCCGGTCACCGGTGGATGCGCCGGCTCCACGATGGTGGGAGCGTGGCCCAGGTTGAGGGCAATGAGGAAACGAGCGCCAGCGTGCTCACGCAGGTAGCATATGACCGCGCCATCCGCCGGCACTGGAGTGTAGTCACCCACCTGCAGCGCCGGCTCGCGGCTTCGCAGCATGAGGAGGCTGCGGTAGAGTGAGAGCATGGAGTGCGGATCGTCACGCTCTCGTTCGACGTTGAATCGAGGGTAGTCCATCGACACGGGGAGCCAGCTCTCGGCGTCACTGAAGCCCGTGTTGGCATGGGCGCTCCATTGCATGGGAGTACGCGCCGGATCCCTGCTGCGACCGACGCCCGGCATGTTGAGCGCCTGCGGATCGCGAATCCCCTCGGGCGGAATCGCCACGTCGTGCATCCCCAGCTCATCGCCGTAATAGATGGTGGGCGTGCCGCGTAGCGTGAGGAGGAGCATCGCGGCCACACGGGCCTGCTCGCGGCCGACACGACTGGCCACCCTTGGCTGGTCATGATTGCCCAGTACCCAGTTCGGCCATCCGTGGAGCGGCAGGGAACCCTCGTACTCGCTCACCGCTGCGGCAATCGCCCTGGCATCCCACGGAAGGGTGATGAGCTGGAAGTTGAACGGCAGGTGCACGCCCGATCCGTCCTCGCCGTAATACGAGACGAGGCGCGCGATTGGCAGGTATATTTCACCGATGAGCAGTCGCTCCTCATAGCCATCCACCAACTCGCGCATGCGCGCCACGATGTCGTGGACTTCCGGTTGGTCGGTGGAGAAGGACGCAAGCAACTCCTCGTACGGCGGCTGACCGGGCACGTAGTCCGGGTTGGGAGGATTGTCGCGCAGGCGCGCATCCTTCACCATGTGCCAGAGCACATCCACCCGAAATCCATCCACGCCGCGGTCCAGCCAGAATCGCAGGACGTCGAGCATGGCCTCCTGCACCTCCGGATTGCGCCAGTTGAGATCCGGCTGCTCCTTGAGGAACGCGTGATAATAGTACTGTCCCGTGAGCTCGTCCCATTCCCAGGCGCTGCCACCGAAGACACTGCGCCAGTTGTTGGGCGGACCGCCATCGGCCGCAGCATCGCTCCAGAGATACCAGTCCCGCCTCGGGTTCTCCCGCGACGAACGGGATTCCAGGAACCACGGATGCAGGTCCGAGGAATGATTCGGCACGAAATCGAGGAGGAGCCGCATCCCGCGGGCATGGGTCGCTTCGAGCAGGCGATCGAACTCGGCCAGCGTCCCGAAGAGCGGGTGGACGTCGGTATAGTTGGAGACATCGTAGCCGAAATCGGCCATCGGGGACGGATAGATCGGCGAGATCCATATTGCGTCGACACCCAGCCACTGCAGGTAGTCCAGGCGTTGCTCGATCCCGGCCAGATCTCCCACGCCGTCGTTGTCTGAATCCATGAACGAGCGTGGATAGATCTGATAGATCACTCCTCGCTGCCACCACAGGTGCCGTGTCTGTCCGGGCAGTGGAGTGGCGACTGGCTCGGGCCTGGCCTGCTCAGGTGGATCCGCCTGCAGGGTCTGATGTGTCTCGTCCATGATCACCGTCGGAATTCGGATGCGCGTTCGGGGACTGTCGTCCAGGGTGCGCACGAGCCGTTCCACCGGCCGGAGACGCGGCGCATGGCCTGATCGTGCGCGGAAAGGGCTGGTCACCGTTATCCTTCAGGATCACACCTTCACCGACCCTCGCCACCATATTCCCCGCTACCCTACGGCATGACGTCCGACTCGCTCCTCGACGGCCACCTCCACCGCAGTTGCGGCGGTCGCTACGCTCGCGCCAGCGAGAGTGTAACCATCCGCGTCAGCGGCATGTCGGCAACCGTCGACCGCACCTTGTTCCGCTGTGACAGGTGCGGTGACGAGCGTCGCACCGTGGAGCAGCGGGAACTGGCGGAGCAGGCGGCGGTCGCGGCGATGCGAGACCAGCACGGATTGCTGAAGCCGCGAGAGATCCGGCAGCGACGAGAGCGAATCGGCCTCACGACGGCACAGTTCGGTGATCTGCTGTTCGGCGTACCACAGGGAATTGTCGCGGGATGGGAGAAGGGTCGCTACCTGCAGAATCCGCAGGTGGACGCGCTCATCCGTAGCCTGGACGATCCCGATATACTGGTGCATCGAGCGGCTCGGGGTGGCGTGGCGCTCCCCTTGCCTACCGTGAGCGAGGGCCTGGAGGCAGGGGAGACAGCGATTGGCGTGCAGGACCTCCAGTAGAGCAGGGTCGTGCGCGCCGGAGAATCCCGACGCGAACAGGCCCCAGCACTCCTTCCGCCATCCATCGACAGCCGTGACCACTGACAGAACGCCAGACGCTGACCGTAACCATGGTGCCGATTCACCTCCGGACGGAGCTGGACTGCGCATCGCCGTCACCGGCGCCACCGGATTCCTCGGCTCGGTACTCGAGCCAGCGCTGACGGCTGCGGGCTACAAGGTGGTCCGGATCTCGAGGCGCGAGCCACGACCGGGGAGTAGCGACCTCCAGTGGGACCCGTCGAACGGGCTGCTCGACGCCCAGGGGCTGACCGGGGTTCACGGCGTGATCCACCTTGCCGGGGAGAATATCGCCCAACGCTGGACCGACGATGCTCGTCGCCGAATCCGGGAGAGCCGGACGCAGGGCACCGGGCTTGTCGCGCGTACCATCGCTGGCCTCGACAATCCCCCTCCGGTCCTGCTCAGTGCGTCGGCTGTCGGCTACTACGGTGCCCGCGGCGATGAGGAACTGGACGAGGACAGCGCTCCAGGTTCGGGCTTTCTGGCCGGTGTGGTGCAGGCGTGGGAGGCATCTGCCCAACCTGCCCGAGAGGCTGGTGTCCGTGTGGTCCATCCTCGGCTGGGAGTCCTGCTGGGCGAGGGCGGGGGCGTGCTCGAGCGCCTCGTACCGCCGTTTCGACTGGGACTTGGCGGTCAGGTGGGCGACGGCCAGCAGTGGATGAGCTGGATTGCCCGTAGCGATGCCGTGGCTGCTCTCCTCTTCCTGCTCCAATCGGGCACGCTGGATGGCCCCGTGAACGTCGTGGCGCCCGAGCCGGTCCGGAACGATGATTTCACAACTGCGCTCGGCCATGCCGTCAACAGGCCCACACTCGGCTTCGTACCCGCCTTCGCGCTGCGCGCTGTCTACGGCCAGATGGCCGAAGAGACGTTGCTGGCAGGCCAGCGAGTGCGGCCCGCGCGGCTGCAGGAAGCCGGCTTCCGGTTCAGGCATCCCGAAATAGAAGAGGCCCTGCGCGCTGAACTTGCCGGGGACTGACCGGCAGCGGTTGCAGCGCACCTCCCGGAGGGGCGAGCAGTGGACGAGCGATACGCCATCACGTCGGCGTCAACCGTCCCTGTCGATGTCCCGCTCGTCGTAGCTGCCGGTCCGGCCAACGGTGCCGCCTTCTCCGTGTGCTTCGAGGATGACGCCGCCCAGGACGATCGCCGCACCCAGGTAGCCCACCGGGGCCAGGCGCTCGCCGAAGGCGGCAAAGGCCACCGCGGCCGCCACCACTGGCTCGATGGTGGCGAAGACGGCGGCGCGGGCAGCCTCCAGGCGCCGCAGGCCTACTGCATAGAGCAGGTAGGCGGCGTAGGTGGGCACGACGGCGATGAACAGGAGGGCGATCCAGGCAGTCTGGCTCCTGCTGTGGAAGGTGACCAGCGGGAAGAGGCCGAGCGCTCCAACGGGGAGGGCGAGGGCGAGTACGGCGGCGGCGGGGTAGACGGAGAAGTAGCGCCGCCCGAACAGGTAGTAGAGGGCGTATGATGCGCCAGCAGTGAGACCCCAGCCCAGTGCCGCCGGCGTGATGCGCACGCTTCCGCCGCCAGCCGTCGCCACCAGCGCCACCCCTGCCACGGTCGCTGTTACCGCCAGCAGCCGTCGCCTGCTCGGTGACTCTCGCAACACCGACCAGGAGAGAAGTGCTACCCACGCGGGGGCGGTATAGAGGAGCACGGCGGCCAGGGCTGCTCCGCCAGCTTCCACCGCCAGCAGGTACGATGAGTAGAACAGACTGACGCCGATCAGTCCGAAGGCGACGATCGCTGGCACGTCGCGCACCGCCAGCCGCCAGCGTCCGGTTATCAGTGCGTGAACCGCGTAGAGCACGCCGGCAATTGCCGCCCGCCAGAAGGCGATCTCCAGCGGCGCGATCCCTTCGCGCAGCGCCAGCATGGCCACTGGCCCCACCAGGCCCCAGAGTGTGGCGGCGGCCAGGATGTACAGCATTATGGCCTAGCTGCTACGTTCCGCGTCGCGACTAGGTGCGGTCATCCCTTGAGGCTGGGGTGGCGGCGGTGCCAGTCGGTGGCGTTCTGGTAGGCGTTGGCCAGGGCGAGCGGCTTGGCCTCCTCGAACAGGCCGCCCAGGAAGGTGATGGACACCGGCGTGCCGTCGTCGCGGAAACCGTTGGGGACGATCACGGCAGGATGGCCGGTGAGGTTGGTGGCGAGAAGCTGTGAACTGCCGCCGGTGGGCGTGACGATGACGTCGACGGTGCTCATCAACTCGGCCCACCTGTCCATTGCCAGCGTGCGTAGCCGGTTGGCGTTCAGGTAGTCCACGGCCGGAATGAAGCGGGCGGTGCGGAAACTGTTCGGCCAGGCGTTGGGCCCCTGCTCGGTGAGAAGCTTGTCGCGCCCGGAGCGGGTCAGTTCATCGAACGATGCTGCGGCTTCGGCGTTCAGGATGGGGGACATCGCCTGATACGGGAGATCGGGGATCTCCACCGGAATCAGCTTCGCGCCCAGCGTACGGAGGACGTCCAGCGTTGCCTGGTCGGTGGCCTTCTGAGCGTAGTCACGCTCGAAGACGCTGCTGAAGTAGCCCACCCGAAGCTGTGACGGCGCCAGAGTGGCGTCCCAGTTGAAGGGCGCCGCGTGGACGGTGCGATCCACTCCGTCCGGCCCCTGAATGGCGGCCAGCACCAGTGCCGCGTCCTCCACGCCGCGGGTGAGCGGTCCCAGCTTGTCCATGCTCCACGACAGCGCCATGGCACCCGTACGTGCCACCCGCCCGAAGGTGGGACGGAGTCCGGTGACGCCGCAGCGGGTGGAGGGTGACGAGATGGAGCCGAGCGTCTCGCTGCCGATGGCGAAGCCGACGAGGCCGGCCGCGGTAGCCGACGCCGAGCCCGCCGAGCTGCCGCTGGAGCCCTGCTCGATGTTCCATGGATTGCGCGTGCGACCGCCGAACCAGACGTCACCCATGGCCAGCGCCCCGAGGGTGAGCTTGGCCACCAGTACGGCCCCCGCGCTGTCCAGCCGCTGCACCACTGTCGCGTCCTCATCGAACGTCTGGGTTCGGAACGGCTCCGCGCCCCAGGTCGTGGGGTAGCCCTTCACTGCCAGAAGGTCCTTGGCACCCCACGGGATGCCGTGCAGCGGACCGCGATAGCGACCTCTTGCAAGCTCCGCGTCCATCTCTGCCGCCTGGGCCAGCGCTCGCTCAGGCGTGAGCGTCACCACGCAATGGAGCATTGGGTCGTAACGCTCCAGGCGAGCGAGGTACATGCGGGTGAGCTGGGTGCACGTGACCTGACGAGTCCGGACAAGCTCACCCAGCTCCGTGAGCGGACGGAAGGCCAGCTCTTCCAGGTTGCCAGGAACTGCCGGCGCCGTCACCGCACCGCGCACTGGCGGTCGTTGGGCGCCCTCGATGCTGGTGCCGGCCGGGACCGGGTTGAATACCAGCGCGGGCGCGACCGCGTTCGGCAGCGAGACGGCGTGCAACGCTTCGAGCTGCCCCGCCTGCCGGCGCAGTCCGTCAACCATCTGTTCGCGCTGCTCATCCTCGAAGTGCACCCCCGCCAGTTCCTCGGCGCAGGCTATGGTGGCCGCCGAGATGTCGGCTCCGTCGGCCAGCCGGGCCCAGAGAACGCCTGGCAACAGGGTGGAGCCCAGTCCGAGGCTGCCGCAGAACGCCATGAAGGCGCGACGGTCGGTGAGTGGCGGCGTCATGCAACGAGTATTGGAGGAAGGTGGAACGGCAAATGTCGACTAAGCTAGTTTGCGCCGGGTATCCGAACTCCGCAACGTCCAGGCATGGTCAACGAACCAGCTGCAACAGCCTTACTGCTCGTAACCTTCGGGGTGCTGCTCGCCACAGCCATCCTATTCTCGCGCGTCTCCGAACGGGTGGGCGTGCCCGTCCTGCTCATCTTCATCATCATCGGCATGCTGGCCGGTAGTGAGGGAGTGGGCGGGATCGTATTCGAGGACTACGGCTTCGCCTTCCGCGTCGGCACTGTCGCGCTGGCTCTCATCCTTTTTGACGGCGGACTGAACACGCCGATGGCCGGCGTGCGCTCGGTGGCGGCGCCAGCGGGTATTCTGGCCACTGTCGGCGTGATGGGCACGATGGCGCTGGTCGCCCTGGCGGCGCGCTTCCTCGGCTACGCCCCGGCGCCGGCCCTGCTTCTGGGCGCAGTCGTCTCCTCGACCGACGCCGCAGCAGTCTTTGCAGTCCTCAGGTCCAGCGGGCTCAACCTGAAACGTCGGGTCGGTACGACGCTCGAGGTCGAGTCGGGTGCGAACGATCCGATGGCCATGATCCTCACGATCGCCATCACGATGAGCATCGTCGCCGGCAACGGGATGCCGGCTGCCTGGCCGCTGCTCACCGAGGTCGTGACCCAGCTTGCAATCGGCATGTTGGCCGGCCTGGTCGCCGGCTACGGCGGACGGGCGTTGATCAATCGGCTCCGCCTTCCGGCCGGTGGTCTCTATCCGATCCTGACGATCTCCTTCGCCTGCCTCGCCTTCGGTGTCGCGACGCTCAGCAGGGGAAGCGGCTTCCTCGCGGTGTACGTGGCAGGAGCGGTGCTCGGCGACGGGGACCTGCCCTATCGGCGCAGCCTCGTCCGGGTGCACGATGCCGTGGCCTGGTTGGGCCAGGTCGTCATGTTCCTCCTGCTCGGTCTTCTCGTCTCACCGTCCCGCCTGATTGACGCGGCCTGGCCCGGACTCATGATCGGCCTCTTCCTCGCCTTCATAGCCCGGCCGCTGGTGGTAGCGGTATGCCTCGCACCGTTCCGCTATCCGCTGAAGGAGACAGTGTACGTGGGCTGGGTAGGCCTGCGAGGTGCAGTTCCCATCATCCTCGCCAGCTTCCCCATCCTGGCTGGTGCTGCGGGCGCCGAGCGCATGTTCGACGTCGTCTTCTTCGTGGTCGTCGTGGGGGCGATCATACCGGGCAGCACTGTGTCGTGGGTGACACGCTGGCTGAAACTGGAGTCGCGCGAGCCGCCTCCATCCTCGGCAGTGCTGGAGATCGAGTCCATGCGGCCGCTGGAGGGAGAGTTGATGTCATTCTATATCGAGGATGCCCTCCCGGTGGCGGGGGTGCCGATGAGCGAGCTGCCCTTTCCCGAAGGTTCAGCGGCGACTCTCATCGTACGCGGCCAGAAGCTCATCGCACCACGGGGCGGAACCGTGCTCCTGGAAGGCGATCATGTCTTCGTCTTCGCGCGGCCGGCCGACCTTCCCTTCATCCAGCTTCTATTCGGTCGTCCCTCCGATTAGCCCTCCATGGCTCTCAGTCCGTGCGCGGCGAAATGACCTGCGGGCAGGCTGGCGCGTCTTCACGGCAGTGTACGACTGTCGCGATACCTATTGCTTCATTCCATGACCGCACCGCCTCGGCAGGCACTCGGGTTTCCTCTCACCTCCTACACACCGGACGTGGACGACGTCAGCGCCGTCGGGCGACTCCAGCGTGTGGCGGCCAGGCTGCTCGGAGTGCCCGTCGCGCGACTCTGGCTCCGGCCGGATGTTGTGCGGCCGGGCGTAGATGGCCACGAGGAATCGGATCTGGCTGCAGTGGCGACGACGATGGCCGATATGGCCGGATCAGCGCTGTGCCGTCACGTCGCCGCGGCTGCGAGACCGTTGGTGATTGGTGATCCCGTCGCGCAGATAACACCTGACTACGACGACGCCGCCGAACTGGACGCTGACCTCGTTGCCCGCGGCTGGCGCGCGTATCTGGGGGTCCCGTTGCTGGCCGAGGACGGCGCGGTAGTCGGCGTGCTCGAGGTGGCCGACAACATGCCCCGGAGCTGGACGGCGGATGAGGTGACGTCGCTCGTCGACCTGGCCAGGCTGGCCGCCGACGGTCATCTCGCCAGCGGATGGCAGGGGCTACGCTGGCTGAACGAGGTTGCCCATCGCGAAGCGCAGGTCGCGCGGCGCAAGAACGAGGAGCGTCTCTCGCTCGTCTTCAACAGCACCTCCGACCTCACCTTCCTTCTGGCCGTGGAAGGTGTACGACGCTACCGTTGCGTGGCCGTCAACCATTCATACCTGGCCATCACCGGACTGTCGGAACAGACAGTCATGGGACGTTGCGTGGATGAGTTCATGACACCCGACGCCGCAGCCCGGACCCTGGATCGGTACGCCGCGGTCATTGAAGGGGGAACGCCTGAGCGTTACGAGGAATGCGTCCAGTCACCCATCGGCACCATCACCGTGGAGACGACGCTCACCCCGATATTCAGCGATGACGGTAGCTGTTGCTACCTGCTCGGAGTCGCCCACGATGTGACCGGCCGCCGTGAAGCGGAGCGTCGGCTCCAGGAAGACCGGGATGTCGCCGAGGCTGCTCGTGTGGCTGCCGAGCAGGCCAGCCAGGCGAAGACCGTGTTCCTTTCGCGAATGAGTCATGAGTTGCGCACACCGCTCAACTCCGTGATCGGTTTCGCCAACGTCCTGCTCACCAACAGGGGGAAGCGGCTCGACAGCCGTGAACTCTCCTACGTCGAGCGAATCGTCACCAACGGTGAGCACCTGCTGGCGATCATCAGTGACCTGCTGGATATCTCGCGCATCGAGGCCGGAAAGATGCCTGTGTCATTGGCGTCTCTACCGCTGGGCCCGCTGGTTCGGACCACCGCGGCCGGCTTCGAAGCCCAGCTCGCCGGCCGGCCCGTCACGCTCCGACTGGAGCTACCGCCCAGGATGCTCCATCTGAAGACGGACGCGACAAAGCTGCAGCAGGTGCTCATCAACCTCATTGGCAACGCGATCAAGTTCACCGATGGCGGAGCGATCACGGTGCGTGTCGTCACGGATCCGGTCAGCAGCCGGCCGCTCCGAGTGGAGGTGGAGGACACGGGGATCGGTATTCCGGAGCACCGCCAGGCGGCCATATTCGCGGCTTTCGAGCAGGCGGAGACAGGGACGACTCGCGCTTACGGCGGCACCGGTCTGGGACTGGCCATCTCCAGGTCGCTCTGCCACCTTCTCGGCTTCGAGTTGAGCGTGCGCAGCGCGCCCGGCGCTGGTGCCACCTTCATCGTGGACCTCGCGCCCGCTCCGGCAACCGGGACCACCGCGTTAGCTTGAGAGCAGGCGGACGGCGGTGTGTCGTTCCGCTCCAGTCTCATCCGCGGCCTTCCTGCCCACCCGTGTCCGGGTCCGCAGTGCCGGTCGGCGCTGGCCGCCCCACCGTACTTCGTGCCATGCCTCTCCTTGCCTTCGACACGCTTCCGCCCAGCGCGCGCGTCTGGGTTTTCGGCAGCCTCCGTCCCCTCGACGACAGCGAAGCTGCCCGCCTGCTCGCCGAGACCGACCGTTTCCTGGAGAAATGGAACGCACACGGTCATCCGTTGTATAGCGGGCGTGAGTGGCGCAACGATCGATTCCTGACCATCGCGGTGGATCAGAGCACGGCCGGCGCGTCGGGTTGCTCGATCGACGGCCTCTATCGTTCGCTGCGTGCCCTCGAGAAGGTGCTGGGCACCGAGTTGCTGGCCGGTGGCCATGTCTTCTATCGAACGCCGACCGCGGCCGGCGACGAGATCAGGGCGGTCACGCGCCAGGAGTTCATCGCCCAGGCTGCCGAGGGCAGGGTGAACCAGGATACGACAGTCTTCGATCTTTCGGTGGAGACGTTGGGCGACTGGCGCGAACGGTTCGAGACCCCGGCACGCGCGTCCTGGCACGCATCTCTCGTTCGGTAGCAAGCGGGAGCGCGATGGCCTGATCGGCCCTGATGAGGGAACGACGGGGCATCCCGATGAGGAGAGTGTCCCTCGTCCTGTCAGTTCGCTGTCTCAGCCGAGCCAGCGATCCAGGTGACTGGCCACGAAGTCGTCGTCGCTGAGTTCGGGATGACGACGACACACACGGTCAATTGCCGCCAACTGGCCAGGCGAGAGACGCTCGTGTGGATCCAGCGTCCAGGTACCGCGCAGTAGTCCCTGCCGTCGCAGGATCTCATGAATGCCGGGGATGCAGCCAGCAAAGGTGTGCGCGGCATCGAAGATGGCACTGTTGGCGTCGGTGAGCGCTGCTGCCCGGCGCAACCAGTCGGTGCTCAGGCTCTCGCTGTCCCGCGCTTCGCGCAGCTCGGTCATCCATTCCACGGCCCGCTGCGTCCACACCGCCCACTGGCCGAGCAGCCCGCCCACGATGCGTCGCTCGATACGCTTGCCATCGGCTTCGGCAGGAAAGGGTGTGAGCAGGTCGAAGATGATGCTGTCGTCGTTGCCGGTGTAGAGCGCCACGTCGTCGCGACCGGCTCCGGCTACCGCACGAGCCACGTCCATTGTGCGGTACCGATCAAACGGTGCGATCTTCACTGCCACCAGTCCTGGCAGCTCGGCGAGTCTTCGCCAGAACGTTTCGCCAAGCTGTCGACCTCCCACCGCCGGCTGCAGGTAGAAACCGATCAGCGGCAGCACTTCCGATACGGCACGGCAATGATGCACGAGCCGGGTGTCGCTCAGGCCATCGAGGCCGCCCAGCGAGAGTAGCACGGCATGATATCCGAGGTCAGCCGCGATGCCCGCCTCGTGGACCGCCTGGCGAGTGGAACCGATCGCGCCGGCGATGAGGGCGAACGGTCTCGTGACCGGTTGGATCCGGTCGCTGGAGCGGGCGAGCTCGAGCTTCAAAGGCACGAACTCCCGGGCCGTTGCCGCGGCCAGTTCGAGGACCGGGCGATGGAGACCGAAATCCCGGATGGCGAATTGCGTCGTATGCACGCCGACGGCGACCCCACCGGCGCCCGCATCCATGTAATAGCGCGTGAGTGCTCGCTGTCGGCGCTCATCGAGCGTTCGATGGGCTGTCAGGGCCAGCGGATGCGCGGGAATCACCTGACCTTCAAGCAGATGCTGGCGCAGCTTCATCGGCCCGGCCCGGGCTCGTGTCGGCGAGACTCACGTCGGGCCATCAGAAGAGCCCGTTCCGCACCTCGAAGCTCGTCGGACGACCCAGCAGGGGCATACCACGGCGTACCCACAGTGCCGTCCAGTCGAGCAGGGTGCCGATCGGCACGCGCGGGACACCGAGCGTCTCGCGCATGAGCGTGGTGTCGGAGAGCAGGGCATCGGGCGCTTCGCGACCGGCTATCACGGGTGCGCGATCCAGCCTCCTCCCCAGTTCATGCGCCAGAGCGCGAACGGAGAGCGTCTCGGTGCCGGTGACGTTGACAACGAACGGGGATTCCGAAGCTCGAGCCAGCGCACTCAGGGACAACAGGTTGGCGTCGCCCTGCCAGATCAGGTTCACCGCACCCATCGTGACGTCAACGGCCTCGCCCACCCAGATACGGCGGGCGATGTCAGTGAGGACTCCATAGGTGAGGGCGTTGGCGTAGTTCAGCCGAATGACGGCCAGTCTCGTGCCGCCGCGGGCAGCCAGGTACTCCCATATCCGCTCCCGTCCCAGGCAGGACATCGCGTACTCACCCAGCGGCGCCGTGGGTGTCGACTCGCTGGCACCGCTTCCCCTGACCGGCATGAGCGGGTAGACGTTGCCGGTGGAGAAGACGACGGCGCGAGTGCCTGCGTAGCGTTCCGCGCAGAGCGCCGGCAGGTAGCAGTTCATGGCCCAGGTGAGCGTGGGCTGGTCACGCGTCCCGAACTTCTGGCCTGCCATGTAGATCACGTTGGCGGCGTCAGGAAGGGCGGCGACGGAATGTCGATCGGTGAGGTCGGCGCTGATGGTCTCGACGCCGGCTTCACGAAGCGTGTGAAGCACCGCGTCATGCCCCTCGGGGCCGCCGAAACGTGAGACGGCGATCACGCGCCGCTTCGTCCCGTCGTAGCCGGCGTCGTCGAGAGCGCGCCTGGCCATGATGGCCAGCGACGGACCCATCTTCCCACCAGCGCCGAGTACGATGATGTCGCCGGGCAGGTCGGAAAGTATGCGCACCAGTGAGTCGTCGGGCCGCGCGAGTCGTTCCGCCAGGGCCGCCTCATCGGGCACGCTGTCATCCAGCGTGCCATCGTACGACGCCAGCCTGTCCAGGGGCGGAGGGATCTCGTCGGCGGAGGACATGGTTACTCTGTGAGCGAGCTCAACTCACGTTGAGTGTTGTGGCCGAGTCGTCGCTACGCGGCGGCTCGGCGGCAGGCGGGCGGATACCCAGTTCACGTTCCAGGTGATGTCGTGCATCGTCGATCAGCGTGCGTACCCGTGCCTTCAATGCAGGCAGGTCGGTGAGCGCGAGACCGGCCGTGGGTATGGGCTCCAGCACCTCACAGCGGGCCACGGCACGGCGAAAGCGGAATGTACCCTTGGCCATCGCGTGCCGGGTGCCGGCGACGGCGATCGGGAGGATCGGCACGCCTGTTTCGATGGCCAGGCGGAAGGCTCCGTCCTTGAACGGCAACATCTCACCTCCGCGCGACCGGGTTCCTTCAGGAAAGATCATTACCGACACGCGCTTCTCGAGTCTGTCGCGACAGGCGATGAGGGCGTCGACGGCGCTCGAGCGGTCACCGCGCGTGAGAGGTATGTCGCCGGCCATGCTCATCATCCAGCCCATCACGGGGATCCGGAAGATCGTGTCCTTCGACAGCCACTTCATCTCCCATGGCAGATAGCTGATGAGGAAGATATCGGCGTACGATTCATGGTTGGCGACGGCGATGTATGGCCGTCGCGGGTCGGTGATGCGGACGCCACCCGTGCTGAAGTCCCAGAACGGGTTCACCTTCAGTTGGGCCACCGCGAGGAGCCGGAAGGCGCGCCCTGCTGCATAGCGACCCGGGTCGAACGGGGCGGTGACGAGGAATACCAGCGTGACGCCTATGAAGCCGACGAGAATTATGAGGACAGTGGCGGTCCAGGCCCACGCGTTCAGGAGCAGGTAGAGGGGAGACATGAGCGTGAGACAGGATGAGCAGGAGCGTGCTTGAGTGGAGCGTCAGCCGCCGGGGCGACGTCCCGGCGTACCGCGTCCCAGTCGCGGCAGGCGTCGAGGGAGGAAGCCACCAGCTTCAATTCCCGGACCCGGCCTCGTCTTCCGCGCACGGGGTCTCTGGAAGAGCGCTCCGGGCGTGCCGTTTGAGTCGCTCGACCATCGCGTTCAGCCCCACCTCGCGAGTGTGCAGCCCGATGCTCGCCATCACGACGGAGACGAAGTCGGACGGTATCGCGAGCATGACCGACGGTGGATGATCGTTGACAGCGCTGAAGAGGATACCCAGGAAGGCCGCGACCGTCGGCGACTGGCGCGCATTCACGTCGGCGTAGAAATGGATCAGGCCATCCCGGACCTCGGGGAAGATGTCCACCCTGGTCTGGCACTCGGGCACATTGAACGCGGTGCGATCGAGCGTGGCGAATCTGTCCGGGAGAGGTTCCAGTCGCTTGGCATAAGCGAGCAGCGACTGCATCTTCTCCTCGCGTCCCATGGCGCGGAATCGTTGCAGAACGCGTTCTACTGATGGTGGCAGGGGCGTATCGGCCATCCTGTAAAGATAGCCGATCATTGTAGCTGCGCGCACCTCTCCAGGCGCCTCGACACGCGCTCCATCATTCCCGCCACATTTCGCGGGCCGGGTTCGCACTGTTCTTGCGCCCTCCCCGGCTGGTGCGCAGGACAGACCTGCGCGCCGGTTCCTGTATTCCACCTGTGATACCGAGGATACGATCGATGCCTACTCGCAACGCCACCGCCGTCTGGAAGGGCGGCTTCCGCAGCGGCACCGGGAGCTTCAAGACGGAGAGTGGCGCCGTCAGTGGCGACTATTCGGCCGGCTCGCGCTTCGAGTCGGCTGGCGGCTCCAATCCCGAAGAGTTGCTCGCTGCAGCCCTGGCAGCCTGCTACAGCATGGCTCTCAGCCTGGGCCTCGAGAAGGCTGGCTCCCCGCCGGAGAGCCTGGAGACGCATGCAGCCTGCACCATCGAGAAGGTGGGAGACGCCTTCTCGATCACCAACATGAAGCTCAGGGTGAGCGCCAGGGTTCCCGGAGTGGACGGCGACGCCTTCCAGCAGATAGCCGCCGCCACCAAGGATGGCTGCCCGGTTTCCAAGGCAATCAGCGGGAACGTGAAGATCGAACTCGACGCGACCCTGCTGTAGCAGTGTTGCGGGCGGACCCAGCCCGGTCCGGACTGGCCGCCCGCAGTCAGCTACTCGATGCCTCCATCCGGATCCCGGCCGACCGGCTGGATGGAGGGGTCGAGCCGCGCTGGCTGCCTGTCTCCAGCTTCGCTGCGCCCTCCCAGTCCTTCCGTCAGCGACGGATCCAGGATCAGCCTGCGGACCGGGAAGGCGAAGCTGGCACCCAGTTCCGTGATACGGTCGTAGAGATCCAGGTTGATCTGCTGCTGGACGTCCATGTAGATGGTGTAGTCCGGTACCGTGACGAAGTAGACGGTCTCGAAGACCAGCGCGGAGTCACCGAACTTGAGGAAGTGACTGCGGTCGAACGCGGCCTGCTCCACGCCCTCGATGACCTCCCGCACAACCTCGGGCACTCTCTCCAGTACCTGGCGCGGCGTACCGAAGTCCAGGCCGAAGGAGAACACGATCCGCCGCCGCTTCATGTCCTTGTAATTGCGGATGCGCGACTTGAGCAGGTCCCCATTGGAGAAGATGAGCCGCTCCCCGGAGAGGGACCGCAGGCGGGTGGTCTTGAGCCCGATCTCCTCGACTGTCCCGGCAAATTCGTCCAGCACTATGAAGTCGCCCACGACGAATGGCTTGTCGAGTACGATCGACAACGACGCCAGGAGGTCGCTGAGGATGTTCTGCACCGCCAGCGCGGCAGCGATACCGGCTATTCCCAACGTGGTCAGGAGGGCCGTGACGTCGACGCCAAAGTTTCGCAGTATGACCAGGAATATGACCACCCAGAGCACCAACTGGATGATCAATCCGGCAGCGCGGATCGTCGTCACGCTGGCCACGTCGGTCGCCGCCCGCCGCTTGGTCAGCGTACGGAGCTGAAGCGTTATCAGCTCGGCCAGCCAGAGCCCTACCTGGATGATCACGACGAGGCGCAACATCGGGATCACGAGGGACGAGACGCGCTCGGGCAGCACCAGCAGCTTGAGCGCCGGCCCCAGCGCGAGCATTACCAGGAAGCTGTACCGCGTGTTCTCGAGCAGGGCGACGATGTACTCGTCGATGCGCGTCTCGGTGCGCCTCGACATGGGCTCCAGCCGACGGATGACCAGCCAGCGCGCAGCGAGCAGGATGCTGAGGGTCACGGCGAAGGTGACCGCCGCGACTACCCAGTCGCGGAGGCTGTTCCCCAGGTATACCCGCTGCATGAGTGGGAGGGCGGCGTTACGGATGGCGTCGACGGCTGAGTCTGTCTGCATGGGCAATCATGGTGCGCTGGCTCGAAATCGGGGCGGAACCTGTACCCTACACCCGGTGCATCCGCCCTTCTACCCCGCCTTCCGCGACTCCCACTGCTCCATCTCGTCGCAGGCGTCGCAGTTGCCGCAGCGCCACTCGGGATCGCCTTCCTCCCCGAAATGCTCGAGGATGTAGCGCGTGCGGCATTGTGCGGTCTGACAGAAGCCGATCATCGCGCGAAGCTTCTCCTGGTCGCGAGCGCGCCGTTCCTCGTAATCGGTGAGGTCGTCGCGAAGGTCCACCTGGGTAAGCTGCCCGCGCAACCTCTCCCAGCTCCCGCCGCGATGCTCGCGCACCAGGCCATGCCGCTTCAACAGCACGAGGACGATCTGCGCCTTCCGTCGCGCCACTCCGCTCTGCTCGGCAAGGTCGTCCAGCTTCACCGGTGTTTCCAGCGGATACTGCTCCAGTACGAGGGCCACTCGTGCCGCCTCGGAGACCTCCGGGTACTTCCCGCCCAGGAAGTAGGACTGGATACGGCGATCCTCGACGCGGTACAGCACCGTGCAAACCGCCGCCTCGCCGTCGCGGCCGGCCCGACCAGCTTCCTGGTAGTACGACTCCAGGGAGCCCGGAAAGTGATAGTGGATCACGAAGCGGAGATCGGGCTTGTCGATCCCCAGGCCGAACGCATTGGTGGCGATCATGGCCTTGAAGTCATCTGCCATGAAGCGCTCCTGCACCTCGCGACGATCCGCCGGCGCCATCTTGCCGTGATAGAGCCCCAGCTCGTACTTGCCGTCGAACTGCTCGCCCAGGTAGCGGTGCAGCCGCTCCGCCTCCTTCACGGTCGCCGTGTAGATGACACCGACCCCTGGCGTTCCCTGCACCAGCTCCAGAAGCAGCTTGTCCTTCATGCCGTTGTTCACCGTCCGCCGCACCTCGAATCGGAGATTCGGACGGGCAAAGCCGGTAACCAGGACGGCAGGGTCGCGGAGGCCGAGCTGGCGGCTGACATCGTCGCGCACTTCCCTCGTGGCGGTGGCCGTGAGGGCCAGCGTAGGCGGATGCCCAAGCCGGTCGATGATCGCGCCGAGGGTGAGGTAATCGGGACGGAAGTCGTGACCCCACTGACTCACGCAGTGAGCCTCGTCCACCACGAACATGCTCACCGTACGGGTGAGTAACCGTTCAAAGAAGTCGCGATCCTTGAAGCGCTCGGGCGTGCAGTAGAGGATCTTGCCTTCACCATCCTCCAACTGCCGGTGCATCTCCCGCGTCTCCCCGGCGTTCATGTGAGAATGGATGGCCAGCGCCTCGACACCCTGTTCGGCCAGCTTGTCCTGCTGGTCCTTCATCAGCGCGATCAACGGGCTGACGACAATCGTCAGGCCCGGTAGCAGCAGTGCCGGGAGCTGATAGATGAGCGACTTGCCGCTACCGGTGGGCATGACCACCATCGCGTCGCGCCCGTCGAGCAGGGCGTCGATGGCGAACCACTGTCCGGTGCGGAATTCGGTGTGGCCGAACTGATCGCGAAGAAGGCGCCGCGCCTGTCGGTGCAGGGATTCATTCCCCGGGGTGATCACCGGCGATGCGGGCTCCTTGTGCGATGTACCATCGAACGGGGCATCGACGATGGAGTCATCGGCAACGGACGCAGGCGACGGAGCGGATGGCTGCGATGAGCGCCGGATCCGCCCCTGCGAGGGCTTCGTTGTCATGTCCTGGTACTGTGGCAGAAATCGGGCCGCAAGTCCGGACCAGTTCCGGCAGACACTGCCGATTCGCCCTCATGGCCGTCCCCTTGCAGAAGATGAGGGGCGACGTCCGGCAGCTCGGCGCGTGCCAACTTCCGTGTGGCCGGCCGGCTCATGAAGGCGAGGGTGACGACGAGAGGGAGGATGAGGCCGTGGCGGAGATTCGCATCGAGCAGAAGAGGAGAAGCATGGCATGGCTGTGGATACTGATCCTTCTGGTCATCGTTGCCGCCGTGGCGTGGTATGTGACCAGGAATCGCACCGTTCCCGGAGCCTCGATGACGCCACGGAACGACAGCGTCGTGGTGCCATCGGCGGCACCGGTGCCGCCAGCGACCATGGATTCGGTGGGTCTGCCGATGACCGAGGTGTCCAATCGAATGCGACTGGTCAATGCCTGAATGCTCCTGAGCATGCGAGTTCTCGATTTCGCCCGACCGCCCGAACGGCGACCGGTTTGTCAGCCGCCCGTGCCGGCAATCGCCAAAACCAGCGTTCCCGACTCGGGGCGCAGTTCACTCCGGAGAGGTTGACCATGGCCAAGCCCGCCCCCTCGCGCGGATTGCGCGACGAGATGAATGTCGGTCCGGACCCTCGGAACGCTCGACAGTTGAGCCCGCTACGAGACCTTGGGAAGTTCCGGATCGCCGATGGTGAACCGGACGTGCGCGGATGGACGGTCTATGCGTCCACGGGTCGCGAGGTTGGCCGGGTGCACGAACTGCTGGTCGACACCGACGCTCGTCAGGTGGTGATGCTGGACATCGACCTGCGTCGCGATGACCGTCACACCATCGTTCCCATCCGCTCCTCCTGGGTGGACCAGGCCACGAAGCGAGTGGTGGTGGATGCGGCCGAGTTCACGGATGACGATGCTCGCGCGATGTCGGCCGGCGAGGTGATGGCATCAGGTGCCGCTGCCTCCGGTGCAGACCGACCGGAAGTGCTCACGGATTGGCAGCCACCCGCCCGACCGGTTGCCGCGGAGGCCCCTCCGGCGGCGACCAGCGGCAGCCGGCAGGAGTCGTCAGCGCAACGCGAGGTGGATCGGCCTCCGGTCACCGAGCGGGTTGTGGACCGCCGGCCAGTGGTGGAGGAGGTGGTCGAGCGACGTCGTGAGGCTGGCGCGGCCGACCTTGCGGACCCGGCCGACGCTCGGGCTCCCGAGGAAGACAGCCTGTTGCGCGGCAGGGCCGATGACGCCTCCGGCACCTCTGCCTGAACCGCAACCGCCGCCGGGGACATCAGGGCGGGCGCGGAACGGAATCGCGCTCGTGCTGGTATCCTGCACGATAACCATCGTCGCACGACGCACGGTTCACCGAGTCCTCTCTCCTGCCCTGTCGCCATGCTCATCCGTCGCACCGCCGGCATACCATTCTCGGAGATAACTCCGGAGGCGTTGTACACCGACCGTCGCACCTTTGTCGGGATTGCCGCCGGCGCGGGCTTGCTGGCCGCGGCTGGCATTGCCGGGTCCACGCTGGGGCGCGGACGAGGAGCGATGAATGCGATCGGCGACCTGGGCGGCGCACCCGAGGACAAGCTCACGCCGTACGATGACGTCACCACGTACAACAATTTCTACGAGTTCGGCACGAGCAAGGCCGACCCGTCCAGGCATGCCGGATCGTTGCGCACTCATCCCTGGACAGTGCGTGTGGATGGTGAAGTAGCCCGACCGGCTGACTACGCGCTGGAAGATCTCGTTAAGCCGCACAAGCTGGTGGACCGGACGTACCGCATGCGTTGCGTCGAGGGATGGTCGATGGTGATTCCCTGGCAGGGCTTTCCACTCGCCGATCTTCTGAAGCGAGTGGAGCCGACCGGGAAGGCACGATTCGTGGAGTTCACCACGTTGAATGACCCCCGTCAGATGCCCGGGCAGAGGATGAATGTTCTCCCGTGGCCCTACGTGGAGGCACTGCGACTGGACGAGGCGCTGAACCCGCTCACACTCATGGCCACCGGCCTGTACGGGAAGTCACTCCTTGGCCAGAACGGCGCACCCCTGCGCGTCGTGATTCCCTGGAAGTACGGCTTCAAGGGCGCCAAGTCGATAGTGCGGATCAGGCTCACGGAGAAGGCTCCTAGAACGACCTGGAACGTGGTCGCGCCCAGTGAATATGGCTTCTACGGGAATGTGAACCCGGCGGTGGATCATCCGCGGTGGAGTCAGGCGACCGAGAGGCGGATAGGCGAGTGGCGGCGTCGGGCGACGCTCCCGTTCAATGGATACGCCGACGAGGTCGCGTCGATGTATGCCGGACTGGATCTGAGGAAGAACTTTTGAGTCAGGGTGCGGCGCGGGGGGCCCCCCCCGAACAACAATATTCCACCTCGTCGCCCGCACCCCGGAACCATTCTGACCCCAACGGGCGCGATTCCGCGCCCGTCGTCAGTCCCGGATCCGGTGCGCCCTCTCCCGACCCGCGCCCGCCCCTCCGCCAGGCCAGCAGAAGCCCCGGCACCGCAGCCCGCATCGCACCGCCGGTGGCCGTTGTCGCCACCCTCCTGCCGGCCCTGTACATCATCTGGCTCACTGCTACGGGTCACCTCGGTTCCGATCCCATTGAGACCCTCGAGCACGCCACCGGCGACTGGGCGATCCGTTTCCTCATCCTCACACTTGCCGTCACACCCGTCCGTCAGCTCGTTGGTTGGGGCTGGCTCATAGGACTGCGGCGTACCTTCGGACTCGCAGTATTCGGCTACGCCACCGCCCACCTGCTGATCTACATCGTTCTCGACATGGGACTCATGGGCGGCGAGATAGTGAAGGATGTGCTCGAGCATCCCTGGGTCACGCTGGGCATGGTGAGCTGGCTCCTCCTCCTCCCGCTCGCCATCACCAGCACCCGTGGGTGGCAGCGCAGGCTCGGTGGGCGTCGTTGGCAACGCCTGCATCGACTCATCTATATCGTCCCCTTCACGGCGTCGTTCCACTACTTCTTCGCCGTCAAGCTGGACGTTCGGCTTCCGCTGTTCATCGCGACTATTCTCGCCAGCCTGCTCGGCGTCCGGCTCTGGCGTGCCCTGGCCAGGCGGCGAGCGCGGGGACGCCTCCTCGGCTCCGCCTGAGCGCACCCGATCGGCAACCTCCTGGCCGCCGTCGGCCCGGGCAGCCGGAGGAACCGACCAGCTATCCAGCGCTGCCGTGAAGCGCGGCCCGAAAGAGCGATTAGCTTCCGCTTCCAACCATCGCTCTCCCAACCGTCGCCATGCCCACCGCCAGTAGGCCTCGTTACAACTGCTACGCCGTCACCGCGCCAGGTCTGGAGCCGGTGACCGCGACGGAACTGACCGCGCTCGGCATGGAGACGGGCGACACCGAGCCGGGCGGCATCCCCTTTCGCGCCGACGAGGCCGAACTGTACGCCGCCAATCTGCACCTGCGGACGGCGAGCAGGGTGCTGGTCAGGGTGGCTGAATTCCAGGCGACCTCCTTCCGCGATCTCGAGAGCAGGGCTCGCGCGATTCCGTGGGAGCGGTTCGTCGTCGCGGGCCGCCCCGTCCAGCTTCGGGTGACCTGCCGGAAGTCCCGGCTCTATCATTCCGATGCCGTAGCTGAACGTGTGCGCGATGCCATCTCTCACCGTCTCGGGGCTCCCACCCCCTCGCTCGCTCCGGCAGACGAGGAGGGCGAGGGCGGTGAGGCTCAGCTCTTCGTCGTTCGCTTCAGCCACGACCGCTGCACCATCAGTGTCGATGCGTCGGGTCGGCTCCTCCACCTTCGCGGTTATCGTCAGGCAGTTGGCCGTGCGCCGCTGCGCGAGACGTTGGCTGCGGCAATGCTCCTTGCCAGCGGCTGGGACCCGGAGTTGCCACTGGTGGACCCCATGTGCGGATCCGGTACGATCGCCATCGAGGCGGCGATGCTCTCCAGGCAGATCGCTCCTGGGCTGCGGCGCAGCTTCGCCTTCCAGAACTGGCCGGAGTTCAGAGCCGACATCTGGGCCGAGCTCCGCGCTGCCGCCATGGCGGCGATTCATCCTGCGGCGCGCTCGGCCATCCAGGCGAGTGACCGGGACGCGGGTGCGATCGCGGCGACCATCGCCAACGCGGAACGTGCCGGAGTTGCTTCCGACATCACGGCCACGCAACGCGCGCTTTCCTCCATCGACCCGATCCCATCACCCACCGGCTGGCTCGTCACGAACCCACCGTACGGTCATCGCGTGGGTGACGTCGAGCGGCTGCGTGCGCTCTACGCCAGACTGGGGCAGGTCGCACGTACCCTCCACCCCGGCTGGATCGTCGCGATGCTCGTCGCCGACCCTCGCCTTGAAGGCCAGGTCGGCCTCCCCTTCGAGGACGCTTTCCGGACGACCAATGGCGGTATCTGGGTCAGGCTCGCCGTGGCCACCGTGCCAGCGTGACGGCGAATGCTCGCGGCCGTGATGACAGCGGCCACGTCGCCGGAATCCGAGCCGGTATGAGTATCCTTCTCGTAAGCGATGACGCCGACCTCCTCGCCGACCTGCAAGGCATGCTGGAGCCGTGGACGAGCGGACCGTGGGTGCGTCCGGCAAGGACGCGATTCACCAATTGCTGGAAGGTGAGTTCGCAGCCGTACTCATCGATGTCGAGATGGAGGATTCGACCGCTTTCCAGGTCGTGGAATCCGTCAGGTCCAACCCGCAACTGGCGGAGATCCCGGTCATCTTCCTGGGGAACTCCGGCAGCGACGAGCGACTTATCCGGCGTGGCTACGAACTGGGGGCCGTGGACTTCCTGGAGCAACCACTACGGCCCTTCGTCCTGCGTTCCAAGATGGCCATCCTTGTCGGTCTCCATCGCAAGCGGGAGCGTCTGAAGGCGCAGGAGAGGCAGTTGCGGGAGGCCGAGAAGAGGGAGTTGGAGCTACGCCACAGCGCAGAGATCAGGGAGTCGGAGTTGCGCATCGCCCAACTCGTCGAGTCGGCGATGGATGCCATCATCACGGTATCGGAATCCGGCATCGTCGACAGCTTCAACCAGTCGGCCCAGAGGATGTTCGGGCGGATCGCGGCAGAGGTGACGGGCGGGCCAGCGAGCGTGCTCTTTCCCGACGAGCTCGAGTGGGAATCGCTCCAGCACTCGTCGGGGATCCGGCCAGGAATGACGCTCCTTACCGGACGACGCGCCTCCGGAGAGCAATTCCCGGCTGAGGTGAGCGTCACGCGGATGGAAGTGGACGGCAAGCAGGTGCTGAGCCTGATCCTGCGGGATGTGAGCGAGCAACGGCGGGCAGAGGCTGCCCTCCGCACCCAGGCCGCCCTGCTGGCTACCACGACCGCAAAGCTCATGTCTCTCAACGCGGAACTCCATCGCAGGCAGGCTGAATTGCAGCACGCGATGAATGCACGCAATCGTTTCTACGCGTCGATGAGCCACGAATTGCGGACGCCCATCAACGCCATCATCGGTTATGGCACGCTGCTCGTGGATGATATCTACGGCCCACTCAATGAGCGTCAGCGGCAAGGGTTGATCCGCAGCAACAGGGCTGCACTCCATCTGCTGGAACTCGTCAACGACGTCCTCGACCTGTCCAGGGTGGAGGCGGGCAGGATCGAGCTGTCGCTGCAGCCGGTGAGCTTCCCGGGTCTATTGGACGATATCTTCGTCACCGTGCGCACGATGGCCGACATCGACGAGTCGTTGCTCTCGCTGGAGCCGTACTGTCGGGTCACCGTGGTCACCGATCCACGGCGAGTGCGGCAGATACTTCTGAACCTGATCTCCAATGCCATCAGGTTCGGTGACGGGCTGCCGATAGTGGTGAGCTGCCGGACGCATGGTGTCGGCGGCGTGGAGATCAGCGTGACCGATCACGGGCCTGGGATAGCCGAGGAGGACGTCGTCAGGATCTTCGACGAGTTCGTGCAACTGGAGGGGATCAGGACGCCGGGGCAGCCAGAGCAGGGAACGGGGCTGGGCCTTGCGATCTCACGTCGTCTGGCGGAGCTTCTGGGAGGCACCCTGGAGGTGGAGTCAGTAGTGGGTGAAGGGAGCGTTTTCCGACTGTGCCTGCCTGCCTCCGCCGAGTCGTCCACCAGCTAACGCATCCAGCACCACAGTCGGACGAGTCCAACCTGGCGGGGGCGTTGCGTGCAAATACAGGTCGTGGATGCTAGATTGCCACTCCCTTCGATCGGGGGATCCAACCACGTGCGTGCACTCTGCATCGGCCGTCATCCGTACCTCAGCGACCACCTTGCCCGTTTCTTCGCCGACCTTGGCCTGGAGACGACGGCAGTGGTGGGTTTCGAGGACGCTGCGCGCGTCGCGGACATGGTGAGACCCGGCCTCGTGCTCTGCGACTACGACCTGCTGACCACCAGGCCGCTTGAGGCGTGGGAGCGGCACCCCGTCCTGGGAAGCGTTCCGACCATCGCCGTCAGCCTCACGAGGCGGACTCAGGAGATGTCGCTGCTCGATGTGAACGGCATTGCCGGTTGTCTTTATCTGCCTACGCTCCACCGCGACGACACGCGACGCGTGCTCGGCGCGGCCTGCACGCCGCCGTCGTTCTCGCTGCGCTCACCCTTCCTGGCGCCGGCGAGACCGACGAGTCAGTCCAGGCCCTGATCGGTTGTGCAGCTTCTGATGGGCACTGTTCTGATGGTGGTCGAGGCCACGGGGCCGCAGGAGCGCCACACGACTGATTGGCCGTGTCGGTGGGTAGCGATGCGCGTGCGGCGGTCGGTGCGTCCAGCGTGATGAACAAGAGGCCTGACGATCGGACTGGGGAAGGCATGCTCGGACCTCCCATGCCGCGTGGGCCACGTCGCTCCCACGTCAACGAGGCGAGTCGACCGACGCCGGCCGATCTGCCGCCAGGCCGGCAGCCGGTGGACAACGCGGCCGCGCTCACGTCGGCGGTCGAAGCGCTCGGCCTGTCGATCGTGATCGTTGAAGCCGACGGGACCGTGGGATATGCGAGTGGAGCGCTGGCCCGTTTGCTGGGCCTTCCGGCGGGAAGGATCGTGCATCGCCGTCTTGGCAGCCTGTTGCCAGAGTTGGAGTCGGGTGAGGCGGCCGCGCTGCTGCAGCACACACTCAGCAGCGGCGAGTCCGTGGGGTTGCGGGTGGATCATGGCGCCGGATCTGCCAGGCGCACGCTGGCGATCCGGGCCAGACGCACCGCCGACGGGCGGCTCGCCCTGGATCTCTCCGACGCCACCGAAGCGGTGGACCGGGAGCGAGCTCAGCACCTCGTAATAGAGGCCAGCGGCGAAGCGTTGATGGAGTTGGATTCCGACTGGCGCGTGGTCCACTGGAATGTCGCGGCCGAGCGTCTCACGCACGTTGCGCGGCGGACCGTGCTGGGTCGGCCCCTATGGGAACTGTGGCCTGGTCTGCGCGGTACGATGGTCGAGAAGACATTGCGGGCGACGATGCGCGACCGGCAGCCACGCGAACTCGTGCGATGGCACGACCACCGGCACTTTGGTCGGCGGGTGCTGGACATACGTAGCGTGACCGGGCACGACGGCGGCATGATTGTCTTCTTCAACGAGACCAGCGCTCGACTTCGTGAGCAGGGTGTGCTGACCAGCGCGGTGGAGGAGAACTTCCTCCTCCGGGAACTGGCTGGCCGCCTTGCCGACACACCGGATTCGGCCACCCTGCTGCGGGAGCTCGCGGACATCGCGAGGCGCGAGTGCGCCGCGATGGGTGGTGGCATGGCGTCGGTGCGCGCCGGCGAGGTCGAAGTCCTCGCTATGGTCGGCCGCGGGTTGCAGCAACCAGGAACGAGATTGCCACTCGCCGCCTCACCCATGGCCGCCGTCGTCGAATCACGCCGGCTCACACGCCATCGATTGGGTGACTCGGCGCTCCATCCGGACATGCTTGTCCAGCCACAGGTCGGCGAGGTGATGATCGCTCCCCTCGTCGCCTATGATCAGGTGGTGGGGGTGCTGGCTGTGGTTCGCGGTCGCTCGGCGCCTCGATTCTCGACCCGGGACGAACGTCGGCTCCGGCTGGTGTCAGATCACGCCGCACTGACGCTCTGGAGATCCCGGCTGCTGGAACAGGCCCTGGCCGCCAACGAAGCGCGAGGCAACTTCCTGGCGACGATAAGCCACGAACTCCGGACTCCGCTTACCGCCCTCATCGGCTACAGCGAACTGGTGGCGGATGAGATCTTCGGGTCGCTGAGCGATGGACAGAAGGAGATTGTGGAGCGAATGCGCGCAGTCACGCTCGGACTGTCCTCCATAGTGGACGAGTTGCTCAGCTTTGCCGATCTGGAACACGGTCGTGAACGGCTGCGACTGCTGGACGTGAACGGCGGAAGCCTGCTCCAGGCGGCCGTAGCGGTGGTCGAGCCGTTGGCCCGGCAGAAAGGACTGCGGGTGCGCACGGTGGTCCCGGAACCGGCGCCATCACTCCACACGGATCCGGAGAAGGTGCGTCAGATCCTCGTGAATCTCGCCGGAAATGCCGTCAAGTTCACAGACGAGGGCGAGGTCTGCTTCACTCTGGAGCACGATGCCGACGAGGTGCGCTTCCTCATCCGCGACACGGGGCCTGGTATCCCGCCCGACGCTCAGGATCGCATCTTCGAGCCTTTCACCCAGTTGGATCGTGGGCTCACCCGGCGGCACGGAGGTACCGGACTCGGGCTCTACGTGGCCAGTCGACTGGCTGGATTGCTGGACGGTCGGATCGAGTTCGCCAGCCATCCGGGCGAGGGATCCAGCTTCGTGCTCGTGCTGCCTCGTCACGCGGGGCGCTGACAGCCTCTGCCACGGGCCTCGCGGGTAGACAACCCCGCCCTTCCCGTCCGCCTTCGCACCCGGCTCCCCGACCACTGCCCAGCAGGATAGATTCAAGTCATGTCCAGCCTCCCGATATCCAGCGTCTTCAATGACGGCTACGTCGCCGAGCAGTACGACATATTCCGCCGTGATCCGGCGGCTCTCGACGAATCGTGGCGCCAATTCTTCCGCTTCGCCGAGAGCATTGGCGGAGCCCCTGTCGGCGATACCGCCGATCCCGACCTGCTCCGCATCGCGGTGGGGGCGTCTTCACTGGTCCAGGCGATCCGGCTTTACGGTCACCTCGCAGTCCAGATAGACCCTCTGGGTAGTCCGGCGCCAGGCGCGGCCGAGCTGACGCCGGAGTTCCACGGCATCACCGACGCGGACCTGGAGAAGTTGCCGGGAATCGTGCTCGGTTTCCCCGAGCGCGCTACGGGTGCGGACGTCATGGCGCGCCTGCGCGAGGTCTACTCGTCGCGGCTCGGCTTCGAGGTCTGGCATCTGAGCGATGAGGTTGAGCGAGAGTGGTTCCGCCAGCAATTCCGGGGCGGTGATCTGCTGCGTCCGCTGGATGGCGCCGAGAAGACCGCGCTGCTGCGTCGCCTCACCGAGGTGGACGGGCTGGAGCGTTATCTCGGACGGGCATTCGTGGGTGCAAAGCGATTCTCCATCGAGGGCAACGACAGCCTCGTGGTACTGCTCGACGCGGCGATCCTCGAGGCCTCAACCGCCGGTGCGCGCGAGGCGGCAATAGCCATGGCCCATCGGGGCCGCCTGAATGTCCTGGCCCATGTGATGGGGAAGCCGTACGCTACCCTCTTCAGCGAGTTCGAGGGGCGGTATGCGCCTGGCCCCGGTACTGGCGACGTCAAGTATCACCTCGGGTTCAGGGAAACCAGCGAGTTGCCCAATGGTCGGACCATCGACCTCACACTCGTTCCCAATCCCAGCCATCTGGAAGTCGCCAACCCTGTGCTGCAGGGCCTCGCTCGCGCACACCAGCGCGTTCCCGGTGCGGCTCCCGGCACTCGCAACACGAGCGACCTGCTGCCCGTCTTCATACACGGCGACTCGGCTTTCCCTGGTGAGGGAATCGTGCCGGAGACCATCAACCTCTCGCAGTTGCGCGGCTACACGGTGGGCGGCGTACTGCATGTGATCGTCAATAACCAGGTCGGCTTCACCACCGACCCCATCGACGCACGCAGCACGCACTACGCCAGCGACCTGGCAAAGGGTTTCGAGGTGCCCCTGGTCCACGTCAGCGCCGATGACGCCGAGGCGGTGGTGATGGCAACCCGGTTGGCCGTCGCCTACCGGACACGGTTCGGGAAGGATTTCCTCATCGACCTCGTGGGCTACCGACGCCACGGGCACAATGAGGGCGATGAGCCCACCTTCACGCAGCCATCGCTCTACGACAAGGTGAAGGAGCATCCGACGCCGCGCGAGATATGGGCGAAGCGACTGGTGAACGAGGGAATCGTCACCGACGACGAGGTGAAGGCGCTGGAGGCGGAAATCTTCAAGCAGATGGAGGACGCCCACGCTGCACTCAAGTCCGGGGGGGCACCTGCTGAAGCCAGCTCCGAGGCGACCTCGGAGTCGACGAGCACGCCTGCCGCGACCGGAGTACGACGTGAGGAGTTGCTGTCCATCAACGAGCAGTTGCTTGCCTGGCCGGCTGGATTCACGCCGCACCCACGTCTGGCGAAGCAGTTGGAACGTCGTCGCGAAGCACTGAACGCCGACGGCGGGATCGAGTGGGGACACGCCGAGGCACTCGCCTTCGGCTCCCTTCTCGTGGATGGCACCGCCATCCGTCTGACGGGCCAGGACGCCGAGCGTGGCACCTTCTCGCATCGCCATGCCGTGTTGCACGACGTGAAGACGGGCGACAGGCACATCCCGCTCGGGCATCTGCCGCGTGCCCAGGCGTCGTTCGAGGTGTACAACAGCCCGCTCTCGGAGATGGCGGTGCTCGCGTTCGAGTATGGCTTCAGCACCGCCGCCTCCGACACGCTGACCATCTGGGAAGCACAGTTCGGCGACTTCGTGAACATGGCGCAGACGGTGATCGACCAGTTCATACTCTCCGATCGTGTGAAGTGGGGACAGACCTCCGGTCTGGTGATGCTCCTGCCTCATGGTTACGAGGGACAGGGCCCGGAGCACTCCAGCGCTCGCCTGGAGCGGTTCCTCCAGTCGGCGGCCGAGGACAACGGGGTCATCGTCTACCCGACCACGGCCGGCCAGTACTTCCACCTGCTCCGTCGCCAGGCGGCGCTGGAAGAGCGTCGTCCGCTCGTTGTCATGTCACCCAAGAGCCTTCTGCGGCTCCCCGCCGCCGGCTCCTCGCTCAGTGAGCTGGAGAGCGGCAGCTTCCAGTCGGTACTCGACGATGTCGCGATGCGTGACCGCGCGTCGGAGGTGACGCGTCTGGTGCTGTGCAGTGGCAAGGTCTACTACGATATCGTGAAGGAGCGCAGCGACCAGCCGGTAGCAGTGGTGCGTGTGGAGGAACTCTATCCATGGCCCGCCGAGCAGCTCACGCATGTCCTGGACGGCTATCCGAACGTGACCGAGGTCGTGTGGGCACAGGAAGAGCCGAAGAACATGGGTGCGTGGACGTATGCCGCGCCGCGACTGGGAGCCGTGCTCGGGACCAAGCTGCCGCTCCGCTACACTGGTCGGCCGGAGCGAGCCAGTCCCGCTGAGGGGAGCATGGGCGCGCACCAGAAGGAACAGGCCCGCATAGTTGCCGAGGCGCTCGCCGTGTCGCCTGACGCGGAGGAGAAGGGGCTGGGAGGGAAGCGCCAGAAGGCGGGGGCCAAGTGATTTCCGCCGGTCGCACATCGCGGGTTGCAGTTGCGGCCCGCGAGTTCCTGCCGCGATCAGCCACAATCCTTTTTCTCTCCACCGTCCTGCTCCTCGCGCCCGCCGCGCTCCCATCCCAGGAGCGCGGCGCGTCCGCGTTGACCGAGGCAGTGGACGCGCTGGGCGTGACGGCACGCGTGCTCATGATCGGCGCGCATCCGGATGACGAGGACACCAACCTCCTCGCCTGGCTGGCAAAGGGACAGCACGTCCAGGCGGCGTACCTGTCGCTCACTCGCGGCGACGGCGGCCAGAACCTCATCGGCAACGAACTCGGGGAGGCCCTCGGCGTCATCCGCACGGAGGAACTGCTGGCGGCGCGCCGGATAGATGGTGCCCACCAGTTCTTCACCCGGGCCTACGACTTCGGCTTCAGCAAGACCGCCGAGGAGACTTACCGGCACTGGCCCCACGACACCCTGCTGGGCGACGTGGTGCGGGTGGTGCGCGAGTTCCGGCCGCATGTGATCGTCGCCGTCTTCAGCGGCACGCCGCGCGACGGCCACGGGCACCATCAGGTGTCGGGAATGCTGGCCCGGGAGGTCTACGACGCGGCCGGTGACACCACCCGATACCCGCGCGCCGGGTTCGGCGTGCCGTGGACACCGCTCAAGTTCTATCGTAGTTCGCGCTCCAACCGCACCGACGCCACGCTGGCGGTCAACGTTGGTGAGTACGACCCCGTGCTCGGCCGGAGCTACGCCGAGATTGCCGGCGAGAGCCGCAGCCAGCACAAGAGCCAGGGATTTGGCGTGCTGGAGCCCAAGGGGCCCGTGACGGGCTATCTGCGACGCGAGGCGACGCGGGTACCGGCACCAGCCGACGCGAGCACGGAGAAGACACTGTTCGATGGGATGGACGTCACCTGGGCCCGTTTCGACCAGGTCACGGATCCGGCGGCGCGCTCCGCACTGGCCGGGATTCCGCGGACCATCGACCAGGTGAAGGCAGCCTTTGACATCCATCGACCGTCGGCGATGGTGCCGGCGCTGTCGCGGCTATCCGTTCTGCTGTGGAGCGTATGCCCGGAGTATCGCACTGGCCGCTCGAGCGCCTGCGCCTCTGTTGCTCCACTGGCCGGGGATGGCCGGCTGGTGCGCTTCACCACCAATCCTGATCTCGAGCGTTCGGTCGACATGACCATCAGGCGCGTGGATGCCGCGCTCGCCCTGGCCACTGCCGTCGAGGTCGAGGCTGATGCACCGCGCGAGGTGTCCGTCCTCGACGTTCCACAACCGGTGGCGGTGCGTTTGCACGACCGTGGAACGATGCCGATCGCGTCGGCCGCTCCGGAGGTGCTGGCCGGCAGGTCGGGAAGGGGATCGCCCGTATCGCAGGCTCGCCTCCTCGAGCCCGGACGAAGTTGGGTCGATACGATTGCCGTCGTCTCGGACTCCATCACGCAGCCGTGGTGGCTGGCGCTCCCACGGCAGGGAGACATGTTCGCCCTGCCCGCCCAGGGGGCGGAGGACCGGCTGCGAGTAGGTGCGGCGGCAATCTCCGTCCTCTACCAGGTGGAGGGCGACTCCAGCGGTGCCATGCTCGGTGCCTCGGCGCCAGTCGTCCGCCGCTTTGCCGACGCGGTGCGCGGAGAGGTTCGGCGTCCGCTGGCCGTGGCACCGGCCATCTCCGTCACTCTGGACGAGTCGATCGAGTACGTCCCCGCCAACACCAACCTGCACCGCCAGGTGACCGTTCGTCTGCGTTCGGCGGATACTGCCGAGCGCCGTGTCACGGTCAGGCTGCAGCTCCCGGCCGGCGTCATTGCCGACAGCGCGAGCCGGACGGTCACCATGAGCGGTTATGACGACCGGGAGACGGTCACCTTCCAGCTCAGCGGCCGGATGGCGCCGGGGCGGGACAGCGTTCGGGTGACGGCCGAGAGTGGTGGCCAGACTTTCGCCAGTGGTTACGACCTGATCGACTACCCGCACATACGTCCGCGTCGGCTGTACCGGCCTGCCACGCTCACGCTGCAGGCGGTGGATGTGAAGGTTCCGACGACACTGGCCGTGGCATACGTGCCCGGTGTGGGTGACAACGTCGCGCCGTCGCTGCGCCAGCTTGGTATCCCCGTCACGATCATCGAGCCGGCGGGACTCGCCACGGCCGACCTGTCAGCCTATGGCGCGGTGATGGTGGGGCCGCGGGCATATCAGGCATATCCCGAAGTTCTGGCCGCGCGGGGGAGGTTGCTGGACTACGCGCGAGGGGGCGGAACGCTCGTCGTGCAGTACCAGCAGACGGAAGCGCAGACGCCCGGTGTTGCGCCGTATCCGATGACCTTCCGCAGGCCGGCGGACCGCGTGACGATCGAGGAGGCACCCGTGACGGTGGTGGCTCCCACAGCGCGCGTCCTGGTCGGACCCAACCGGATCGGTCCGGCCGATTTTGACGGCTGGGTGCAGGAACGATCCACGTACATGCCAAGCACCTTTGACGATCGCTACCAGGCGCCGCTGGCGATGAACGATCCGGGGGAGGAGCCCAGCCGCGGCGCGTTGCTCGTCGCACCGGTGGGGAAGGGAACCTACGTGTACGTCACATTGAGCCTCTTCCGGCAACTGCCGGCGGGTGTGCCAGGGGCGGCCCGGATACTGGTCAATCTTCTCAGCGCCGGGAGCTCGACGGCGACGGCGGTGGTACCTTGACGTGGAGCCGCAGCCGGCTGGCGGATTCGTCGCGATCCCATGACTCCGGACCGGGTGGTTGGGGGTCCCCCCCCACAAACAATATCGACTTCAGCCGCCCTCCCATCACCATCGTCCCGTCGTCCGTGCAACCAGAAATCCGCCGCCCGCGCCGCTCCATTCGCCCTGCACTGCTCCGCGCCCTCGCGCCGCTCATCGCCACCGCTGCCCTCGGCGCCTGCGGCGGGGGCGACGGCCGTACCGTCCTCACCGTCTACTCACCCCACGGCAAGGAACTCCTCGAGTACTACGAGCAGCGCTTCGAGGTGGCCAACCCCGATGTCGATGTGCAGTGGGTCGACATGGGCTCCCAGGAGGTGCTCGAGCGCCTGAGAGCCGAGAAGGTGAATCCGCAGGCCGATGTCTGGTTCGGAGCGCCAGCCGACCTCTTCGAGCGGGCCGCCGCCGAGAGCCTGCTCACCGCCTACAGGCCGACGTGGGCCGATGCTGTCGCCGCTGAATCGCACGACCCGTCCAACTTCTGGTTCGGCACCTACCTCACGCCGGAGGTCATCGGCTACAACACCGAACTCGTGAGCGCCGCCGATGCACCAGAGGACTGGGACGACGTCCTGGATCCGCGCTGGAAGGACAAGGTGATCATCCGCGACCCCATCGCCTCCGGCTCCATGCGCGCCATCTTCGGCGCGCAGATGGTGCGCAGCATGCGCGAGACGGGATCGCCGCAGGCGGGCTACGACTGGCTGCTCCGGCTGGACGCGAACACCAGGGAATACACCTACAATCCCACCATTCTCTACACCAAGCTGGCACGTGGCGAGGGGCTGGTGACACTCTACAACATGCCGGACATCGCGCTCCTCGAGCAGCGACGCGGCATGAAGATTGGCTACGTCATTCCGGAGAGCGGCACGCCGCTCCTCGTGGACGCCATCGCCATCGTCCGTCGTCCGGCCACGGGTGACTCGGCAGCGGCTGCCCGCGCCGAGATCGCGCGCCGCTACTACGAGTTCGTGACCACGCCGCAGGCACTCTATGTCGCCGCCGACAGCTTCCTGCGCATCCCCGCCCGCACCGATCTCGTGCAGGATTCGTTGCCGCAGTGGATCCGTGACGCCAACGAACAGATCAAGCCCATGCCCCTGGACCGGGCGCTTCTGGCCGACAGCCTGGATGCCTGGATGACCTACTGGGATCGCCACATCCGCAACCAGGGCGGCAAGGTCGAGGGACGGTGAGCACCGGCGCGACCGTTGTTGCTGACATGGCCGGAAAGCTCACCCTGGAGCGGATAACCCACCGCTTTGGCGGCGGTAAGCCGGCAGTCGACGACCTCACGCTGGAGTTGCACCCGGGCGAACTGCTGGCACTCGTCGGCGCGTCCGGTTCGGGCAAGACCACCACACTGCGCATCGCCGCGGGCTACGAACAGGCCGACGAGGGCCGGGTCCTGCTCGATGGCCGGGACATCACACGGTTGGCGCCACAGGGGCGCGGCTTCGGGATGGTGTTCCAGCACTACGCCCTCTTCCCGCACATGACGGTCGAGGAGAACGTGGCCTTCGGCCTCGAGGCGCGCGGTATACGCAAGGCCGAACGTCTGCGCCGGGCTCTCCAGACCCTGGAGGGCGTCGGATTGGCAGGAAAGGGAAAACGGGCCGTGCAGGCACTGTCCGGTGGCGAGCAGCAGCGCGTGGCGCTGGCCCGGGCGCTGGTTATCGAACCACGCGTCCTGCTGCTCGACGAACCACTCTCCAACCTGGATCCGACGCTCCGCGAGAGCACGCGGGCCGATCTGCGGGACATGCTGCACAGGCTGAATGTCACCGCCCTCTTCGTCACCCATGATCAGGAGGACGCCTTTGCCGTCGCCGATCGGGTGGCGTTGCTGCGCGACGGCCGGCTGCTGCAGGTGGGCACGCCGGAAACACTCTACGACCTTCCCGCCTCGCGGTCTGTGGCCGAGTTCATCGGTCGTGCATCGCTTCTACCCGCCACGGTGTCCGGCGGCAAGGCGGCCATTACCGTGGGCGGACGATCATTGAGAGTCGCCGTGAGAAGTGGCGGGACGACGCCCGTGGGCGGTAGTGGACTGGCCGTGCTCCGTCCGGAGATGCTTTCCCTCGCTCCCGCCCGGTCGCCTGGTCCGGCTGCGGAGAGTGACGATATCTGGTCAGGCGAGGTACGCGAGCGCCGCTTTGCCGGCGGCGTCACTGTCTACGACGTGATGCTCGACGGTGGACAGGGCGTGGAGATCGCGTCCGACGTGCGCCATGCCCGGCCCGGTGACCGCGTGGAGGTGCGGGTGGTGGCTGATGCGGTGGCCGTCGTGGAGGCGGCGGAGGAAGGGTGAGCAGGCGACCGGACCGGAGGGGACGGGCGGCCTTCCTTCTCGCCCTCCCGATACTGCTGGTACTCGCATGGTCAGTGGCCTATCCCAACGTCGCGGTGGTCGCCGGAAGTCTTGGCGAGGGCCTGGGTTACTGGCGCGAGTTCGTTGCCAGTCCCGCCGACCGGGAGGCGCTGAGAACGAGCCTCATCATAAGCGTGCTCTCGGTGGCTGGCGCCGTCATGGTGGGACTTCCGCTCGCCTTCCTCCTCACTCGCGTGGAGTTCACCGGACGGCGAATGCTCGGCGTCGTTGCCACGCTGCCGGCAGCGCTACCCCCATTGGTGGGCGTCGTCGCCTTTCTCTTCCTGTTCGGGGAGAGTGGTGTGCTGGCGCGCGGAGTCCAGACCCTCTTCCGGATGGATCATGCCCCGTGGACGCTGAGCGGGTTGTGGGCGATCGTCTTCGTCCACGCGTACACGATGTACGTGTACGTCTACCTGTTCGTCGCCGCCGGCCTGGAGCGGATGGACGTGAGCCTCGGGGAGGCCGCGTCGGGGCTTGGCGCCAGCGGCCGGTTCAGGTTTCGCCGGGTGACGCTGCCGCTACTCACACCGGCGCTCGCCGGCTCCATGCTGCTGGTCTTCATGAGCAGCCTCGGTTCGTTCAGCGCACCGTACATCTTTGGCGGCGGTCTGAGGGTGCTCAGCACACAGATCTTCGCCTCCAAGCTGAGCGGGGCGATCGGCATGGCCTACGTGGAGACGACGGTGCTCGCGCTGAGTGCAGTCTCCGCCCTGCTCCTGTTGCGCTGGATCGAGCGGCGTCGCAACTACACCCTGAGCGGCAAGGGCGGCGCGGCGCGAATGGTCGTACGTGCGGGTTGGCTGCGCACGCTCGCCCCCTTCCTCGCCGGCGCAGCGGTGCTGGTGCTCATCCTGCCGCATCTGATGGTCCTGCTCGTCTCCTTCGCCCGCGACGGAAGCTGGACCACCCAGACGCTGCCGCCGGAATACACGCTGGACAATTTCCGGCGACTGGCGCAGGACAGCCAGCTCTGGCGACCGATAAGGAACAGCGTGTTCATGGCGACGGTGGCCACCGCCGCCAACATCGTCGTCTGCTTCGTTGCCGCGTACCTGCTGGTGCTGCGCCGCTTCAAGGGACGCCGGTTGCTCGAACTGCTCGTCGCCCTGCCGTGGGCCATCCCGGCGACGGCGATCGCCATCGGCCTCGCGGCGACCTTCAACCGGAACGATCTGCTCTCCGGACGCGTCCTGCTCGTGGGAACCTTCTGGATCCTGCCCCTGGCCTATTTCATCCGTGGCGTGCCGCTGGTGGCCACCGCGGTAGAGGGCTCGTTGCGCCAGATGGACCCCTCCCTGGAGGACGCAGCCCGGGGGCTCGGCGCGTCATGGCCGCGTACGATGTGGCGTGTCATCCTGCCGGCCGCGCGGCCGGGACTCGTGGCCGGAGCACTGCTCGCTGGCGTCACGGCAGTTGGCGAGTTCGTTGCCAGCGTGGTGCTCTACACCCACGCCAACCGCCCCATCTCGATAGAGATACTGGCCCAGTTGCGGTCCCTCTCGTTCGGGACCGCGGCCGCCTACAGCGTCCTGCTGATAGTGCTCGTGCTCATCATCACTGCCGTGGCGCGCTGGGTGGAGGGGCGCGGCGCCCGGCACGATGCCGACGCTGCCAGCGTACCGCCGCTGACAGCGTAGGCTGCTCGTTTCCGGCAGGGCCGTCGTCAGGGTGTCCCGCGCGGGCCGGTGTTGGTCGCCGGCGCCTTCGTGGAGTCGTCCTCGATCGTCTTCAGCACGTCGCGCCAGGCGAACCTGCTGCCGCTACCCAGCACCCAGTAGTCCATCCACGCCTTCTCGCTGACCGCCTTCACGAGTTGGTTGCGGGGATCGGGTATGCCGTGACTCTTTCCCGGGTACACGTAGAGCTCGGTTGGCACGCCGAGCTGCCTCAGCGCCATGTACAGCTCCTCGGACTGGGGCCGCGGTACGCGCGGATCGCCGTCCACGACGTGGATCATCGTCGGCGTCTTCGCGTTCCGGATGTACTTGAGCGGCGACTGGTCCCAGTAGGCGTCGAAGTTGTCGTAGGGGAGGCTGTCGCCCAGGTAGTACTGACGATTGCGCTGCATGTCGCTCTGCGCGTACATCGAGATCCAGTTGGACGTGCCAGCACCCGAGCTTATCGCCTTGAACCGATCGGTGTGCGTCAGGATCCAGTTCGACCAGTGACCGCCGGCGCTCCAGCCCAGCACGCCCATGCGGGTGCTGTCCACGATGCCCTGGGCAATGAGGTGGTCGACACCCGTCATTATGTCGTCGTAGCCCATCTCGAAATAGTTGCCGACGATGTCGGTCTTGTGCGCCTCGCCGTAGTTCGTGGAACCCCTGTAGTTCGGCTTGAGCACGGCATAGCCGCTGCCGGCGTAGACCTGGGATCCGTAGCCGCCATTGAACCCCAGCACGTCGGCCGACGCCGGCCCGCCATGGATCGCCACGATGAGCGGATAACGTTGCCCGGCGCGATAGCCCACAGGCTTCACCAGGATGCCACCCACCTTCTTCCCGTCGCTCGACGTCCAGGAGATCTCCTCCTCCTCGCCCAGGGCGAAGTCGCGAACCTGGGGATTGGCGTCGGTCAGTTGCTTCCAGGACGACCGCCTGGCGAGCGCGGCTGGGGCGTCCACCGTGAACAGCGTGGGAGGAGTGGCCGGGTCGGCGTAGCTGATGATGAGACGCTTCGAGTCCTCGTCCTCGCGGACGTTGATCGACGCCTGGCCGGTCGTCACCTGGCGCACGTCGCCGCTCGCCACGTCCAGCGCCATGAGCTGGTTGGTGGCCCGGATGCCTTCGTTGAAGTAGATGGTGCGGCCGTCGCTGGACCAGAAATCCACCGACGCGTCACCGTCGAAGCCGCTACCCAGCTTTCTCCACTGACCGCCGCGGTCAGCGGTACGGCGGAGGTAGACGCGGGTGTTCTTCATCGTGAAGCGCGTCAGGTCATCGGCAGCGGAGAAGGCGATGTACTGCCCGTCGGGTGAGAAGCTCAGGTCACCCTCCCGCACTTCCTTGTTGTTCGTCAACCGTTCCACCTGACCGCTGCCCACATCGAGGAGGTAGAGGTCGCCGTTGATGGCCTGCTCGGTGACGTTGCGCTTGTAGCGATCGGCCGCTATGCCGCGGAAGCCGATGAACTGACCATCTGGCGAGAGGGACAGGCTGCTCACAGTCATGGTCGAGTCGTTCGTCAGCCTTCTCGCCTGCCGACTGGCCATGTCGATGGTCCACAGGCTGGAAAGCGGCGTGATGGCGTTCCTCACCTCCACGCTGAATTTCTGCTCGCGCCTCGCCTTCTCGTCGACGTCCACCGTGTCGGCCGTGATGAAGAAGATCCGGCTGGCGTCCGGTGCCCATTTCCAGAGCCCTACCCCGGCGTTCTGATTCGTCAACCGGATTGGCGTCGCTGAGTCGATCCGGGCAACGGGAAGGAGGTACAACTGCTCCTCATCCGCCTTGCCGCTGCGGTAGGCGAGCCAGTTGCCATCAGGGCTGAAGGCGAAGGTCGACACGCCCTCCTTTGCGTCGGTGATCTTCCGTGCCTCGCCGCCGTCCGGCCGCATGAGATAGAGCTGATTGCGGTTCGCGCTGGATTGGGGCGCGTCCCGGTTGGAGGCGAAGACGAAGTACTTTCCGTCGCGCGACCAGGCGGGCGACGTCTCCTGCTTGTCGCCGGTGAAGGTGAGCTGCCTGGTTGACGGCAGGCCCAGCGATGTCGAGACGAGGTACAGGTCGGACTGACGGGTAGCCGCCTTCCAGTCGGGAGTGGATAATGTATAAAGCATCCACCTCCCGTCCGGGCTCGGGGTCGGAGAGCCTATCTGACGCATGTGTTGCATGTCCAGAAACACCATCGGCCGCTTCTGCGCCACGGCTTCCGAGGTGCCGCTCGCCGCTGGTTGAGCTGGACGACCCGTCTGTACCGCCTGGGCGGTCAGGTCAGCGGCAAGGCCAGCGACGAGCGCGACCGCGGCGGCAAGGGCCAGTGTGCGGCTGGCGACGCCACCGGCCCGGGGGCGCACGGAGTGGGGGGAGCCCGTGATACGACAATGCATGACACTCTCTCTCGCGACTGGGTTGGAACGAGCGGGGCGGTAGTTCACTTCCCATACAATACGGATCGGGACCGCATAATGCGGCACTCCGGATGACTCCAACCTACGGATGAGTACCGGATACCGGACTGTACGGGAGCGCGCCGTCGATGACGGCCCTGCCGCCCGGTTGCGGCCCTCGGTCGCCACCTTGACACTGGCGAGTCCGCCCCCCAGCGTGGATCTGATAATCTGCTTTCCGTCGGCTCGAACGGTCGGTAAACCAGCTCGCCACCCTTGCAGCTCGGAGCACGCTTCCATGCCCACTCCCGCTCGCCGGAGCACCGTGCGCATTCTTGTCGCCACGGCGTGCCTCCCCTTCGCCGCGCTCTCCATTGTTGCTCCTTCCGGCGCTGCCGCGCAGCAGCAGAAGGGAGCGACTACCGATGTCGTATACGACAGCGTTCTCACCGAGGAGCACTTCGTGCGCCCTCCCGCGGAGATCGAGCGGCTGGTCACCGCGCCGCGCCAGAAGAACATCACCCTCAGCAACCAGAGCCCGGACCTCCGCTACTTCGTGACCACGGAGAGCGACGGCCTGCCATCCATCGACAGGCTCGGCAAGCCGCACTACAACCTGGCCGGGCTGCAGGTCGACTTCCGGGCAAACCGCTCGCGGACTCTCACCACCCGTGGCGCCGACGCGCTGGCTATCACCGACGCCGGGAGCGGCCGGATCCGACGGGTGCCCGCACCCGTCGGTGCCACCGTCAGCAGTCCGGTCTGGTCTCCGGACGGCCGCCGCGTGGCCTACATCGCCAACTTTGACGATGCCTCGCGGATCTTCGTGGCCGATGCCGCCACCGGCTCCTCTCGCCAGTTGAGCGCGACTCCGCTGCTGGCAACGCTCGTCACCGGTCTCCAGTGGACGGGCGACGGGAAGAATGTGGTGGCCGTAGTCCTGCCCGAAGGGCGCAAGGCTGCGCCCAAGGCACCGGCCATAGAGACCGGCCCACTCGTCAGGATCACGGATCCGGCCAGAAACCCGACTCGTACCTACGCCAGCCTGCTCCGTGACCCCTTCGAGCAGGCCCAGTTGGAGTACTACAGCACGGGCCAGTTGGCGACGGTGGATGCCAGTACGGGCGCGGTCCGTCGGATCGGAGCACCGGCCATGATCACCGACGTGGACCCGTCGGCCGACGGCCGCTATTTCCGCGTGACGGTGATGGAGAAGCCATTCTCCTACATCGTCCCGTATTCCAGCTTCGCGCGTGCCGAACAGCTATGGGACGCCAGCGGCCGGATGATCACCGTGCTCGGGACGCGGCCCGCGCGTCTCGGCGACGGTCCGAGCGACGACCAGGCGTCGGGTGGTGCTCCGGGAGATACGGCGCGCCGGGAGTTTGGCTGGATGCCGAACGGTGAAGGTCTCTACTTCCTGCAGCAGGATCCGGCGCCGGTCAACGGCGGCGGTGACTCGGCGGTCATGAACGCGGCCACGGGCCGGATCATGGGGGCGCCGGCCGGTGACAGCGCCGCCGCCGGTCGCACTCCCGCGCCCAGGCGCAAGGACCGGCTGTATCAGTGGACCGCCCCGTTCGAGTCGAGCGCACCAAAGGTGTTGCTGGAGAGCGACAACCGCATCGGCAGCCTGCTCTTCTCCGACGACGCCAGCATGGTGTTCGTGGCCGAGAACAGCGGCGGTACGGGGCACGTGTATGCGACGTACCTCAGCGACCCCGCCAGGCGCTACACGATCTGGCGGTTGCGCGGCCTGACGGCGAGCGTGGGCAGTTCGCGTGGCGGATTCGGTGGTGGGAGGGGCGGGACTGGCGCCGACTCGCTCACCTTCTACCAGAATCCCGGCGAGCCGATGACGAAGCGTGGACGGCTCGGTGGCACGGTGGCGCTCCTCACCCCCGACGGCGGCTCAGCGTATCTGGCCGGCATCCGCTACACGAAGGTCTGGCAGGACTCCGCACCCCGTGGCTTCGTCGACCGGGTGGAGGTGAAGACGGGCACCAAGACGAGGCTGTTCGAAGGTGCCGCGGATGTTTACGAGCGGGTCGTGGCGGCGCTCGACGACAACCTGGATCGGATAGTCGTCCACCGGGAATCGCCGACGATGGTTCCCGATGCCTACGTGCGCGACATGAAGAGCGGGCAGTTTACGAAGCTGACCAACAACCAGGACTACACGCCCGAGTTCACCAGTCTGGTGCGGAAGAGAGTCCCTGTAACGCGCGCCGATGGCACGCGATTCTTCGTCGACGTCACCCTGCCGGCGAACTACGTGGCCGGCACCAGGTTGCCGGGGATGCTCTGGTTCTACCCGTACGAATACACCGATCAGGCGAGCTACGATCGGACACTGCGCACCCAGAACATCAACCAGTTCCCCAACTCCGGACCGCGCACGATCGAGTATCTGGCCACGCAGGGATACGCGGTGGTGAACTTCTCGCCGCCAATCATTGGTGAACGTGGACGGATGAATGACAACTACGTCCCCGACCTGCGCAACAACCTGGATGCGGTGATCAACGAGCTGGAGCGCCTGGGCTACATCGATCGCGCCCGGCTCGGCATTGGCGGACACAGCTACGGAGCGTTCAGTACGGTGAACGCGATGGTCCACACGCCGTACTTCAAGGCCGGAATCGCCGGCGACGGCATGTACAACCGCTCGCTCACGCCCAGCGGTTTCCAGAGCGAGCGACGCGACTTCTGGGAAGCGCAGAAGACCTACCTGGAGATGTCGCCCTTCTTCTACGCCGACCGGTTGACCGGCGCGCTCCTCATGTACCACTCGATCGAGGACCAGAACGTGGGTACGGCGCCGATCAGCTCGATCCGCATGATGCACGCGCTGGAGTCGCTGGGCAAGACGGCATCGCTCTACATGTACCCGTACGAGGACCACGGCCCGGCGGCGAAGGAGACGATCCTGGACCAGTGGGCGCGCTGGGTGGCCTGGCTGGACATGTATGTCAAGAACCCACAGCAACCGGCAGCCAGAAAGGTGGCTGCAGGAGGTACATGATCCTCACGATTGGTTGGTGACTGCGTCAGCCGGCCGGAAGGAGCGGCCACAGGGCGGGACCGGGATACAGCCACTGAGGCGGTGATCGCGAGGGTACGACACCGCTCTGTTGCAGCCCTGCGCTCGCTTCCGGGAAAAATTGTCGCGCGACGCGGTAGCACTCGAGTCATTCCTGAGGCCTTCATCCCATTTCCTCGGAGTCTGTGCGAAATGTTGCATATCACGACAGCGGGAGCCATCGCGCTCCTGACAACCTTCTCGGTGGTACCCGTGCATGCTGAACCGGGGCCACCATCCACCACGCTCCTGGCGGCGCACGCCTCGACTGCTTCCATGGTCGTCGTGCAGCAGCAGCCGGGCGTGGTCAGCGGTACCGTCACCCGTGCGGCCACCGGTGAGCCCCTGGAGGGCGCCTCGGTCATAGTGGTCGGCACCCGACGTGGTGCCGTCGCCGGCACCAACGGGCGCTTCCGAATCGAGGGACTCACGGGCGACTCGGTCACCGTGCGTGCCATCCTCATCGGCTACAAGCCGGCCGAACGTCGGGTAGCGGTGGGCGCGAGCGACGTTGCCCTGGTGCTGGACGTGGCGGTCCTCCAACTGGACCAGATCGTCGTCACCGGCACCGCCGGCGCCACCCAGAAGCGGGCAATCGGGAACGCGGTGGCCACCATCAACGCCGATCAACTGGTCAACAAGGCACCTGTCGCCAACGTCACGGAACTGCTCCAGGCGCGCACGGCCGGTCTCACCCTCATGTCCGGCGCGGGCACGGTCGGCACCGCTTCCAACATCCGCATCCGTGGCGCTGGCTCGCTCAATGCCGGCAACCGTCCCGTCTTCTATGTCGACGGCGTGCGGGTCAGTTCGGGGGGCGCACCCGGGTTCGGCGTCTCCGGTCAGTCGGCATCGGCGCTGGATGCGATCAACCCGCAGGACATCGAGTCGATCGAGGTCATCAAGGGACCGGCGGCCGCCACACTCTATGGCGCCGACGCCGCCGCTGGCGTCATCCAGATCATCACCAAGAAGGGGAGTCGCGGAGACCAGGGCATCGAGTGGTCGGCCCGCGCGGAAGGAGGCGAGTCCGAGTGGGCGCTGACCATCCCCACCAACTATGCCCTCTGTACCCCAGCTCGCATCGCTGATGCCAAGTGGGTCGGCTGCCAGGGCATCGACCCCAATGCACCGGCTGCCCAGCGCGTCATCAGCCAGAACCCGCTGCGTGACGACCCCGACGCGCTGCGCAAGGGAAGTGACCTCAACTACAGTCTTTCCGCCCGCGGCGGCGGCGATCGTTACTCATTCTACCTCTCCGGCGAGCGCCAGGAACAGGATGGCGTCTTCTACAACAATTTCTTCGACCGGACCAGCGGCCGCGGCAATTTCACCGTCAATCCGCGCGACGGGCTCGATCTCGCCTTCAGCATGGGCTACTCGCGCACCAATACTCGCCTGCCGCTGAACGACAACGCCTCCAATGGTCTCCTGCGGAACGCCATGCGCGGCATCCCGGGCCTGCAGGGTCCGTTCGCCGTCGGCTGGCGCGGCCTGTCGCCGACCGAAGTGAACATGTACAACAACCAGGCGCTGGGCGAACGGTTCGTGGTGGGTCTCACCACCAACTACAAGCCGATCAGCTGGTTCCAGAACAAGCTCACCCTCGGCCTGGACATGGATTCGAGATTGAGCACGCTCTTCTACAACATCGACAGGACCGGAAAGGCTCCATACGGGGCCACCAATGCCACCGGCTTCATCGGGCAGTACGTCCCCAAGACACACAACTGGACGCTGGACTACGCCGGTACCATCACCAACAACCTGCCGCGGGACATGGTCTCCAACCTCTCCGTCGGCATGCAGGTCAACGCCTACCGCTTCCGCTCCGTGCAGGCGAATGGCGAGGGATTGCTGTCCGATAACACGCGTCTCGTGAGTTCGGCCGCGGTCACCCATGGCTTCGAGAATTTCTCCGAGGTCAACTCGGCGGGCTTCTTCGTCCAGGAGCAGGTTGGATGGCACGATCGCAGGTTCCTCACCGCCGCCGTCCGGGTGGACGACAACTCGGCGTTCGGCAGCGACTTCTCGCTCGTGGTCTACCCCAAGCTCTCCGCTTCGTGGGTGATCTCCGAGGAGCCGTTCTTCTCCATTCCCAACCTGGATCAGCTGCGCTTCCGGGCGGCCTTCGGCGAGGCTGGAAACTCCCCCGCGCCGTTCTCCGCTGACCGTACCTACGAAGCGGTTGCCGTGGTCCAGCAGGACGGCACGGTGAAGTCGGCGCTACGCTCCGACGCCTTCGGAAACCCGAACCTCAAGGCGGAGACAGGTCGCGAGATCGAGGCTGGCTTCGATGCGTCGTTCTTCTCGAACCGGCTGGCGATCGACTTCACCTACTACGACAAGCGGACCAACAACGCCCTCATCTCCGTGCCCGTGCCGCCTTCGAGCGGCTTCGGTGGCAGTCAGCTCCAGAACGTCGGCACCATCTCCAACAAGGGGCTGGAGGCCAGCATCAATGGCACTCTCATCCAGCGCCCGACCCTGGGCTGGGACGTCGGGCTCGTGGCGTCGACGAACAGCAACAAGCTCGTCTCCTTCGGCACCCGGACCGACCCCATCATCTTCGGCTCCTTCGACGACGTGCAGGAACATCGCGAAGGGTATCCCCTGGCTGGCTACTGGGGCCATGAGGCGGAGCGGAATGCCGACGGCAGCCTCAAGCTGGACGAGACCGGCCGTGTGGTTCTCGAGGACAGCCTGGAATACATAGGCCCCTCCACGCCGAGGCTCGAGATGGGGCTGACCAACACGGTGACGCTCTGGAAGAACCTCAGGCTGTACGCGTTCCTCGATTACAAGGGCGCCTACTACATGTGGAACGCCGGTGACTATATCCGCAACAAGAACGACCAGAACGCCTGGGCTGTCGTGAATCCGGATGCTGATCCGGAGCGCGTGAAGTACCTGCAGTCGGGTGTCACGACGCCGTTCATCACGCCGGCAGACTTCCTGAAGTTGCGCGAGGTCTCGCTCACCTACACCCTGCCCTCAAGCTGGGCGGCACGATTCGGTTCCAAGGGCCTGAGTCTGTCCGTGGCCGGACGCAACCTGGCGATCTGGACCAAGTACAGCGGTGCGGATCCGGAACTCAATTTCAGCGGTGACGCGAACTTCAGCCGCACCGACTACATGTCCGTGCCCATGCTCCGGCGCTTCGTGGCGTCGGTCAACGCAACTTTCTGAGGCTCGCATGGAACGCGATACCAATCAATCCAGCCGACTCATGAACAGCCGCATATTCCGCCCTGCAATCGCCGCCCTGACCGCGATATCGCTCTCGGCGGCGCTGGGTGCCTGCAGCGATCTGCTGTCGGTCGAGAATCCCGGGGCCATTCAGGACACCCAGCTCAATGACGAGACGCTCGCGCCGGCGCTGGTCCAGAGCGCCGTCGCCGACTTTCAGCGCATGTACGCTGACCTCGCCTATTACGGCGCCGTGCTCACCGACGAGGCGGTGACCGGCCACAACTTCGAGACCATCAAGGAGATCGACCTCCGCATCGCCAAGCCCAACAACGGCACCATCAACAGCGGCGTCTACACTCCACTGCAGCGGGCACGGTTCTCCGGCGACAGCATCTCGGGCCGGCTCCGCGTCATCTACGGCGATAGCGCCAGCAAGAGCATTGGCCTGGCGCGCACTCTCGCCTATGCCGGCTACGGCAGCATGCTGCTCGGCGAATTCATGTGCGAGGCTCCGGTGGACCCGACATCCGCCTCCCTTGGCTGGGATGATCTGATGCGGCGTGCGCTGGATCGGTTCGACGAATCGATCGTCGTCGCCACCGCTGCCAGGCAGGGTAACTCCAAGGCCGTCGCGTCGGCAGACTCCATCCTCGCCCTCGCCCACGTTGGCGCGGCGCGTGCAGCGCTCAATATCGGCGACATGGCGAAGGCCATCGAGCACGGCTCCAAGGTGCCATCGGGAATCAGCTTCTGGGTGCCCCATTCCACCGACAAGTCCTACCTCGAGAACACCTTCTATGGCGCCACGCACGGTAACAACCGCAACCTCGGCGTCGATGCGTATTTCCGCTTCCTCGGCGACACGCGCGTGCGGCATACCAAGACATCGCGCACCGGCCACAACGGCCTGACGCTGCTCTGGACTCCCTTCCAGTCACCCTCGTTCGGAGAGTGGGTGCCGACGGTGGACGTCGAATTCGAGAAGACCACTCCGATCCGCTTCGCTTCCGGTCTGGAAGCGCGCTACATCGTGGCGGAGGCCAGGGGTGCCGTGCAGGAGACCGTGGACCTGATCAACGAGCGTCGGAAGGTGGGAGATCCGGCAGCTACGGACATCTCCCTTTCGCTCGGCGCCGAAGGTATCATGGCCGAACTGCGCAACCAGCGGAGGCGCGATTTCTTCCTCGATGGTCATCGCCTGGGAGACCTGCGGCGGTACAAGAAGCTCTACACCGTCGATCTCTTTCCCAGTGGTCCGCATCCGAATACGGAATGGGGAAACTACGGCCTGAACGACTGCTTCATGCTCCCGATTCAGGAGACCACCGGCAACCCCAACGCCAAGGGTTGATCAGCGGGAACGGACCACCTCCAGCCCGGCCGATTCGCGTCTACTGCAGACTGGTGGCGCGAGCGGCTCTCGGGAAGGATGGAGTTGTTTCAGGACGCGCGGTGACCACGATGAGGTCACCGCGCGTTCTGCGCGTGCTAACCTCGCGGCTCGAGAATCCGGTCCACGCGCGCGACGATGTCGTGCCAGTGAGCGCGCTGCACCCCGGCTGGCGCGCTGGTCGCGTTTCCGCGAGCAAGGACGTGGATGGCGCGTAGTTCACTCCGCGCCAGCGCCGGAAGATCGCTGCGCTGCACGTTGATGGGTGCGACGAGCGGCGATGGCGGTGTCCTCGCCGGCGCCCCGCCTCCACCGCCGCCCGCGCCCGCGGCGGCTGGCGGCGGCGGAACGACCAGCGACTCCAGGCGATCCAGATAGACGCGCTGTATCAGACGACGATTGTCGTCAGGTGCGGCGCCGCTCCACACCGCTCGACGCAGGTCGGAGAGGAACTCGGCCAGTTCGTAGCCAGTTGTGGGATCCATCCGCGCGCTCAACGCCACCCGGTCCAGTCGGCGTGGATCGAGCAACTGAGTCACGATGCCCGCCTGGGCGCTGGCGGTCGAGACCGGACCGATGCGCGAGGTGATCGCCGTGGGCACCAACCACTCCGGGGTGCTGAACGCGTTGGCGGCCAGGAACGACAGGGCACGCTTCTGTTCGCTTCCGGGCACGGCTCGATAGACGACACCCGACTGCTCCGTGCTCTTCGGATCCACATACACGCCGCCGATCAGCGACACGACGTGGCCCATGTAGCGCGACCACATGCTCACGGCCTCCCCGTGCAGCTCGCTCAGGTCGCTGAAGTCCTCACCGACGGTCGCCGTCCACGACGGCAGCTCGGGCAGCACGCGCTTCAGGTTGGCGATAGCATAGGTGCTGGCCGCAACCGGGTCGTCACCGATGTCCTCCGTCTGTGAACGAGGGTCGATGCCGCTCAGGTATTGAGGCAGGTAGCGGTAGGCCATTGGCCCTGACTGCTCGACGAGCATCCGGTTCAGGCGCGGCCGCTCCGCCTCTGGCGTCGCCGCGTCGGGGTACCGCCGGTAGCCCCACTCGATGATGAAATCATCGAACGGGCCGAGGTGGCGGATGAAGTCCACTGGCTGGAGGCCGTCTCCGGGCTGCGCGACGTAGTTCTGGCGCGCGTAGTCCATGATCGTCGCCGAGACGCCGTAGCGACGGGTGAAGGTGGCGCTGCGCAGCGAGTCCACGGGGAAGGAACTGGACGCGATCATGTTGTGCGGCAGGCCGAGCGCGTGCCCCACTTCATGGGTGATCACCTGCCGCATCGTCTCCCCCATCAACTGCTCGGGGATGTCGAGGGAGCGCGCGGCAGGATTAGCGGCGCCCGTCTCCACCATGAGCCGATTGCGGTAAGAACGCATGTGGTTGTGGTACCAGGTGATGTCGCTCTCGATTATCTCACCTGTCCGCGGGTCGACCGTGCTGGGGCCGACTGCGTTACGCGTCGTGCTGGCCGCCCAGCGCACCACCGAGTGTCGGATGTCCTCGGCGTCCCAATCCGGATCCTCATCCCGGGAAGGGGGCTCGCGAGCGACGATGGCGTTCCGGAAGCCGGCCTTCTCGAACGCCTTCTGCCAGTCCTCCACGCCCTGCTTTACATACGGGCGCCATCTGGTGGGCGTGGCCGGGTCGATGTAGTAGACGATCGGCTGCACCGGTTCCACCAACTCGCCACGGGCGTAAGCGGCGGGATCGCTGGGCTCGAGCCTCCAGCGAGTGATGAATGTCTCGGTCGCTGCTTTCTGGACGTCGAGCCCGTAGTTGACGCGCTCCACGGTGAAGAAGCCGGCGCGGGGATCGGCGTAGCGCGGCCGCATCGGATCTTTCGGGAGCGCGACGAGCGACTGGCGCATCTCGAGTGTGATGGAGCCGCCGCTTGCGTCGGTCGGCGGCTTGCCGGCGTCAAAGGTCTGGGTATGCCGGATCTCGACGTTGAGCGGATAACTATGTATCTCATTCACGTA
>CALCHX010000224.1 GCA_937906875.1 uncultured Gemmatimonadota bacterium | reverse complement strand
GGCCCTCGGAGACCGGGCCCTCGGAGACCGGGCCCTCGGAGACCGGGCCCTCGGATCACGCGACGGGCAACGACGGCCGGCCGCTGCGATATACCGTTCATACTGCTCGCTACCGCCTGCAGTTGAAGGGACCCGATCGTGGCCGCTGGGATTTCGACGTGGTGGAGGAGGCCGATGCCCCGCAGGTGTCTGTGGACGCCGTGGTTCGCGGCGTCCACCGGCGGTCGGGAGAACCGTTCGAAGTGGAGCGACTGGCTCCTCACGACCTGGCCCGCGCACTGGGAGAGATTCCGTGGACGAGCGAGAACTGATGCGCAAGCGGCTGGCGCGCGAGGGCGGCCCGCAGCCTGCCGCCACGCCATCGCCGCCCCCACGGCCGGACGCGGGCGGTGAGACGCCGGGGAGAATGGTCGGCGAGCCGAACGGCGCCGAGGCGGAGGATCTCTTCCGGGCTTACCTGCGCAACCACGGACTGCCCATCACGGCCCAGCGCCTCGCGATCGCCCGGACTGTCCTGGACTCTTCCGGCCATCCCTCGGCGGAAGACATTGGCCGCGAACTGGAGGAGAAGGGCGCCGCCGCTGGCACGGCGACCATCTATCGCACGCTGGAACTCCTCGTGCGCAGTGGCCTCGTGGCAGAACGGGACTTCGGCGAGGGTTTCAAGCGCTTCGAGCCGTCGCGCGGGATCCCGCATCACGAGCACCTGCTCTGCATCGTCTGTGGGCACGTCACCGAATTTCGTGACGAGCGCCTGGAGCGCATGACGACGCTCATCGCCGAGAGCTACGGTTTCTCGCGACAGCGGCATCGAATGGTCATCCACGGCATCTGCCAGGACTGCCAGCGTCGACGGCTGTAGCTCGCGCGGTCGACCAGCGGCCGACGGTGCCGCGAAGGCTCCACGCCGCCAGCACTGACTGTTGCCGCAGCCGCGATCGAGCTGCCGAGGATCTTGCCACCGCCGCTCCCAGCCGACCTAAAGGGTTGCAGCAGGTGCGGTCGATCAGCCGGCCAGGACTCCGGACATGTCTTCAGCCACCGGCGTCACTGCGGCATACCTGCTCAGCACCACCCGGTGAATGTCTCGCGCATCCTCGATCCGCTCGTCGGCCACGTCCAGTGAGGGCGGCGTGATCAGGAAGGGGTACACCTGCTGGCCACCAGCACTGCCATGGGCACCCACCTGGTCGTCGAAGGAGACGATGTCCTGGCCGTCGTAGGCGCCGAAGAGGACGATGTCGCCGTTGTTGGATTGGCGGATGAGATCCTCCACGGCACGTACGGTGTAATCCGCCGCCTCGTAGACCTCCAGCGGGTTCAGGCCGGCCAGCAGCTCCAGTTCGCCGTCGCGGATCGTGCCGTGTCCGTCACGGCTCTCCACATGGACGCCGTCGTCGTCGAGCGTCGCCACGAGCCCTATTCCCGGGTGCTGCAGCAGTGACGAGTGCAGGTGCCGCCTGTGCGAATCGGCCAGGATGGCGGAGCGGGACAGCCGCTCCTCGCTGTCGGCGAAATAGACCAGGGCCAGGCACGAGCTGTAGGTGACCACCACGTCGTGCCGCCGCCCTACCAGGTACTTCTCGGGCATGATGATGTCGCGCAGTCCGTAGTGGCGCCGGAGCCAGTTGCCAACCCTGCGCAGCCCGCGGCGCGTGCGAACCTGCCGCTCGCCGGTCATCTCGATCGCCGTCTCGACAACCTGCGGCACCATGTCGGCGTATTCGCTCCCCTCGGCGAAGCTGTCCAGCGCTTCCCGGCGCTGTCCCGTGGTTGGCACCGGGTCACCATCCATGATGTGCTGCACGGTGCGTCCCAGCGACTCGCCGTAGACCACGCGGTAACTTCGCGAAGGCGTCATTCCGTGGTCCGACAGGATGACCAGGTCGTAGCCGCGGCCACCGGCCAGGCGGATCATCCGCCAGATCTCGCCGATGCGCGCATCCGTCCGCTTCATGTCCCCCAGAGCCATGCGGCTGCTGGGCCCGAAGTGGTGGCCGAGTTCGTCGTACTGCATGTAGGTGCTGTAGATGATCGGCACCCCCAGGTGGACGTCCAGCATGATCGCCATCGTCTGCAACTCGCGGATGACGACATTGCTCAGTATCCGCACGAAGGGAAAGATCCCCTCGGCGTGCGTCACCCGACCGCGGAGAGTGCCCACGACGCGTTCCCACTCCTCCAGCAGCCACTCCCAGACACTCTGGAAGGCCATTCGCAGGAGGCGGATGGGGTGGAGCAGGATGAGGAGCGCCATGCGTGTTCCGCCCAGCCGGGCATAGACCGAAGTCCTCTCCCGCGTGGCCACCGTCAGCGCTACCGTCTGGGCGTCGCCGTCCATCAGGTTCACGTAGCTGGATCCGCCGGCCAGGGCGCCCGGCGCGTGAAGGCGATCGCGGATATATTGAACTCCGTGCGGCGCATTGCAGGTGATCACGCGCCGTGCCGTTCTGTCGTAGAAGCGGAACGCCGGGATGCCGTCGTTCTCGCCATGAAATATCCCGGCCTGGCAGTAAGGGGTGGCCGACGGCAGCCCGCAGAACCATCGGCGCATGGAAAAGCCGTCTTCCGACAGCAGTCGAGTTATGGTCGGGCATTTGCCGGTGGCCATCGCGCGCCGCAGGTCGGCGTGGCTCAGTGCATCTATCTGCAACATCACCAGTCCGCGCCGGCCGTCGTACTCCCGGCGTTCGCGCCTGAACAGCCAGTACTTCACGTCATAATACCAGCGTAACAGCCCATGCGCCCGCGGGTGGCTGCGACGTTCCACGGGCGGTTCACCGCCATCATCACCGGGTTCCTTAATGGAAGCGTCTGCCACCGTCGGCCTCGCGATCGCGTTCACTGGGGGGCTGCTGAGCTTTCTCTCACCCTGCGTGCTGCCACTCGTACCGAGTTACGTCACCTTCATCACCGGCATGAGTCTCGACGAGGCCCAGCGCGAGCGCCGTACGGTGTTCATCCACTCGCTGCTCTTCGTCGTCGGCTTCTCCCTCGTCTTCATAGCTCTTGGAGCCGGCGCCACCATGCTCGGCGCGGTGTTGCACGCATACCGCATCTGGATCAGCCGCATCGGCGGCCTGCTGGTGATAATCTTTGGCCTGTACCTGCTCGGGGTCTTCAACATAGGCGCCCTGGCCCGCGAACGCCGGGTGCATCTTGCCGACAAGCCGGCGGGTTACCTGGGCACGTTCCTGGTGGGCATCGCGTTCGCTGCCGGCTGGACCCCCTGCATCGGTCCCATCCTTGGCGGCATCCTCAACTATACAGCGGTCAGCGCGGACAACATCGGACGCGGGCTCCAGTTGCTCACGGCATATTCGGCCGGACTGGCCGTGCCCTTCCTGCTCTCGGCGCTCCTGATCGGGCATTTCATCACCGCTTTCGGCCGCATCAGGAAGCAGCTCATCTGGGTGAGCCGGATATCCGGCGCGATGCTCGTCGTGATCGGCCTGCTCATGGTGACCGATTACTTCACCATCCTGGCGAGCTACCTGCAAGCGCTCACGCCCGAGTTCCTGCTCAAGCGCATGTAGGGCAGCTGGCGGCGACATGCGGCTGTTGACGGGTTGTCGTCACGGCCTGGGCGGACGCGACGACTCCTGACGGGCCACGTCGGCCCATGTCCTGACATGCTGCTGGAGGAGGCGCGCCGGCACCGGCTTGAGCAGGACGTCCCGGCAGCCGGCGGCCCGACAGCGTGCCACGACGCTCTCGTCGTCGTGGCCGGTGAGGGCGATCGTCACCGGCACGGCCGCCCCCGAGTCCTTCAGCCGCTCGATCACCTCGAGCCCGTTGCCGTCGGGCAGGGTGATGTCCAGCAGCATCACATCCGGTGGCCACTCCAGCGCGACGGAGACGCTCGCTTCCACGGTGGCCGCGCTACGTACCTCGTGTCCGTCGACCTCGAGCAGGATCGTCATGGCCTCGGTTACCAGGGCGTGATCCTCCACGACCAGAACCCGGCAGCCGGACGCCGTCACTCTACCCGGTGCACGGGAATCGTGAAGAAGAAGCGACAACCGCCCCCCAGGTCGCTCTCCAGCCAGATGCGCCCGCCATGCAGTTCCACCAGCCGCCGGGCAATCGTCAGCCCCAGGCCGGTACCGTGATGCTGGCGTGACGGAGAAGAGTCCACCTGGGCGAACTCCTGGAAGACCAGCGCATGGTGCTCGGCAGCAATCCCTATCCCGCTGTCACCTACCTGAACCTCCACTTCGGGCACGCTGCCATTCGACGAGAGGTGAGCAGCTATCCAGACCCGGCCGCCTTCCGGCGTGAAGGCTATCGCGTTCCCCAGCAGGTTGCCCAGGATGTGCGTCACCTTCTCCTGGTCGGCATGGACATTGGGAAGGCCGCTGTCCACCTCGGCTTCCAGCACCAGCCCCTTCTTGGCGACGAGCGCGCCGTTGAGCGCGATCACCTGCTTCACGGCGTCGTGGAGTGAGAACTCCCCGATGTTCAGCGTCAACTGATTGGCCTGGCCGCGTGCGTAGGTGAGGATCTCGCTGACCATCCCCAGAAGCTGCCGCCCGCCGCTGATGACGCTGTTTATGCTCTCCAACTGGCGGCTGGACAGGTCGCCGAGGATCCCGTCCCGCAGGATCTCGGCGTGGGTGATCATCGCCGTGAGCGGGGTCCGCAGGTCATGAGAGATGTTGGCCAGGAACTGGGTCTTGAGCGCATCGCGCGCCTGCAGTTCCGAGATTAGCCGGTTGGCTTCTCGCTGCTGGTCCTCCAGAGCGTAGAGGCGGGCATCCGGGGTCGGGGAAGATTCTGCACGCGTCATGCGTCAAACGTAGGTCTCCGATCGTCTCTTGCCAACAGAGTCGTCAGCCCGATCCGCTCGCCCGCACCGGCAACCCGGCAGGTCGGTGGCACGGAATGCCGAAGGATCCGGTCCAGCGGTCGTGCCAGGCTGGCGCTGCTCGCTTCGGATACATTCTGGTATCCAGCGATGTATGCGGATTGCGGGGCGCCTGTCCCTTCAGGGCTACTGCCGGGGCCGCCTCGCGCACCCGGCGAGGGCATGGTGGACCCGTGAATGTGCGGCAGGGTACAAACTACGCAACCAGCCCTTGAAATACGGACAGGGGTGGCATATGGCTTGCCCCTTCCATGAGGATGGCGGTATCGCGCGCACCGCGCGCAAACGGCCATGAACCAGTCAACGGAGTACTACCAAATGTCTCAATATATTCGCCGCATCGCAGCACCAGCGGCGCTCGGGCTGGCTCTGATCCTTTCCGCCTGCGGAGAGAAGTCCAGCGTCGACGACGGCCTGGCGGCCGACTCGAGCCTGAGCCGCGACCTCGCCCTGGCGGGTGCCGACTCGCTGGCCGAGCCGGCCCTCACCGACACCTTCACGACGCCGGCCATCCCTGAGCCAGCTCCGACTCCGCCACGCACCACGACCCCCGCTTCTCCGCCGCGCGCCACGGCCCCACGGCCGGCTGCACCCAGGCCCGCCGCGCCCAGGCCCGAAGCGCCCAGGCCAGCCGCGCCGGCTCCGACGACCACCGCCAGCGGCAATACCGTTACACAGGGTTCGGGAACGGAAGCGGCGGCCATGGGGTCGATCGCTGCCGGAACGCGCATTGCCCTGACATCCAACCAGAAGGTCTGCACCAACACCAACAAGGTGGGTGACCGCTTCACGGCCACCGTCGCCCAGTCCGTGACCGGTTCCAACGGTGCCGTGATCCCGGCTGGTGCAACGGCCGTCGTGCGTATCACGGAGCTCAAGCGCAGCGAGAACGCGAACGACCAGATCCGTGTCGGCCTGGATGTCGTCTCGGTCAGCTTTGGCGGCAAGAGTTACCCGGTCAGTGCACGCACCGCCGAGGCGGACATCGCGCGCGTTCGTAACTCGAGCACGGAGAACGACGCCAAGAAGGTGATCGGCGGTGCTGTCATAGGCGCCATCGCCGGGCAGATTCTCGGCAAGGACACCAAGGGGACCGTGATCGGGGCCGCCTCTGGCGCCGCTGCCGGTACCGCCGCTGCAGCAGCGACAGCCAACTTTGAAGGCTGCCTGAACGAGGGAGCGCGCATGACCATCGTCCTCAACGACGCCACGACGGTGCCTGCCGGATCCTGATCCGGGCTGGCTTTCCGCGCCCGACAAACATTGGAAGAGCGGGCAGGCATGCATCGGCGCATGCCTGCCCGCTCTTCTCATGCAGCATCTCACGCTCGGCCGGCGCGCCGGGCCGCTCCTCGCGCCGGCGACGCTCGCGTACGCGACGATGTCGTACGCGACGATGTCGTACGCGACGATGTCGTACGCGACGATGTCGTCAGAACCCGCGGGCGCCCCTGCTGCTGTTGCCGCGCGGGTCGGTCACTCCGTGCAGCCCCGACGCGGTGCGCATGATCCCGTTCGGCAACCCGTCAGACCCGACCTGGAGCGAGAGCCCCATCGCCTGAAGTGCGGCGGAGACGTCGGCCGGGAGGCCGCCGCGCTCGTGGATCAGCACGTCGGGGAGCGCCTGATGATGGATACGTGGCGCGCTGAAGGCGTCGGCCAGGGTCATCCGGTTCGCGATCACGTTCAGGATGATCTGCGACGTGCTCGTGATGATCCGCGGCCCGCCGCGGCTCCCCACCACCAGCAGGAGCTGGTCGGCCGGATCCAGGACGATGGTGGGTGACATGGCGCTCAGCATGCGCTTGCCCGGCTGCACCGCGTTCGCCTCACCCTGCACCAGCCCGAACTGGTTCGGCTGGCCGGGCTGCGCGGCAAAGTCGTCCATCTCGTTGTTCATGAAGATGCCGACGCCGGGGATGTATGCACCCGAGCCGTAGAGGCTGTTGATGGTGGTCGTCGTGGCCACCGCGTTGCCGCGGGAGTCCACGACGTTGTAGTTGGTGGTCTCCATCCCTTCACGCATCGTGCGGGCGATCTCCGGCGTCGGTGTCCAGCGGCCGGGCGTGATCGTCTTCTGCAGCCTTGCTCCATAAGCCTTGCTCGTCAACTCGGCGGTCGGTACCTGTGCGAAGGCGGGGTCGGCGAGCTTCTCGTTGCGGTCCACGAACGCCCGCTGGTAGGCTGCCGCCAGGAGCATGGTGTACTGGGCGGTGCCGAAGCGTGGCAGGTCGCCGAACGGCTCCAGGATGTTCAGCGTCTCGGCGATCGTGACGCCGCCCGACGAGCTGGGGGGCATGGAGATGAGCGAGTAACCGCGGTAGGTGGTGCGCACCGGGTCGCGCCATTCAGCCTTGTAGCGGGCCATGTCCTCGCGGGTGATTATCCCCCCGCCACGCTTCATCTCGGCAGCCAGCGAATCGGCTGGCCAACCCGTGTAGAAGGCCTGCGATCCCTCGCTCGCGATCAGGCGCAGCGTGCGGGCGAGTGCCGGCTGAACCAGGCGTGAGCCCACCGCCAGCGGCCTGCCGCCGGGCAGGAAGAGGGACGCGCCGGCGAACTTCGCGATCAGCGCACTGTCGGCGCGAATGGAGCGATGGAGGACGCTGTCCACCAGGAATCCCTCCTCGGCCAGCCGGATCGCCGGTGCCAGTACCTCGTCCAGCCGCATCGTCCCGTACTTCTCCAATGCCGCCGCCATCCCGGCTACCGCGCCCGGTACTCCGGAAGCCAGGTGTCCGACCACGCTCCTGTCGGTGAGTTTGCCGGAAGCATCCAGGTACATGTCGCGCGTGGCCGCCATCGGGGCGATCTCCCGGTAATCGAGCGCCGCCGCACGGCCGTCGGCCATGCGGATCACCATGTAACCTCCGCCGCCCAGGTTACCGGCTTCCGGATAGGTGACGGCGAGCGCGAAGCCCGTCGCCACGGCGGCGTCCACCGCGTTGCCGCCCCTGCGCAGGATCTCCAGCCCTGCCTCCGAGGCAATGCCGTTGTCGCTCGTGATCATCGCGCTGGGCGCGACCGCGGCCTGGAGCTGACCGGCGGGAAAGCGCCATCCATCGGGGAACGACGCTGCTTCCCGTGCGGGAATGGCGGGCGCCTCACTGGGTGCGGCGGAGGTCAGCGTCACGCCGCGGCCGCAGCCGGCAAGGGTGACGAGCGACAACAGGAGGGCCGCTGCCAGCGCGCGCGGCTCGACTCGAACGACGGACGAAATACTCGACCTGGTAGGTTGCATCGGTCTCAGGTGCGGCGCGGATCGCGCGGGTCGCACGACGCACGCACTGGTGTGATCGGAGCGAGACGGCTCCGCGCGGTCTCACCGCCGGTGTTCCTCTCGCCCGGCCATGATGGGATCGTGCGCGGGTTGCCCCACCCGCGCCGCAACCGATAACTTAGCGCCGCCCGTGAACTGACGACAGACGGATCGGCTCCAGCTCGCCGGCAGGCGCCAGGCGTGCCGGGTGTCGCATTCACTGGCGCCCTTCCCATTCACCACCGCCCGCGTGCCCGAGTCTCCAGCACATCCGTCAGTGGCAGCCGAACGCGCCATGGACCCGCGTCTCACCGAGCGGCGCAACCCCCGTAGCGCGAACATCGACCTGGCCTCGCCGCAGGAGATCGTGGATCTCATGAACGCCGAGGACAGCCTGGTGGCGCCGGCGGTCGCCGCCCAGCGCGAGCAGCTCGCGGCGGCGGTCACGATTGCCGAGCAGACATTCCGCGCTGGCGGTCGCCTCTTCTACGTGGGCGCCGGCACGTCGGGGCGGCTCGGCGTACTGGACGCCAGCGAGTGTCCACCCACGTTCGGTTCCGATCCCGAGATGGTGCAGGGAATCATTGCCGGTGGACTGCCAGCGCTCACGCGCGCCCAGGAGGGCGCCGAGGATGTGGCGAGCGACGGCGCGCGAGCGTTGGACGAGCGCGGAGTGAACGAGCTGGACTTCGTGGTTGGCATCGCGGCCTCGGGAACCACTCCGTACGTCGCCGCCGCCCTGCACCGGGCGCGCGAGTTGGGTGCGCGCACCGCCATCGTTGCCTGTTCCCCACCGCCGGCGGCAATCCTGGCCGATGTGGACGTCGCGGTGCTGCCGCTGGTGGGCCCCGAACTGGTGACCGGTTCCACCCGGCTCAAGGCGGGCACGGCGACCAAGTTGGCGCTCAACATCATCACGACCGGGGCCTTCATCCGGCTGGGCAAGACGTTCGGCAACCTGATGGTCGACCTGCGAGCCACCAACGCCAAGCTGGAGGACCGCAGCGAGCGCATCCTCATGGATGTGTGCGGCGTGAACCGGGAGCGCGCGCGGGAGCTGCTGGACGCGGCCGACGGGAGTGTGAAGAAGGCGATAGTGATGCAGGCACTGGACATCGATCGCGATGCCGCCGCACGGGCGCTCGACGAGGTTGGCGGAGTGATTCGTCGCCTCATCCCGGACGAGCCGCCGCCGGTCTCCTGAGACGGCTGGCAGCGAACCTTCCCAACCGTGTAGCGGAACCGGAGAGCGGCATGGCAGGAACGACGACGATCGTGGGGCTGATGTCCGGGACGTCGCTGGACGGCGTCACGGCGGCCGCGGTGCGCTTCACGCCGCGCGAGCAGGGTGCGGTGAGCGCGGAACTGCTTGGCTGGCACACGACACCCTACTCGCGCGTCCAGCGCGAACGGCTGGTGGCGGCCATGCAGCGGGCGTCACCAGCGGAGTACTGTCGTCTGCGGGTGGACATTGCCCACTGGTTCGCCGATGCCGCCACTGGCCTCATGTCCCACCTGGGGCTGGGAACAGGCGACGTGGACGCCATCGCCTCGCATGGCCAGACCATCTGGCATGAGCCTGGACATTCGAGCTGGCAGGTCGGCGACCCGGCGACCATCGCCGAGCGTGGTGGAGTGGCGGTGGTGCACGACTTCCGCAGTCGTGATATTGCCGCCGGAGGTGAGGGTGCGCCACTTGTCCCGATCGCCGATCGCCTGCTCTTCGCCCATCCCACCCGCTGGCGCGCGCTCCAGAATCTGGGTGGGATGGGTAACGTCAGCGCCATTCCGCCGGGCGGTGCGTCCGTTGGCGTGAGCGCCTTCGACACGGGGCCCGGAGTGGCCGTGATCGACGCCGTGGTGCGTCGACTCTGGCCGTCGCTCACCCACGATGTGGACGGCCTGCTGGCCGCGCGCGGGACCGCCGTCGAGCCAGTCGTGGAAGCCTCGCTCGCTCACCCCTTCTTCAGCACTCCACCGCCCAGGAGTACCGGACGGGAACAGTTCGGCGTGGAGTACGCGGATCGGCTCATGGCCGGCTGTCGGCTACACGCTCCCGATTGCTCCGATGAGGACATGGTGGCCACCGCGGTGGCGGTGACCGCTCGCAGCATTGGCGACGCCTACCGGCGCTGGTTGCCGACCGCGGTGCACGAGGTGGTGTTGAGCGGCGGCGGTGCCCGGAATCGCGCTCTCGTCGCGGCCATCGCCGCCGCCGTCGAGCCGCGTTCGGTGGTGCTGTTCGACACGCTCTTCTTTGATGGCGAGGCCAAGGAGGCGGTGGCCTTCGCCCTGCTCGGTCATCTCTACCTGACCGGCCAGCCGGGGAACGTGCCGTCGGCTACCGGTGCTCGCGCCGCGCGCGTGCTGGGCAGCTACACACCCGGCCGTGCCAGCGATCGGTCGGTGCCCCCGCGGCGGGCGGAGTCAGGGGATGCGGGTGACCGGCGTGTCGGACAGGAAGTCGAGTAGCGCGGCGGGGGACACAGCGTAGACAATGCGGCCGGCCGACTCCGCCGGACCGCCGTAGACGACTCCGACCACCGCGCCGCGCCGGTCGAATATGGGGCTGCCGCTGCTTCCGTGGCCGGCAAAGGCGTCCACCTGCAGCACGTCCCGCACGCTCTTGCTCACCATTCCCCGGAAGACGGATGGCGCGGCGATGAAGTCGTCGGCGGTCTGCTCCATGGGGGTATCGATGCCCAGCGGGTAGCCGATCAGTGCCACCGGATCGCCCACCCTGGGAGCCGTGCCCACGGCGGCAATGCCGCGTACCTGTTGAGGGGTGCGTGCCGGCTCCTCGAGCAGCAGCGTGGCCAGGTCGGCATCCCTGTCCACCCGCTCCACGGTCGCCGGCAGCCACGCCTCGGTCTCGGAGAACTTCACCAGCACGCGTCGCGCCCTCGTGCCGTCCTCGTCCTCCACCACGTGCCGATTGGTGACCAGCAGTCGCTCGCCGACGGCGAACGCGGTGCCCGACGAGGCATCCCCGCGAGGCATCTGCACGGCTACCAGGGCCACCGCGCGAGCGCTGGCGTCGTTCACGGCAGCGAAGTCCATCTCGCCGCCGTTGGCCGGGACGGTGGTCGTTCCGGGCGCACTGGCCACCGTCGGCGCGGCCGGTGCGGCTGCTGCAACCCGCCGGCCGCGGAGGATGGCGGTCGTCGTCAGCCCGACGGCAATCACCGTTGCCACCATGGCCCCGGCAATGAGCAGGCGCGACGTCCGCGGTCGTCCCCGTCGTCCTCCGTCGCCGGCCGATCCGGCGCTCGCCGCCTTGCCCGGCGGCGGGTTGCCAGCAGCCGCCGGCGCCGCCGACTCCACCACGAGCACCGGGCCATTCACGCCCAGCGTCACCCGGTCACCTTCGTGCAGCGAGGTATTGCCCCCCACTCGGGCGCCGTTGCGGAAGGTGCCGTTGGTGCTGTTCAGGTCGCGAAGTTGCCAACCGTCGCCCAGCCAGCGGATCTCGGCGTGACGCGCGGAGACCTCGCGGTCCCGGTCGGCGTCGAAGCGGACATCGGCGGCGGGATCGCGACCCACCAGGATGCGCTCCTGGGAGAGCTGGAAGCGGCGACCACCCAGCGTGCCGCCGGAGACGAGCAGAATCAGGTGCACGCTGACCTTGCCGGCATGGTCGCGCGGCGGGGCTAGCGCAACCAGCGCCAGAGCGCCACAGCCGCGGTGATCACCAGCAGCACGGCGAGCAATGCCATCCAGATGCGCCCCTTCTCCTGCCGTTCACGGGTCACTTCCGGAGGTAACGGGAGCTGCGCTCGCGGTACTCCCTGCGGCGGCGTGATCGCGTAGCCTTCAAAGCTGGACGGAGCATCCGTGGACTCGACCGTGCCGTTGATCCAGTCCTCGTCCACCGCGCCCTCCCCGTCCTCGGCGAACCGCTGGTGGCCCACGGCATCGTTGGCGGCGGCGGCCGAGAGTCCCTCGCCATCGAAGCGGACGGCCACCACGGTGATGTTGTCCGGTCCGCCGTTCTCGTTGGCCGCGGCAATCAGTTCGTCGCAGATCGCGCACATGGACGGCGCCTCGGTGGCCACCCGGGCTATGTCGTCGCCGTGCACCAGTCCCGACAGTCCGTCGCTGCACAGGATCAGTACGTCACCGCGCCTCACCTTCTGGTGGGTGAGGTCGATGATCACGCTCGCCTCGGGGCCCAGCGCCTGCAGGATGATGTTCCGCCGGGCGCTCCGTTCCGCTTCCTCCAGCGTCATCTCGCCGGCTTCCACAAGGCGCTGGAGCAGTGACTGGTCCTTGGTGATCTGCAGGGCCCGACCATCGCGCACCAGGTAGGCCCTGCTGTCTCCCACCTGGGCCAGATAGAGCGTCTCACCGAGCAGGCCGGCGACAGTGGCCGTCGTACCCATGCCGCGGTACTCAGGCTGCTCGATGGCCGTGACGTGGATGCGACGGTTGGCTTCCTCCGCCGATTCGCGCAGCGCGCGCGCAAAGGTGGACGGCGTCCTGTGTGGCGAGTTCCGCCATGTGCTGGCGACGGCCTCCAGCACCGTGTGCACCGCCATCGCGCTGGCAACCTCACCCGCCGCGGCGCCGCCCATGCCGTCGGCCACCATGAAGAGCAGGCCTCGGTCTTCCGCCGGGTACGCGGTCACGCCTTCAGCGGGCAACGGGACGCCCGCCGACACGTCAGCGATGAGGAATGCGTCCTCGTTGTGCTCACGTGTTCGACCGACGTCGGTGCGACCGCAAACGTCCACCAGGATGGACGCGGCGTCGGAAGCCGGGGACGAGAAGGGAGAGGACAATGGGGGCACGTACGCGGTAGACTACGTCCGCAGGGACGGGAGGGCTAGTGCCTCGTTAACGAGAAAACGTACGGGTAAGATCGGGAAAGTGTCAGTCAGTTGGCCAGTCGGGTGTCTCCAGGCACCACTCGGGCGCCACTTCCCGCCGCCTGACACCGCCTGCATGGGGCCTGCCCGCTCTGAGTAGATGTCTCCTTGTATTCTTACTGTCGCGGACGCTAGCTGGTTTCACGCCGGACAGCAGCGCCGGAGCCGCCACACGGCCAGGACGCCCCGGCCGCGAACCCTGTAACAGTGGCAGCACGACCACTCTCGCGACAGGGCCCGCCAGCGCCGGCCAGCACTTTTCACCACCGCTCACGGCGGCCGACCGCTCTCGCCGACCGGTGGGACGTGCGGACCACCATGCAGCGCCGTTAAATTGGAAGATGCGCCTCAGCCTGCCCGCTCGCACAGCGCGCGCCGTCCTCGTCAACCCTGCCGTCGCTGCGCTGTTGCTGATGCCGGCGTGCAGGACTGCGACGCGCGTCCACCCCGCGGCCGGGGCCGTCGGCGCCGCGCCGGAGATGGTGTCCCGGCCGGCTCCCGCGCTGCCGCCCATTCCCGCCGTGGATGGTCCGCTCCGGTTGCGCGTGGTCTATCCCGCACGGGGGGCGCTGATCGGGGCGCGTGACTCCACCTTCATCTTCGGCTCACTGGGCAGTGGGCGGGCCACCCTGCGGATAAATGGCGAGGCTGTACGGGTGGAGCCGAACGGCAGCTTCCTCGCCTGGCTCCCGGTGCCCCGGCAGCCGCGCTACCTCCTCCAGGCCACCCTGCGTGGTGTCACGGTGGCCGATACCCTGGCCGTGCGACTGCTGCCGCCGCTGCCCGTGCTATCGGACAGTGGACCGCTGAGAGTCGACGAGCGGAGCCTCATGCCGTCGGGCCCGATCAGCTATCCGGCTTCCGAACTGATACGGGCGGCCCTGCGCGCCCCGGTCAACGCCCGCGTCGTGCTCGTGCCGTCGACAGGGTCCCCGGTGCCGCTCGTGGCCGCACCGTCGCCCACCGGCCGTCGTGAAGGCACCAACGGCGTTCTCCAGGCAACCGAAGTGGCGGCATCGCGCCTGGCCGGCGGCGCCCGGCTCGTGGCCATTCGTGGCGCCGACAGCCTCAACCTGCCGCTGCCCACCGTCACCGTACTCGGCGACGACCAGCGCACCCTCGTGAGATTGGGCGCCGCGCAAGTGGCCGACAGTGGCGACCGACGGATAAGTGCCCGGCCCCTGCCAGGCGGCACCTACCGATGGTTCTTCGTGCCGGGGACCGTCGCCCGCCAGACCGCGACTGACGGCGGCTTCGTGCGACTCAGCCTGGCGCCGGGACTCGACGCCTGGGTCGATGGCGCCGATGTCAGCTCTCTCCCCGCCGGCTCCGTGGCGCCGCAGCGGGTGGTCGGCAATCTCGTCGTCAGGCCATCGAACGAATGGGTCGACGTCATCTTCCCGATGGCCGACGTGCCACTCCACCAGGTGGATGAGGACGGCAACTCGATCGTCCTCACCCTGTTCGATGTGACGGCGAACAGCGACATCATCACCCACGTCGCCAACGATCCGCTGGTGGATCATGTCACCTGGGAACCGCTCGACGGCCGTCGCGCGCGATACACTCTGCACCTCTCCCAGCGACCATTCGGCTACCTCGCCTTCTGGCGCGGCAATGCCTTCGTGCTGCGCGTGCGCCGGCAACCCGTGGTGAACCCGGCAGCTCCACTCGACGGGCTGCGCATAGCGGTGGACCCGGGTCATCCGCCCATCGGTTCCACCGGCCCCACGGGGCTGTACGAGGCCGAGGCAACGCTGGCGATCAGCGAACTGCTTCGCGCCGAACTCGTGCGTCGCGGAGCCACGGTCATCATGACCCGCACCACGATGGACCCGGTGGCGCTCGGCGACCGCCCCATCATGGCGCGACGCGCGGACGCCCATGCGCTCGTCTCCGTACACCTGAACGCGCTGCCCGATGGCGTGAATCCCTTCACTGCCCACGGCACCGGGACCTACTATTTCCATCCACAGGCAGTGCCGCTCGCTCGCGCCACCCAGAACGCACTGGTCCGCAGGTTGGGGCTTCCCAACCTCGGCCTGCACTACGACAATCTTGCCCTCGTCCGTCCCACCTGGATGCCCGCCATACTAGCCGAGGGCGCATTCATGATGATGCCCCAACAGGAAGCCGCGTTGCGCACGACCGCATTCCAGAAGGCCTATGCCGACGGACTTGCCGACGGCCTGGAACAGTACTTCCGGAGCCTCGCCGTAGGTGCGTCGACGAACGACGCCGGTGGCGTGCCGTGATGGTGGCGAGTTCCGTACGCAGCGTGCTCGTGAGGTGGGTCCGTCGCCCTGTCATGATCGTCGCGCTCATGGCATCGAGTGCCAGTGCGCTGGCCGCGCAGGCCCCCAACGAGCGCTGGCTGACCATTGCCACCGAACACTTCCGCGTCCACTTCACTCCCGCTGTCGAGCAGTTGGCCCGTCGCTCGGCGGCGAACGCCGAGCGGGCGTACGAGCAGTTGAGCGCGGAATTGCCCAGACCGCGCGGACTGGTGGACCTAGTGGTCACTGACAACGTGGATTTCAGCAATGGCAGTGCGACGCCGTTCCCGAGCAACCGGATCGTGATCCACGCACAGCCGCCGGTGGATGCCATCTCGCTCCGCTTCTACGATGACTGGAGCACGCTCGTGGTCACCCACGAGCTGGTGCACATCTTCCACCTGGATCGCACCCGCGGCTGGTGGCGGGCAGCGCAGCATGTCTTTGGCCGCAGCCCATTCCTCTTTCCCAATCAGTACCTGCCGGCATGGGCGATTGAGGGAATCGCCGTGTATTACGAGAGCAAGCTCACCGGGAGTGGGCGCGTCGCCGGCACGCAGCACAGGACGATGGCGCGCGCCGACATGCTTGCCGGCGACTTTCCGCGCCTCGCCGACCTGAGCCTGGCGACGCCGCACTTTCCCGGCGGCGAGCAGGCCTACGCGCTGGGCGGTCTCTTCTTCGATCATCTGGCCAGGACGCGTGGCGCGGCAACCATTCCGCGCTACATCGACGCGGTGGCCGGCGATCCCATTCCCTTCCTGCTCGACCACGACGCTCGCCGCGGGTTCGGGGTGAGCTTCCGCCGCGCCTGGCGCGGCTGGCGCGTTTCCCTGCAGGCCGGACTCCTGCCCGGCGTGGCGGACGGCGCGGGCCCCGAGTTCCGGCAACTCGCTGATCGCCTCTGGCAGACGCGGGCGCCGCGCTGGCGCGACGCGAACACCCTGGTGGTCGGCCTCAACAACGGCCGCGAGACCCCCGGCGCGTATTCGCTGGAACTGGACGGCGAACTGACCCGCCTTGGTCGCCGGAACGACGGGTCGTCGCAGGTGCCGCTGGCCGACGGTGGACTGCTCTACGCGCAACTGGATTACCTGGATCCCTTTCACCTGCGCTCCGACCTGTACATCTCGCACGGAAGTCGCGAGCGCCGTCTGACCACCGGCGCGCGCCTCTTCCGTCCCGATGCCCGCGCCGACGGCGAGATCGTGGCGGTGCAGTCGGTGGCCGGCACGACCAGCCTGGTTCGTGTCTCCCCCGACGGCGCGTCGACGGCTCCGATCACGAACACGGACGATGACGTGCAATGGACGGAGCCCCGCTGGTCGCCCGACGGCTCACGGATCGCCGCCGTGCGGCTCACCGCCGGCGGGCGCGCCGAGGTCGTGGTGCTGGACAGCCTTGGCAGCGTGGAACTGATCGTCGCCAGCGGCCGCTCGGTCCAGGCCGCGCCGAGCTGGGCGCCGGACGGGCGGAGCCTGTACTTCATGAGCGACAGCAGCGGGCGCGCGGAGCTGTATCGGGCGACGATCCCGGCGGATGTACCCGTCGTCATTCCGGCGAGAGCCGGCACCCCCGTCACGTCCGTGGAACGACTCACGGCCACTGCGACCGGCCTCTTCGATCCCGCGCCATCGCCCGACAACCGTCGGCTGGCTGCCGTCGAGTACGACGCCGACGGTTGGGCCGTGGTGGTGGCGCCGCTGGACTCGTTGACGACCGACGTCGGTACCGCCGGGCGGGGAGACGACGCGTGGCGGGCGAGATATGCCTCCACCGTTCCCCTCCCGCCGCTGGACCCGGTGACGACACCCGCCCGGCCCTATTCGCCCTGGCGCACGCTGGCGCCCCGATACTGGGTCCCACTGCTCTCCGTCGGCGACCTGGATGAGACGTTCGTCGGCGCGTCCACCAGCGGGCGCGACGTCATCGGCAAGCATGGCTTCACCGCCGAGGCCTTCGTGGGCACCACTACAGGGCTGTTCGAGGGGACGGCCAGCTATCGCTACGCCGGATTGGGAAGGCCACTGCTGGATCTGGCCATCGCCCAGGACTGGCAGCGACTCACTCTACGTCGACGTGACGGATCGGTGGCCGGGGAGCGCCGTCGCCGCACCAGCTCGCTCCGCTCGGCGGCTGTCTTCCAACGTCCGCGCGTGAGGACCAACGCGTGGGCGTCGGTGGGCGCGGAGCTGGAGCAGCGCGCCTACAGCACCGATCCCGCGCCACTCCTGGCACAACTGGGCGCGTTCTATCAGCAGACACGCCTGGTGCCCGCGGCGCAGCTCTCGGCCGGGTTCAGCAACACCCAGCGGCCGGCGCTCTCCATCTCGCCGGAGGATGGCGTCTCGCTCTCCGGCACCCTGCGTCAGCGCTGGCTGGACGGCGACGTGAAGCCGACCACGAGAAGCGCCGTCGGCGCGTTGAGCGTCTACCGGAGCCTGCCCTGGCTGCCCGGCTTTGCCCATCACGTGCTGGCCGCCCGCGTGGCCGGCGGCTGGGCCGACGACGCGGCCACCAACGAGTTCCAGGCCGGAGGAGTGAGCGGCGGGGTGGTGGAGCTCTTTCCCGGCGTGGTGGTGGGGGAGGGACAGCGCACCTTCGGCGTGCGCGGCGTGCCGGCGTCCACGCTCTACGGCACGCGGGCGGCGGCCGGCTCGGTGGAATACCGGGCGCCACTCGCCGCGCCGGGGCGCGGTGTGGCGCCGCTGCCCGTCTTCATAGACCGCGCCTCGCTCATCCTCTTCGCCGACGCGGCCACCGCCTGGTGCCCCCCGTCGGCCGCTGGCCGCGCCGCCTGCCTGGGCGCGCCCGACGAAGCGCGGTGGCTCACGTCATTCGGCGCTGAACTGGATATCGACATCGCGCTGCAGTACGACGTCGGCTACAGGGGACGGCTGGGCGTCGCCCTGCCACGACGCGACGAGGCCGCCGGAGTGAGCGGCGGAGCGCGCGTCTTCGTGGCCGTGGGTCGGTCGTTCTGAGCCTGCACTGCGGCCCGCAGCACCCCATCGGACAGTGTCGACAGACTCCCACCGCGTCCGGCTCCGGCCACCGGGGGGCGGCAGATGGGCGGAGCCTGGAACCCTCAAAAATCAAGTCTGGCATCGGCGGGTGAGCG